>JAAURD010000028.1 GCA_012034075.1 Chloroflexaceae bacterium | reverse complement strand
CTGACCCAAGCCCAATGCCAACCCAACCCCTCCCAAGCCCAATGCCAACCCAACCCCTCCCAAGCCCAATGCCAACCCGCGTCATTCCCAGCCCCATCCCAAGAATCCCTCCTGATATTTTCATTGAAAACTACTGGCAAATGATTGCAGCCGAAAACTACCGCGATGCATGGAATGTCCTCAGTTCCAATTTTCAAGCATCCCAAAAGGACTTTGAAAGCTATGTCTCATGGTTTCAGACAGCAATCTGTGACGTCTACGCTCAAAATATCATTACCCAGAGCCAGAACAGCTACCAGGCAACCGTATCGGCTAAGATCACCTTCATTGATCGCCCCTCAGGGTGCCGCAAATCGTTCAGCCAAACATTTATCTTCAACTTAATAGCAGATGATGGCAATAGCTGGCTTATCGATAGCGTAAACGAACAATAACATTCACCTGTATCACATTTTTGCATGTTTTAACCACAAACATTGAACGTCTCACGCTGCACATGTTCCGCTTTGCGCTCAGGCTGCTCTCACTGCTCCGTGCCGCCGTGTGCAGTGAGAGCAGCCTGCCAAAACCAGCATAAAGTGGTATAATGAGCGCAAGAAGCAAAACCTGCTTCACAGGCAGCAAGCGGGCAATAGCGCAACGAAGCAAAGAAGGCGTGGGGCCTATGATAGAACTACAGAGTTATCAAACACTCCAGCAAGAGATCACCGAACGCATTAGAGAAGATCGTGGTCTCTTGGAACAGATCCGTGCCGAAATTCGCCCTTTAAAAAGTGGTGTTCGAAGTATCCAACCACGTACCAGCACTTCTATCTCGCTGGTTGCTACCGATGGCGGCAATAACAAACTCCAATTCGACCCGTTCCTGGTGCAGCTTATCCGCGTGGTTGACTCAAGCAACAACGAATATTGCCTGGAAGCGATCACACCTACCACCAACATCACACAACTGAGCGAAAAACAATGGGCTGCTGATGGCACACCGCGCACCGCGCTGGGCAAAATGATGGCCTATCTCGGCGTGCGCCATCTCGCCCATCTCAGCCAGATGATCCGCACGACCAATAATACAGACACAATCAGTGCATCCTGGGTGCAAAGTTACCGCGAAATGGTCGAATGGGCGACCCTCTTCTCGCTTATTCGCGAAAAAGATTTTGGTAGCGACACGCTGATCGTTTTTGACGGCCTGCTGCGCAGCAAGCAGTTTGCCGATGGCCTGTTTGCAAGATACCTCGATGGCCTGAACGAAGGGATCGAACGGCACAGAAAACAACGACGCAAAGTTTATCTCGTGGGGATTGCCAAACACAGCCAGGCCCTGACCCGCTATCGTCTCGCTATGGCCCTGGAGCATATTCTGGTGACTAACTACCCGGCCTACGTCGACATACCTCTGGACATCGAAAAGAAAGCCTACATCGATACAAAATGGCCCTTTGGCAACGAACAGACCGGCCCCTTCCTCGGTGGCAAAATGTTCTTTGTCAAATTTGGCAGCGGACCACGCGATCCCATCTGGCCGGTGGATATCTACCTGCCCCAGGTTGCAGATGCGCAGATTGTTCTGGGCTACCTGCTGGCAGATGCGATCAACGGCTTTCCCGTACCGTTTTATCCCCAATGTTTGCAGCAGGCCCACGAACATGCGGCATTGATTGACTTTGACCTGGATATGCTGCAAGACCATATCTTTGAAGGCATTCGCGACACATTGGGCCACGAAGCTCCGGTACTCGATACCTTCCGCCTGCAAGATGCGGACCCATCGCGACAGCGTTACTGAAAGGAGCAAACAGGTATGCCCGACATCGATCTCTTTCCACCTGATCAGATCATCGGTGTCTTTCGTGGCTTCCGTGAGGGGGGACTCGAATTTCATGCCGATCTGGTGCTGCCTTACCGCAATGATTTTCAAAGCATCCCCATGCACGGTCAGTTTCTCCTGGTTCAGTTGGAAACCCCCGAAGAAGCCGTCCTCGGTCGCATTACTTCTTTTGCTTCCGAAGGCAAGCTTTCATCTACCCAGGGTGAAGCATTTAACATCCGCGCCGTCCGCGAAGGACGTGCTATCCCCGAAGACCTGCGCGAACAATATCTCAAATACCGCGTCAACATCCGTGTGCTGGGTGTTCTGCGCAAACAAGGCCAATGTTTGACATTTGTAGCATCACACCGCCGACTTCCCCATGTGGGCAGTGCAGTCGCGTTCCCCTCTGGCAGCGTCCTGCAAGAAATAACCGGCCACCATGGAGATGGCGCCGAAATTGGCCATTTTGCTCTGGGAGAGTATATATACGCATATAGAAGCAAGAAGATTCAGATCGAAACCTGGATGCAGATGAAAGAACCAGAAATCCTTATCCGTTTTCCAGTCACGAGCCTCGTTGCCCGACGCTCGTTTATCTTTGCACGCGCCGGGTTTGGCAAATCAAACCTCAATAAGCTGCTCTTCAGCAAACTGTATGAAACCACCCCGACTGTCACCAAACGCGGTAACAAACAGGTCCCCGTCGGTACTATCATTTTCGACCCGGACGGTGAATACTTCTGGCCGATGATAAGGGCCGGCCTGGTCTCTGTGATGTGCCGGCTTTGCGGGATCAACTCGTCGTCTTTACCCCGCGTAAAGCGCCCAGCGCCTTCTATCAATCCTTTGTTGCCGATGGCATTCGGCTCGATATTCGGCGGCTTAGAGCGGTAGATGTTATTGGTATTGCTACACCACCAGAACAACAAAACCAGCAAAATATCCACAAACTCAAAGGATTACCCCCTAAACAGTGGGAAGAACTCGTCAATATCATCGATCAACATGGCAATCAGGCATCTATAGAAGCTATCTGCCGGATCCTCAATCTGGATGAACAACGCCAGGAGGTCGAAGCCTACGCCGCACGCTCTAATATGACCCGTATTGTCAAGGATATTCATAGCCGCAGCAGCTTGCTGATAGACAAATTGTTACAGGCGCTGAGGAACGGCAAATTATGTATTGTTGACATCTCTCAAATGCATGGCCGACAATCGCTGATCCTCTCGGCGCTGATTCTGCGCAAGATATTTAACCACAATCAGCACGAATTTACCGCCGCCGAACCCAAAACCATTCCTACGATTGCGGTTGTTGAAGAAGCCCAATCCGTTCTCAACGAAAAAGCCACCGCGGCCGAACCCTATATCGCCTGGGTGAAAGAAGGTCGCAAGTACGACCTCGGTGCCCTGCTGATTACCCAGCAACCGGGCAGCATCCCCGTGGATATTCTCAGTCAGGGCGATAACTGGTTTATCTTTCACCTGCTCTCTGCGGTCGATTTGACCAATGTACGCAAAGCCAATGCCCATTTTAGCGAAGATTTGCTGAGTGCATTGCTCAACGAACCTATCCCTGGTCAGGGTGTCTTCTGGAGTTCGGTTGGCGGGAAACCGTACCCCATCGCTCTGCGGGCACTCTCATTTGAACTGATGTATCAGGCACTTGATCCACAGTACCATCAACCTGCCGTTCAAACCTATGCTACGCAGCTCAAACAAGAATATGATGAGCCACTCCAGCAGGCGATTCAGAACCAGATCTTGCACATTCCCGAACCGATACAACCAGAAACCCTGCCAATTACGACCAATGGACAACAGAACGTAGCGAAACGCACCAACGCACCAGTACAAAAAAGCAACAACCAGGTGGTCACGCTCTCCATGTTTGATGAAGAAGACCCGTTTACCAACAACCTGGACACCGATGGTAATCCGGTCTCTGAACCCCCCGACCCACTCACCATCTACCGCAACCGAGCGATAGAAGCATTCCTCCACGAAACAGCCCTCCACCATGAACTCCACAGTGAAAGAGGTCTCCTCTGGGGTAAACTGATTGGCTTCCTGAGCAATCAATTCCCGAAAACATTTGAAGATCGCCAGAATATTGCCCATAACTTGATACCCGATGCGCTTAATACCACACTCGGACCGCAACAATGGTACACATTCTCTGGCCCCAAGCGAGATGGCGGAACAACGACCTACATTAAAGCCGGTCCCAAGCCCAAAGAGTAACAGGATCGTTGCCGAAAAGTGTTTCAGCAGCAAACGAACCGTGCAACACTCTCAACCGTGTTCACCGACCAGCGCTGGCTTCTCCGTGCCGCCGTGCCGGCGTGGTGCATCGTCGCTTTGCGCTCCCACCGTTTGCCATGCATGGTACAATAGTTCCAAACAATGTCATAGCAACATGGTGGATGGTTACCACTTTGCGCTCAGGCTGCTTTGCGCTTTGCGCTCAGACCGCTGCAACGCTGCAACGCTGCAACTTGCGCTTTGCGCTCCAACCGCTCCCCAATTCTGGTATAATAACATCAGCAAATAACAAACAAGCAAAACGAAGGAAAATGACCCAATGCAAGATCTCAAAGACACACTCCAACAACTGCGCGAAGCTGCCATCGCTATCCGGGGGCATCTTTGACCTGCCCAGCAAGCAGCAGCAGATCGAACAACTCGAAACTCGCGCCGCCGACCCCAACCTCTGGAACGACCAGCGCGAAGCTCAGCGACTGATGCAAAAGCTCACCCAGCTCAAACAAGAGGTGGAGCAGTGGGACAGCCTCGACCAGCAACTCACCAACCTAGAGGAACTGATCGAACTGGCCGAAGCCGAAGACGACCAGTCCGTGCGCGACGACATTGCCGCCGAGCTTGAGCAAGCCCAGCGCGAGCTGCGCCAGCGCGAACTCAGCATGATGCTCAACGGCCCCTACGATGATCGTGATGCCTTTCTCTCGATTCAGGCGGGCACCGGCGGCACGGATGCCCAGGACTGGGCCGCGATGCTGATGCGTATGTACACCCGCTGGGCCGAATCACGCAACTACAAAGTGAGCATTGTGGATGAAAGCCCCGGTGACGAAGCTGGCATCAAAAGCGCCACGCTCGAACTGCGGGGACACAATGTCTACGGCTATGTGCGCTCCGAAGCTGGCGTCCACCGGCTCATTCGGCTCTCGCCCTTCAACTCGGCGCATGCGCGGCAAACATCCTTTGCCCGCGTGGAGATTATGCCCGAAGTGGACGACGCGCCCGAAGTGGAGATCAACACCGATGACCTGCGCATCGATGTCTTTCGCAGCGCCGGCCATGGCGGTCAGGGCGTCAACACCACCGACTCGGCCGTGCGGCTGACCCACCTGCCCAGCGGCATTGTCGTCACCTGCCAAAACGAACGCTCGCAGCTGCAAAACAAAGAGACTGCTATTCGTGTGCTCCGTGGCCGCCTGCTGGAGCGCGAACTCCAGCGCCAGCAAGAGGAACGGCTTAAACTGCGCGGCGAATATCGCCAGGCCGACTTCGGCAACCAGATGCGCACCTATTATCTGCACCCCTACACCCTGGTCAAAGATCATCGCACCGACGAAGAGACCAGCGATGTCCGCGCGGTGCTTGATGGCAGCCTCGATCCCTTTATCGAATCCTATCTCAGATGGCACATGGTCCAGGTCTCATAGCACATCCCAGAGGAGCATATACCATGAACAGAAACGCCCATACCACCAGATGGCCTATTGTGCTGCTGCTTAGCCTGCTGCTTGCTCTCAGCCAGGGACTGACTGGCGCGGCCCAGGCCCAGACTGAGCCAACGGCGATCACCCTGCTGCAGAGCGAAGCCCAGGTGAGCTTTCCCGACCAGATGCGCTTTACGTTGAGCGCCGAAAGCAGCGCCGCGCCGATCACCAGCGTTGAGCTGCTCTATGGCGCCGCTCGCCTCGATGGTCTGACCATTATCCCCATTGAGATCAGCCCGGCCCAACGCATCGACACTGAGCATGAGATCAATACCCAGGTTTACTACTTCCCGCCCGGTGCTGACCTTACGTACCGCTGGATGATTGAGGATGCCAACGGCAACCGCCTGGAAACGCCGCCCCAGCAGGTTGCCTACCACGATGACCGCTTTGACTGGCAAGAACGGTCGTTTGGTCAGGTGACGATCTATTGGTACGAGGGCGACCAGACCTTTGGCGATGCCCTGGTGCAGGTCACCGAGCAGTCGCTGCAGCAGCTTGAGCAAGACATTGGCGCCACGGTGCAAGACCCGATTAAAATCTATGTCTACGCCTCCAGCGATGCGATGCGCTCGGCTCTGCGATCCAACTCGGCGGAATGGATTGGCGGACAGGCATGGCCTGCTCTTGGGCTTATCCTGGGGCATATCAGACCCGGCAATGTCGTCGAGATCGAGCGCCTGATACCGCACGAGCTCTCGCATCAAGTGTTGCATCAGGCCACCGACAACCCCTATGGCGGGGTGCCCCTCTGGTTCAACGAGGGGCTTGCCGTCTATAACCAGGGTATTGTTGATGCTGAATTTCCGTTGATGGTCAACGAGGCGGCCAGCAGCGGCGAACTCATTCCGTTGGAGGCCCTGGCCGCCAACTTTCCGGCTGACCCCCAACAGGCCCGCCTCTCCTATGCGCAGAGCCATAGCGTGGTCGCGTACATGATCGACACCTATGGCCCCGAAGCAATGAGCGAGCTGGTCAACGACTTTGGCGCAGCTATGCCCACCGACACTGCGCTAGAAGAGACCATCGGCCTTTCGGTGGATGAACTAGATACGGCATGGCGCGAATCCATTGGCGCCGCCGAGATCGCCCCGCTCCCCGAAGACCTTGGCCCGGTCGCCGCGCCGCCCGACCGCTTTGCGGGTGCGCCGATCTTGCCGCCACCCGATACGGTCGATATTCCCCCGGCCGAAATCGTGCCTGAGCCAACCGCTGAGCCAGCGCCATCGCTCATCCCGGGTGTGCCGCTGCCCCAGTGGGCCGAGCTGGCCCTGCTCACCAGCGGCTGCCTGGTCATCCTAGTCATTCTGGCCTCGGGGGTGTTTATTGCTGCCCGTCTCAGCCAGCGTGCCGAATGATCGGGTAGGTTGCACCAGTGACGGTCCGTTTTTCTTCAAAGCGGACCAATTTGCTGGTTGCAATCTCGTGTTCAGTGTGGTATTATTGATCTGATAGCGTGTAGGCGGGTAGCTCAATTGGCAGAGCAGCGGTCTCCAAAACCGCAGGTTGCAGGTTCGATTCCTGTCCCGCCTGCCACTGCATATGGCTGGTGGCTATCGCAGTGTGGGAGGAGTGGCCGAGTGGTTGATGGCAGTGGTCTTGAAACCACCAGGCGCGAGCCTCGTGGGTTCGAATCCCACCTCCTCCGCCAAAAAAGTATCATATGCTAGCTTATTTGTCGTGGGGAGGTCGCATAGAGGCCTAGTGCGGCGGTTTGCTAAACCGCTAGGGGCAACCCCTCGTGGGTTCGAATCCCACCCTCCCCGCCACCACACAAGCGCCCATGGTAAACCTGTTTGATGTTGTGCCCGCCACCCTGTTTAACCCGCTGGTGGCCCAGGGTGCCCCTACCTACGCCAGCGTGCTGCTGACCCTCTTCGCCGAAACACAGCGTCAGCAACAGCCCCTCTCGCGTGAGTTGGCGGTGAACCTGGTGGCCGACCTGCTCGCTACCCAGCAGTATACCTGGGACATCAACCCCGACCAGAGCGAAAGTATGAGCCTCGATGAGGCCGATGACCTGCATGCTCGTGCCGGCAATCTGCTGCGTTATCTCACTCGTTGTGGCTGGCTGCGTATCGAAACCCAGAGCGATTTCACCCAGACCTATATTCTGCCCGATTACGCCTTTCGTCTGCTCAATGTGCTGCACGAGATTAGCAGCAACCAGGCGCCATCGCTGCCCGGTCTCATCTGCTCAATCCACGACTTGCTGCAAGCCGCCGTTCACGATGGCACCGCACACTTTCGCTTGCCCGAGGCCTATCGCCAGACCATGACGCTGGTGCAGGGCCTCAAAGAGCTGCAACATACCATTGGTCTGCATATCGAGCAGGTGCTCAACCAGCTGAAGACCAGCGCTATTCTCAAGCATTTCTTTCTCAACTATCGCAATGAGATCCTCGACCGCGCCTATCATCAGCTGCGCACCACCGACCATGTATCACGCTTTCGGCCGGGCGTGCTCGAAGCGCTCACCCAGCTCGAAGATGAGCAGCAGATCCACGAGATGGCGCGGCGCATGCGTGCCAGTGGTCATGCCAGATCCACCGAAACCGCGATCCACGAAATCACGTTGCAGCTACGCTACATCCGCGAGCAATTTGAGGGCCTGGACCGCGCCCTGCAAGCAATTGATGTCCGCCATAGCCAGTTTGTTGACTCGGCCGTGCGTATTATTGAGCTGCATCTGATGGCCGAAACCACTAGCAGCGGGCAGCTCCACACGATTATCAGCCATCTGCTCAATAACAACGATACCGATGATACCGACCTGTGGCTGCAAGAAGACGATGCCCCGCTGATCAACCTTTTTGCGATGGCCTTGCTGGATACGGAATCGCTGGCGCCACCGGCTCGTCCGCACCTGCCCTTTGTGCCCGATCTGGATGAACCGCTGATGCTCTCCGAAATCGATGTTGAGGCAGCCCGTACCCGCACCCGCCACCATATCAACCGTAGCGTCAGCCGCGAACGGGTACGACGGTTTGTGCTGGACTTGCTCCAACAGAACGATCAGGTGCATGGGGCAGATTTACCCTTACAGCACGCTGACAGTCTGTCACTGCTGATCTATCTTCGGCACTACGGTGATGGCTCGCTGGGCTATATTGCCGAGCCATTGGACGACCAGGAACTGTGGGTAGAACGGGCCGGCATCGGTTTTCGTGATTTTGTGCTGCGTCGCACCGAACCAGATAAACCCTAAACCCGGTTTGCATGCAACTTGATGGGCAACCAGAACGTCTTTGAAAAGAATGTTGGAAATCGGAACAATCAAGCATCAGGACACTTGACGTATCCTTACGGTGCATGTTAAGATTTAATCAGGAATAAAGAGTTTTTCCAGGGTTTTCTCTTTTGAATCAAGGTATAATACAAGCGTGATTCACGTGAGAGGACCAGCGTAGTTCACTGTTTCAGTAAATGTACCGGAAATGCACCGTGCCGCTTGCAGGCCATTCCATTGGTTTCAGGGCAGAATCAGCTGTATTTCCGTTTTGATAAGGAGCGTGTAGGCCAGGATACACGCCAGGGTCTCTGAGTTCATCTCACCAGCGCAGCGGAACAGGTGCGTGCGTACAGCGCCTGTCCTACGAAAGACGAACCGATGATACGTGTAACGATTGACAGTATCCGCGTCAGCCTTTTGACACAACACCGTGTGGTTGTGCTCCGCGAGACTGATAGTCGCCGCTATCTTCCAATATGGATCGGCCCATTTGAAGCCGAAGCGATTGCTATGGCGATTCAAGGACACGAACCTCCGCGCCCACTAACTCACGATCTGCTCAAATCAATGATTGTAGATATGGGTGGGACTGTGGCGCATATCCTTATCAACGATATTCACGATAACACCTTTTTTGCCCATATTGTGATTGAACACTATGGTCGGACGATTGAGGTTGATGCCCGGCCCAGCGATGCTATTGCGCTAGCAGTACGCACCGATGTTCCAATTTATGTCGAAACCCATGTGCTTGATCAAGCCGGTGTCTTCTTTGATGAAGATGAACAGCCATCACCAGAACCTTCGATTGCGCCGACAGCCGGTGGTGACGAACCAGAAACGGAAATAGCCAGTGATGATTCGCTCTCGCTCTTCCGCGATTTTATCAACACGCTCGATCTGGATAACCCCGAAAGAGGCGGTCCCGAAAAATCTTCGTAACGCTGACCGATCAGACGAATGGTGTTGTGCTACTGCGATTTCCCACTCATGTATCCTACATGAGTGGGTTTTTCTATGCCAAAAGAAAGACTTATCCCCGCTATCCACGACTTTTCCACATACTTGATAGTATGCACCATTGCGTTTTGAACCCTTTCTCTGGGGAAGATTGGTGGGTTATCTGTGGAAAGTTGGTGGTATCACCGTTGACAAATTTCTGGGGAAGAGTAGTGTGTTACCCGTGGAAAGTTGGTGGTATCACCGTTGACAAAAAAGAGCCTGCCAGGCGATCCAGAACGCTGTTTCGGTGGGTTGTCTGGTGGTTGATCGGGAATACTGTGGGTTGTATCACGTGCCTTTTCGTATGCTGTGAATCATGGGGATAGCATTGCACATGTTGTTCTTGCCTGTTTGGCGCAACCTCAAGCGATTTCATGGGTTTATCCCCACTATCCACACGCCTATTACGACTACTGTATTTCTTTTATCTTTAAAAGATCATATGCATGCATGTTCGTAACACAAAAGAACATGCATGCGTTGCAACATTTGTCTGCATAGAACAGAAATACCAGTGATATTATTGCTCTTATAAGCACGGAATAACCGGTCGAAACAGAGGATACGTATGTGCTAGATATAACGAAGGCATCGCACGTTGCGATGCCTTGACCATACACCTATACGATGTTCATCCAGACGCTGTAGGATGTTACCGCTGCAAGGCATAGGCAATGCCTGCTTGCAAGGTGCCACGGGTGATGATACCATCCAGGCTGACACCAAGATGGACCAGGGTCTGGGCGATGCGTGGCTGTATGCCGGTGATCATCACGCGAGCGCCGAGCAACTTGACTGCCTGGGCCGCGCTGATGAGTGCGTTGGCCACCTGGGTATCCACCACCTGGACGCCGGTGATATCGAGGATGGCGAGCTGGGCGCGGTGCTGGCTGACGCCTTCGAGCAGGGTCTCTAGCACCTGCTGGGCCCGCTGGCTGTCGATGGTGCCGATCAGGGGCATGACAACAGTGGTATCGCTGATGGGAATAAGCGGGGTGGAAAGTTCGCGCAGGGCGAATCGTTGGGCTTCAATGATTTGTTCTTGCAATCTGGTGCGTTCAGCTTCAGCCTGCTTCTGCTTACGGATGTCGCGGGTGACGGTAGCGAGAGACGTGGGTTCGCCAGTTTGCTGATCACGAATAAGAAATAAGTTTAATTCAATCGGGATACGTTCGCCGGTCTTGAAGTGACAGAAGCGAAACTCCCCTTTCCAAAAACCATCACGTATAATAACCGGCATGATCTCTTGTTCTAGCCGTTGATGGTCTTCAGGTGGAAAGTAGTTAATCACGTTCGTTTGCAGAAATTCGGCATCGCTGTACAGACCAACCATCTGTCTCCCGGCGGCATTGAGGTAGCGTGCCTGGCCATCCAGGGCGGCAATGCCAATGAAATCAGCAGAGTTTTCAAAAACGGACACAAGCAACTGATGATCTGCTTCTGTTGTCTCACCCTGACCGGAATTGTGCTGAGATGCAGAAACTATTACCTCTACTGGAAGAGAACTGCCATGCATATGTTGGTAGATGCGCTGAAGATGGGCAAAATCCTGTTCGGGTAGTGTTTGAATGGCTCCATTGATCTTCTGGAGTTGTTCTTCTAACGCGCTGACACGCTGGCGGAGATACTCGTTCTCGTTTTTATCGTTCTGAACGGTTCCGTTGGTTTGTGAGAGCGTTGTTCCATTCATGCGGTTTCTTTCCCCTTTTGATAGCTTCAACAGTAGATATAACTGTTTTAAGTGTATCATTTAACCGCCAGAATAAAAGGGGAGAAAAAGAGGAGATAGAGAGGAGATGGAACAGTGATACCAAATTCAGGTGATCACTGGTATGTTCTTTGATAGGACGCGTAGCGCCTGTTTGCCGCTGGCGTGTGCGGCTGCAAACCGCACCTACGTCTGATACCAAATTCGGTTCATCGATATGAGACGTAGGTGCGGCTTGTAGCCTGCTTTGGTAGGGTCGCAGCGCGCTGCGACCCTACAAAGCAGGCGCTCCGCGTTCTATCAATATGAAGCGCATACCAGTGATCACCCGAATTTGGTATGATACTGAATCTGGATATCGCGTATCGATGAACCGAATTTGGGATAAGCTGGTCGTTTCTGCATCAATGTTGATAGGAGTAGAAATACGATGAAATTGTTGCTAACAGAAGGTTTCTATAGATTTCTCAACGATATACACCCTGAAATTTGCTTGTTTAAGGGAGAACCCCATGCTATACTGATGGTTACAATTTATTTTCATAACAAGCGTTTTTTATGCTCATAGAGACATGCGATAGACGTCGGACTATCACCAGGTAGAGGCGGCTTGCAACTGCATGCGGACACTGCAAGCACCCGCTCCCATGGTCCGATGATTCATGGATGTCTCTATAAGAAACAAGGAATGATTAATGAGCACTCACTACCCGGTGTCTATCACTGCCAGGCATCCATATGCCCTGTATCAGTCATCCACAGGACTCGATATGTCCCATGGATGCCATCAGCAACACATTGAGCTTGACCAGGCGTTTTTTTTCCACGGCCCTATGCTCTTCTTTGTATGGCGCTGTGCTGAAGGATGGCCGGTTGAGTATGTCTCGCCCAATATTGCCAGGTTACTGGGGTACCAGGCCGACGATGTCACGAGCGGACGCGTGCCGTATAGTAGCATCGTCCACCCAGATGATCTGCAACGTGTGGCAGCAGAGGCGCGGACCGGCAGTGCTGAAGGACAAGAGACCTTTGAGCAGGAATATCGGCTGCTCCATGCCAACGGCGAAACCCGCTGGATTTCTGTCTTTATGATGATTGTCCGTGAACCGAAGGGTACTATCACCCATTACTACGGCTATATGCTCGATATTACCAAACACAAACAATCAGAGGAAAAAGCACGTCAGAGCTCAGAAATACTTCAAATGTTTATCGATACGCTGCCGCAGCCGGTCTTCTGGCAAGATCGCACCAGGGTCTATCAGGCATTTGCGACTATGGCTGGTGTGGGAACGCCGGAACAGGTTATCGGTAAAACCGATGATGATCTCGCCTGGCAACCTGAAGAGGCCGAGTTCTTTCGCATGATGGGCGAGCGTGTTATGCAAACCGATACAGCCGAACAGACTATCGTTGAACGGCAGGTGCAAGCCGATAGCAAACTCGCATGGCTGAACACAAACAAGATACCCCTGCACGATGAACATGGGCAGGTGAACGGTATTATGGCTATTTTCGATGACATCACCGAGCGCAAACAGATTGAAACAGAGCTTGAAACATCGCAGCAGTTTTTACGCCTGATTATTGATCACATCCCGCAGGCAATTTTTTGGAAGGCCCGTGACCTGACCTACCTGGGGTGCAATCAATATTTTGCTGATGCCGCCGGGTTGGTTTCGCCCGGTGATATTGTGGGCAAGAATGATTTTGATATGCCCTGGGTAGATATTGCTGATCTGTACCGTGCTGACGATAGCCATGTGATGGAGCACGACAAACCAAAAATTGGCTTTGAAGAGCCATTCGTCGATGTAGAAGTGGGTGTAACAAATGAGACGAAATGGTTGCGCACCACCAAAATCCCGCTCCATACCACGGAAGGTGATGTCTTTGCCGTACTTGGTTTATTCGAGGACATTACTGAACGCAAGCAGCAGGAAATTGAACTTCAGATGCATCAATTTGCGCTCGACCATGCCAGTGATGGAGTAGAACTGATGACCCCTGATGGGCAATTGGTGTATGTCAATACCACAGCGTGTAAACAACTTGGCTATCACCGCGATGAATTGATAGGGAAAACGCTGGCTGATATCGATCCCAATTTTCCTCCGCATCAATGGTCTATCATGTGGAACTATATCAAACAGTCTGGTTCAATTCTCCTGGAGACCGTGCATCAGCGGAAGGATGGCACCATCTTCCCAGTTGAAATATCGGGCACGTATTTACAGATTGGGGACAAGGAATTTGCACTCGGAACCGTGCGCAACATCACTGAGCGCAAGCGCCAGGAGGCCGAACGCACGAGATTGCAAGAGCAAGTGATTGCCGCCCAACGTGCTACCCTGCGTGAACTCAGTACGCCGCTGATCCCCATTTCAGATACGGTAGTCATTATGCCGCTGATTGGTACGATTGATAGCCAGCGGGCCCAGATGATTCTGGACACCCTCTTAGAAGGCGTAGCACGACGACAAGCGAGGCTCGTTATTTTGGATATTACGGGTGTTGCGACGGTCGATACTCAGGTTGCTCAAGCACTGATCACTACAGCGCAGGCGGTGAAGTTGCTGGGAGCGCAGGTCATGCTGACCGGCATTCAGCCGCAGATTGCCCAGGCACTCGTACAACTTGGGGTGGATTTGAGAGGCATCATTACTCGTGCGACTTTGCAGGTAGGTATTGCGTCTGCGTTGCAGAATACAACGAAGCAGCACTAAGCCAGTTCTTCTGTCCGCTACGATGGGTTTGTTAGTTCAACAGGGTGAGTATGCGCATACTGACCCTGTTAAATGCCATGAACCTGTTCGGTAAAGAGCGGTACTAATGCAATTGTTTCCCCGTCAAGAGTCATACATTTAACAGTTCGGTCTTCAATATCACCCGGTCATGTTCTGCGATCATTGTTTTCAGGACTTTCGTTTACGACACTTATCTGATATAATAATCAAAGAACAATATGTTACCTATGTGCTGGCAACAACAGTCGCAACGCAATCATCTGGCCGGTTGTTATCGGCGTGGTGCTTCTTGAATGTGACAGCGACAGAACGAGGAAAAACCTGATATCAGTTGTGTTCCATTGGTTTTACGACTATATGCGAGCGAGTTCTGTCATTTATACAGATTAGGTCCGTCTGTCAAGCGAAAGTTTTAGAAATGTCCATGTCAGAACCCCGAGGAATACCAATCCGGCCGACTGATCCGCAACCGTCACGTTGGCATGACTGGGGCGCATGGCTGATGCTCGCCATAGCCGCCTATACCGTTTTCTATATCATCTGGCTTGCTTTTCCAGTGGGTAACGATGTACAGCGCCTCATTATCGCCAATATCGCCTTTTTGCTTCTTAGCGGAGCCAATACGCTGCTCTGCGCACGGCTCGGGGTCAATCGTCGGCTAGGAGTGCGTGTTCGGCGTGGCTGGTGGATCCTGTGCGCTGGCTTCTTCATGTTGACTGTTGGTAATGTACTCTATACATATCAGGAACTGGCGTTAGCTACGATACCCTTCCCTTCGCTTGCCGATGGTGTGTTCCTGTTCTGCTACCTGTTGTGGCTCTGGGGTATGCTGACATTCCCTACCAAAGCGGTGACCGAATACGATAAGGTGACCCTCTGGTTTGATTCGGGCATTGTCATGCTCGGCTTCGGATCGGTGCTCTGGGTGCTGGTGATCCAGCCGACTATCACCGCAGAGTATGAGAGCTGGCTTGGCGCGGTAGTATCCCTGGCTTTTCCACTTGGCTCTCTGCTGTTATTCTTCACCAGTGTAACCGTCATCTACCGCCGCCCGGTTGGTGTCAGCCAGTCAGCCTTCTATTGGTTAGGTCTCAGTTTCTTTTTATATGTCACCGCAAATACCACGTATGGCTATCTTTCACTTCAGGATGTTTATTACACCGGTTTCTTCTGGACTGATAGCCTCTTTGTGCTGTCATGGCTAGCTGCGGTCATTGCTGCCCAGGTGCAGTATTGGCAGACGTATCTTCCTGAGATGGCTACTTTCCAGACAGATTGGCCGCGTCGTCTCCGAACATTGCTGCCTTACGTAGCGGTCGCGATTGGTTATGGCATGCCAATCTACATTGCCCATGAGCAGATCGATACGCTCGTTGGTCAGATGATCATCATTGCCATCGGCCTGACGATCCTGTTGAGCCTGAGCCAGGCTCGCGCTAAACAAGTGGCGCAGCGTGCCCAGAACGAAGCAGAAGCTGCTCGCGCTGCTCTGGACGACAGCGCGGCGCAGCTTGCACAGGCGAATGCAGACCTTGCACAAGCAAATGCAGACCTGGAGCAGCGGGTCGTTGTACGCACGGCAGACCTCGAGCAAGCGCTGGTTGCACAGCGCGCACAGGCAGCAGAACTGCGTGCCAGCATCAGGCTTCAGGAGCAGTTGAGCGCTACGATTGTTGCACTGTCCGTACCCGTTATCCCCGTGCGTGAAGATGCCCTGATTGTGCCGATCATCGGAGTAGTGGATAGCCAGCGTGCTGAGTTGCTCCTCAGTACCATTTTGTGTGCAGTTAAGGACCGACAACGGGTGCGGCTGGTCTTCCTCGATCTCACCGGAGTTGCACTGATCGACACAGCTTCAGCACAGGTGATTATCCAGATGGGGCATGCAGTACGACTTGTGGGGGCTGAAATTGTGCTGGTTGGGGTCAGACCTGAGCTTGCGCAGACTCTGGTGGAACTTCACATGGACCTCACACAGTTCCGCACGGTAGCGACGCTTCAGCAGGGCTTACACTGATTGCTGGTCTGAATCTGTGTTGGCAGCATCTCTCGCCGGTTCAGGACAACTGCTGCTGCTTCCATTTTTTCCAGGGCTTCAAAACGGATAGGAATATCATAAATACCAGTGAACTGACCTGGATTGTACCAAAGATGCCGTTCATCTGCATGTAGTGCAGATAGACTGCATCCTGCAACGCGCGGGCATGCTCCGTTGCGCTGATTACCTCCATGCCATTGAGCCATGGCCCAAGCCAGAAGGTGCCCAGGATAATGGATGCAAGTGTGAGAACCCACTTGATGGTTACCCACTTGTAGGCAAAGAAACCCCAGTTGGTGAACCAGCTGAGGAGCAACCCGGTGAGCAGACTGCCAATAGCAGCGGGGATGACGAGAAAATCATCGATATATTTGGCGGTGGCGTTGATAGCGTGCAGCCCGCTGTCCGGGCCGATAGTGAGATTGATCAGGATCAGGCTGGTGCCGGCACCCAGCCAGAGTCCCGCAGACAGCACATGCAATCCGACTAGCCAGGCTTTCTGTCGAGGTTTAAGTCTGTACTTAGACATAGTGTTCTTTCCTTTTATTGTTTTTCCTTCCTGGTTTCACCGGATAAGCCGTTGTGAGATGCAACATCAGGAGATAGCGAATGAGCCTTTGATAACATGGTCATGCTTTGATGGACTCCGATTACCTGTAAACGAACGCATGAAACGTTAGACAAATCAGCCAATACGCATTATAATAAACACAAGCAGGACACAACCCGGGATAAAGGAATGAGTCGTTCAATCACGCTTTTTTATTGGTAGAACTATTATAGCATACCGTTGAAGTGGTGACAAGACCAACACTAACGAGAGGGTTAAACCATAACCGATGAATGAAGCCGAGACCCGCCGCCAATTTATCACATCTGCACTTGTGGCAGCAGATTAGGATAACGCTCCCCATACGATAGTCGAAGGGTATACAATTGCGCCAAGCCGCATTGTTGCCAACGGTCGGCGCAAGCCCATGCGCCAATCGCCCAAACGCGCTGACTATCTGCTATGCTACTGCGATATTGCTCTTGCCGTCGTTGAAGCGAAGGCAGTAGACTACTCGGTGACGGAGGTGCAGAAGTTCTACCCTCTCTTGCTCTATCTCGATGGCAATCACCCCCGTTTGTTGATTTCCATTCCATAGACTTGTTTTCCGTTCACAGACACGGAGCACCACTTTCACAAGCGTACGTTCTTTTTTTGAGGGCTAATTATACTGAGTACATCTTTGTATCAGGAGGAAGTTCAGCATGTCCATCGGATCGAAACGGAACTGGACGGTATTCGCCCTGGCGGCCCTGGTTGCCCTGCTGCTGCCGCTCGTGGCCACGCCTGCCCCGACGCAGGCGCAAGAGGGTGAGCAGTGTTTTCAGGAAACCGGGTTGTGCGTCTCCGGGCGCATCTTGCAGTATTGGCAGCAGAACGGCGGTCTCCCCGTCTTCGGCCTGCCCATCACCTCGCAACGTGAGGAAACGATTGGCGATTGGACGGGCCAGGTGCAGTGGTTCGAGCGCAACCGGCTTGAACTGCACCCGGAAAACGAAGCGCCCTTCGATGTACTGCTCGGGCGGCTGGGTGCCGAGTTTGTCGAGCGCGACGGTGGCCCACCGCCCCGCGAGGAGCCGCACGAGGGCTGCACCTACTTCAACGAGACCGGCTACAACGTGTGCGGCGATTTCCTGGCCTACTGGAGCAGCAACGGCCTGAACCTGGATGGGCAGCCCGGATTCACGGCGGCAGAGAGCCTCGCGCTGTTCGGCTTCCCGCTGACCGGCGAGTTCGAGGCGACGCTGGAGGATGGCAACACCTACACCGTGCAGTGGTTCGAGCGGGTGCGCTTCGAGCGGCACCCGCAGAACGAGCCGCCGTTCAACGTGCTATTGAGCCGCCTGGGCGCTTCGCTAGTGGGCGAGCCGGTGGTGTCTCCCGCGCCCGCGCCGGCAGTCAACGACCGGATTGTCTATACTCTACGTGCTGATGATTTCAGCAGTACTGACATCTATACTATCGATCCCGATGGCAGTGGGCGGACTCAACTGACGACCAGCGGCGATGCCAGCCAGCCAGTATGGTCACCGGATAAGAGCCGTATCGCGTTTGTGCGTGGTGTTGATATTGAAACCAGCAGTATCTACATTATGAACGCTGATGGGGCTGGGCAAATCTCGCTTACTACAAGTGGGATGAGCAGTTCGCCAACATGGTCACCAGATGGCAGTCAGCTTGCTTTTGAACGTGATGGCGATATTTACGTTATGAATGTCGATGGATCTGGTGTAACAAACCTGACCAACCACCCATCTGGTGATGGGTTCCCTGATTGGTCGCCGGATGGCAGCCGCATTGCGTTTGCGTCAGATCGTGAGGCCACAGTGGAACGTAACCCGGTGGGTGCGGTTCGCGCAGAAATATTCATCATGAATAGCGATGGTTCGCAGCCAGCCAGGGTTGATACGGGAACATTGAATGGTCTTTGGCCAGACTGGTCACCCGATAGCACACGATTGGCTTTCGCCACTGCTGCCAATGATATAAGTCCTGTGCCGATGTATATCATCAACCCGGATGGTAGTGGGCGTACCGAGGTGACTGATGGTCGTGAACCAAGCTGGTCACCTGACGGTACGAGACTGGCATTTACCTTGACGGGTTTCAGTATCGCTGGTGAAATCTATATCGTGAACACCGATGGTAGCGGCAGCACCCTCGTCACGGAAGGGAGCGACCCCGACTGGTAGACCCCACATCCACCTATACCCTCCACGTCCCCGGTGCTGCGGTGCTGGGGGCGTGGTTTCACATATGGCTCTCCACATACTGAACTAGAGCTAGAAAAGGATATCGTTATGTTTCACCAACCATCCACCTCCCCGCGGAGCAGTCGTCCATTAATTATCGCTACTTCTTTTCCTGGCAATCATCTGCTTGCTGGTGATGTTCCCAAGCCTGCCCCGTGTCCAAGCGAGTGACCCGGAACCTATGCTCGTGAAAGATATTAATCCTGGCAATTTTGATGGTAGTCCCTTAACTATTATACAACGCATATATCGACAGAACACTATTCTAGGGTGACTAACTGTCTTCGGGTAGTGCTTGATACGAATGTGTATGTATCGGCATTTTTCATTCCATGATACAATAGCCTTTACATGAACTGGTCTCAAAAACTATCTGATCACATTTTTTGAAGCATCGGGAAACAGTCGGGACAAGCCGCGATCTGTTTTTGAGACTGCTTCATGTTAACTTTAATGGGATTGCAAACACAAGCGAAGTGACAAATGAAAACTATCCTGACAACAACGGGTATTTCGCTCTTGTCCAACACAAAAAGAACATATAGTACGGAAACACCGACTGAAGATCAGATGCGCCAGTACTTACGTACAGAACCCGAACGCGCTTCAGCAGAAACAAACTCTCTACTCAAGTTTACTGAACCGAGAGATGAAATTGTGCTGCTACACACTGATACAGATGAAGCACGTTGTTGTGCTATGTTAATTCAACAGTTCTTGAAAGGGAAAGAATATAATGATGTACGACTTGTTGAACTACAAATCGCTGATGATGAACGGCACCTAGAGTCACGAGGGTTACGTAATCTGGTCAATAGCCTGATCACTGAAATTGAACGTGCCCAAAAGCAAGAACGTGAGATCATTATCAATGCTACGGCAGGTTTCAAAGCAGAAGTTGTTTATAGTACTATGCTAGGAATGTTGTATCAAGTTCCTGTCAAATATCTTTATGAGAAATTTCAAAGTCTGGTGACATTTAATCCAGTACCACTCGGTTGGGATACAAGCCTGATTCTGAGTTACCCGTCATTTTTTCATTGGATTGACAGTGATATTCGTCATAAGTGTGATATTGAATCACGTTTAGCAGGTCTTCCTGATAAAGATTATATCAGAGCGTTACTGACACTCCCTGATGAAGATGGACACATTTTCCTTTCCCCTATAGGAGAAGTAATCTATCGTCGGTTTCGCCGTGAACAGCAGGAAGCGCAGGCTATCGAGGATCCACCATCTGCAAATATAGACAAGATCGATGACAAAATCGCGTCTTCACTCCTGAAACAACAGCATCATCCCCCAAAGGGTATACTCGACTTTTGCCATCAGGTTGCAAATCTTCAACCAGTCCAACAGATTATTGGTGGTAATTATGAAAATACGACATTGACACGTATCAAGCGTATCTCGGATGATGGTCTTATTTATGTGCTATGGGCCGATCAAGAGAAAGCGCAGAATCTCATAGTCCGTACAACAGCACAGGGGCATGCTCAGACGCGAAAAGTCGCTGACTGGATACAACAACTTCTCAAGAACTAAACAGAACAAAGTGATGTATGCATCTATTGCACCGCACTGCATATTACTTGTTTCCTATCCTCGCACTTGTGCTGCTGCTAGAGGTGAGCAGCGTGCCGCAGGTTTATGGTTTGCCTGCCCCGCTCACACTCCATCTTGAAACGGCAGCGGCTCTTGGATTGTTGCTTGTTGCATTGGGATGGGTGGTCTTTGCGATTATCGATCGCCGCGAGTGTATTTTGCCCGGATTGCCACGCCGCATGCTGGTGCTGGTCTTGTTGCTGGCTTGGCTGGCACTCGCGCGTGATGTACTCGGTGTGCTGTTTGGTCTCCATCCATTGTTGCTGGCACTGTTTGCTGGTGGAGCTTTACTGCTCACTGGTATGCTGTTCTTTCCGCCACCTGCCTCGGGCTGGATAGTGGTAAGTGCGGTGCTTCTGGGTAGCGGGGTGCGGCTCGCCTGTTTTTTTGTTGAGCCAATGAAGAGCTTTTCTGCCGATGCACTTCTCACCATAGAACGATTCGGTTACATACTCAACGATGGTGTGCTCAGGCTGGCTCCCTGGCAATCACCACCTACCTCTCTTCCCATTGCCTGGATGGCCTATCTGCCTGCCTATGTACTTGGTCTGGATGTACGTCTGGTTAATCTGCTCGCTGAACTGCTGATTGGCGTGGCGCTGGCATGGGCTGCTATCGCGCTTCAGACAAACGCAGGTACCCCACCGCGTGCTGCCTTGGCAACTGTCTGGAATGATGATCGGGTACTGCTGCTTTGGAGTGCAGTCTTCCTGTTACCGGCTGCACTGCACTGGTCACTTACCAGCATTGCCCCTGTACCACTGGCACTCATTGCGCTCTTACTGGCCACGCTGGTGAGCGAGCGCACCATGGCCACCGTGCTGCTGATGGGCTTGGCAGGTGCTGCCTCTCTACTGACAATGGTTGTTGTGCCTTTTATCTTGTTGTACTGGTTACACAGGCACGGTTGGTGGCGCACCCTGCTGCTCGCCATCATAGCAGTCATGATGATGGCCCTGCTCTGCCTTCTGCCAGTGGCGTTCTGGTTGCAAGAGTATCTCACTACATGGTATTGGATGTGGATGAATGTTGGTGATATTGTACCCCATCGCTATTGGGCACACCCAGAGACATGGGTAGAACTGGCAGGCTTTCAACGTCCACTATGGGCACTTGGCATGGGGGCGGCGCTGGAGCCACTGCAGCTTTCAGGGAACACGCTTCTAACGGGTGTACAGGTGCTCGGTAGCGCAGAGGCTTATCAGACGACTGGTACCGCACGGTTACTTTTCAACCTACCTCAGTTGCTGCTTGCGGCGAGCATGCTGTTACTTACCTGGTATCGTGCTCGTAGCATGTTTGCCTTGCTATCAATCATCACAGCAAGTTTGCTCTTTTATCTGCTCTTTCATCCGGTGAGTAGCCCGTATGTATATACCCCGGTTCTGGTCGTTGCATTACTCTGGGCTATAGTGTGGCAGTATAGCACTTCGCCAGAGCCGCCGAAACGCATCCCCCGCAGTGTCATTGCCCTGGTGCTGTTGCTGCCGTTGGTGGGATTGCCGATCACCCTTGTCAACAACCGCTTGCCCCTGCCTGATCACCACAATACCAGTCCATTCGGTGTTGTTTCACGGCTAGGCGTGCGAGTACGCGACGACGATTACCGTGCAATGGTGACACTGATGCAGGAGGCGGGTGTGCAGTGGCAACGCGAAGAGTTAACCTGGGCAACCATTCAACGCCATCGTGATGGCATGTTTGTCTGGACTGCCTATCCTGGCTACGCCAGAGGACTCTACGACTATGACCGTGCTATTGGCATACAAGTGACAGCGGGTATTCATGTGCTGGCGTTACTGAGCTATCATCCAGCCTGGTTTTACGGACACGAACCGGCACCACTCGATGCCTGGATTGATGACTGGGGCGACTTTGTTTATGCTACGGTGCGACGCTATGGTTATGAAAGAGGATGGGTGAAGTACTGGGAGGTCTGGAACGAGCCGAATTTACATCTGTACGGTGCTCATCTGGGTATTAATACGCCAGAGAAGTATACACAACTGCTCGCAGTGACGCGGCAGGCAGCGCGGGCAGCAGATCCGGAAGCCCAACTAGTATTGGGCGGCCTAGCAAGTGTATGGGTAGAGCCACCTCCTGTGTTTAATAGTGATTATCGTTCTTATTTGAGTGATGTAGCGCAAGTGGGTGGTTTGGAACATGTGGATATCGTTGCCATTCATCCCTATCGTCCCTCCGCGCCGGAAGATAGATTGCCGCGGAAGGGTCAGTTAGAAGACTTTCGTGCTGAGCTGCACGCTATGGATCGCCTGTTGGAACCGTTCGGATCACTGCCTATCTGGATAACTGAGATGGGTTGGTCAACATACACGGGCGAACTTGGCTTGGATGAGGAAACACAGGCATACTACCTGGTGCGAATGTACTTGTTGGCACTGACCCATCCAAGTGTGGAAAAGGTGTTCTGGTATGAACTGCGTAACAGCACAACAGATGACGCCGACTATGAACAGCCGTTTTTTGATGCAGCAGAGGAGCAATTCCACTACGGCTTGCTGCGACGTAGCTACCCACTCGATCCAGAACAGGATGACTTGCGCAAACCAGCGTTCATTGCTTACAGGAAGCTCACACAGATGCTTGAAGGACACACGTTACAGCAGGTGATTGCTGACAACACCACGCCAGAGACAGCAGGCGTGTACTGGTATCGTTTTACCAGACCCGATCAGAAAGAGCAACCGGTGGATGTTTTCTGGCGCACAGGGAGTGTCTGGCCAACTTTTGCGGCTGATTATGGCTGTGCAAAGGTAAGTCTGTGGGAAGCGAACGGTGAACGACGTGCCGTACTACCGACTATTGATGGTGCGGTGACCATTCCGGAGCCACCGGTGGGTGTGCCATGGTATGCCAAGTGTGAATGAATACAAGGTTGAATACAGCCTTTTTTAGAGAAATCTGTGTTCTGAAGGCCTTTTTGTAATCTCTCTGCTGTCAGGTGTGCGGCTCAGCATGCTGAGCCGCACCAGATTTCTCTAATAGTATCGTAAAGTAAGGAACAACCTGGTAGCAGTTATCAGCTTCATTATTCATGCACAAACATGAGATATACGATGGCTCTCCTACTCCACCGTCACGCTCTTCGCCAGGTTGCGCGGCTGATCGACATCGCAGCCACGGCGCAGCGCGATAGAGTAGGCCAACAGTTGCAGCGGCATAATCGTTAACACCGGTGTGAGTAGCGTGCTCGTCTCTGGAATGGAGAGGACATGCCGCGCTTCCTGCGCCAATAGCTCATCGCCCTCAGTGGCAATCGCAATCACCTGGCCGCCACGTGCTTTCACCTGCTCAATATTGCTCAACATCTTCTCATAAATAGTATCACGCGGGGCAATGCAGATCACCGGCAGATGCTCATCAATCAGCGCAATCGGCCCATGCTTCATCTCACCAGCCGGGTAGCCCTCAGCGTGAATATAGCTAATCTCCTTGAGTTTGAGCGCCCCCTCAAGCGCAATCGGGTAGTTCATCTGGCGGCCAAGATAGAGTGCGCTGTGGACATGATGGTACTGCTCGGCCAGTTGCACACACATCGGCTGGGCCTGCTCAATCACCTGGGTGGCGCGTGATGGAAGCTCGACCAGCGCCTGGAGATGGGAACGTATCTGATCCGCGCTGAGCCGCCGGTGCGCCTGCGCCAGTCGTAGCGCAAAGAGGTAACAGGCGACCAGCATGCTGGTAAAGCACTTGGTCGAGGCGACGCCAATCTCTGGCCCGGCGTGCAGGTAGATGGCGCCACCGCTAGCGATGCGCGTAGCCTGGCTGCCCACCACATTCACGATAGCCGCACTGGGGATACCCTGATGGCGTGCCTCTTCTAGCGCGGCCAGGGTATCCACCGTCTCGCCGCTCTGGGTAATGGCTAACACCAGCGTGTGTTCATCCAGCACCGGCTGGCGATAACGAAACTCGCTCCCATAATCGACATCCACCCGCACCCCGGCGAGCATCTCAATCATAAATTTGCCCACCAGGCCGGCATGCATCGCCGTGCCGCAGGCCACCACACAGACACGGTTGATCTGACGTAGCGCGGTATCGTCCAGATGCAGCCCATCCAGAGTCACCCGGCCCGCTTCCACATCAATTCGGCCGCGTAGCACATCCATCAAAGCGCGGGGTTGCTCAAAAATCTCTTTCAGCATATAGTGCTCGTAGTCCCCGCGTGCTGCCGATACCGGGTCCCACTCCAACCGCGTCGCTGCTCGCTGGATACGCTCACCGGCGAGCGTGCTGATACGAACGCCAGCACGGGTGATGACCGCAAGCTCACGGTCTTCCAGAAAGAGCACCTGGTGGGTATAATCGAGTACGGCGGGAATATCCGAAGCAATGATCGTTTCGCCATCACCCAGACCGATAACCACGCCGCCAGCGTTGCCCAGCCGCGCCGCAACCAACATGTCCGGCTCGTCCACACACATGGCAACAATAGCGTTACCGCCATGCAGCAGGTCTAGCGTCTGCCGCACTGCTAGCTCTAGCGAGCCGCATTCGGCATAGGCGCGACCAACCAGGTGAGCAATCACTTCGGTGTCAGTCTGCGAACGAAAGACATGGCCCTGTTCGATCAGACGTTCTTTCAGTTCCAGGTAATTTTCGACAATGCCATTCTGGACCAGCACAATGCGACCCTGCTGGTCGCTGTGGGGATGGGCGTTGGCCTCCGTGACGCCGCCATGGGTCGCCCAGCGGGTATGCCCAATACCGCAGCTGCCGCCCATCGTTGCATGCTGTAAACGCTCAGTCAGCTGGTGCAGCTTGCCCACACTGCGCAAGAGCGCAAGGTGCGGCTGCGGTTCGGGCTGATAGACGGCGACCCCCGCCGAGTCATACCCGCGATACTCGAGACGCTTTAACCCACTGACAACCACCTCAACCGCTGGACGCGGGCCAACATAGCCTACAATGCCACACATAATGTTCTTCCCTTTCTTTGCCCATCGTCACAGCTGGTCGAGGCCACCGCAGCGCGATATGTCCTCATCTGCTGCACCAACGAGCGTTATGTCAATTAAGATGTTACCCATGACAACACGAAGCTACGACCAGCACACGTGCAACCGGCAGAACGTGCCCTGCGTTTTGCACACTGGCGATAGCAAAGCTAGCCTGTATCGTGGGGCGTACATACAAGACACCCCCTGTGCGATACCGGCAGCAAAAGACGCTCTATGGGGAAAGCCAAAGAAAAGAGAAGGGTTATTCACCGTGTCTGGTTTGTCCTGGTCCGTTACCGGAAGGCGTTTCCCAGCACACTGACAGGTGGTGATAGCACCTGGGAGGCATCCGCTGATCTCTCGATGTTCCAGAACGAGACCATGCTGGCTCGTCTGTTAGCCCCATTGCGAAATGGGGAACCTCCACCTCGTCAACCTGATGTGTGCCTCTGTTGTGGCATACATCAGGCCCATGCGCTTAAAACAGTACGTGTTGTGTGGGCATTCCTCCTGGTCACCTTTCCCCTGTATGACCGCTATTTAGAACCGTAAATGGCACTATACCATAGATTCTCTGGTGGTGCAACTTATGATTCAGGTAGCCAGACAATCGTGATATCACGATCAAAGGCTTTGCGAAAGAGTTCTGAACGGCGGTTGGCATCCCAGATTTCGACCGATACATCGCCGGTTGCTTCTATCTGAATCCGCACAAAATCGGGCTGGATCTGTACCTGTAGAGAGTGCACCAGCTGGCCCTTGCTCCGCTCAAGATATTCGGCAATGCGCAGTAACGAGCCAAGTTTTTGCACGCGTTCGACGTCGGAACGCTGCAAGACGCCTTGATATTCGCGTTTACTGATATCGCCTTTGCGATGCAGCCGTGTTAACAGCGCAATCAACGCAATTTCGCGATGGGTAAACCCCTGCAGTGGCGAGTTGACTACCAGAAACTCGGAGTGCTTATGGTGGTCGTAAAAGTTAATATGCTTGCCAATATCGTGCAAAATAGCGGCATGACTCAAGAGTTCGCGCTCCCAATCGCCAAACCCATGCAGTGCTGCTAGCTGATCAAACAACGATAGGCTCAGTTCGCAGACACGGTTGGCGTGGGCCTCATCAAATTGGCATTGATAGGCGAGATTACGCACGCTAAAAGCACGCACATCGGCAAAGAGCGGTCGTGGTTCATGGCGCAGGAAGTGCTCATAAAAGACACCTTCGCGCAAACCCTGACCGCTAATCATAATCTCGGCAAATTTGCCCTGACGCATCAACTGGCGGAGGACTACCGCTCCAGCCAGAATGACATCGGCACGGTCGCGGTTGAGGCCCGGAATAGCCTCACGTTCACGCTGGGTGCTCACCGCAAGGGTATGCACGATATTCTCTAGCGAGCGTCGGGTCAAGACATAGCCATGAATACGCTCAATCGGATAGTTGCGGCGTTTGTGATCAATGCGAGCCAGGGCACGAATTGTACCACCAAGACCTACAAGCGTCTGGCGTGGTCCGGTATGAAGCCAGTCCAGTTCGGCAAACGCCTCTTCCACAGCACGTTCCAGGGTATCAAGCTCTTTGGCGCTAATCGGATCGGATTGCACAAATCGCTCTTTCAGTCGCACCGCGCCCATTTGTTGTGAGATACCCTGAACAAATGAGCGATCGGCCACCTGGGTCACTTCGGTGCTGCCACCACCGATATCAATGACAAAGCCATCGGTCATAGGGAGGGAGTTAATCACGCCAAGATAGCCATAGTAGGCTTCTTCTTCACCGCTTAAGACCCGCATGTCAAGGCCAATTTCGCGTTTCAGCGCATATAAAAATGAGGCCTGGTTACTGGCCTCACGCAATGCACTGGTTGCCACGGCAATCACATGGTCAATCTGCGAGGACTGGCAGAGTGTGTGAAACATTTTCAGGGCTTCCAGCGCACGGTGCATCGGGGTGGCCTGCAACACGCCGTCATCACGCACGCCTTCGGCTAGGCGCACCGTCTCGCTGATTTCGCCAGTGAGTCGGAAGTGATGCCGTAACTGATAGGCCATGACAATCATCCGGGTGGTATTTGAACCAAGGTCAATAATTGCTGCTTGCTGATCACTCATGTCCATTCCTGGTAGCATGGAAAAATATATTCTTTTATTGTACCAGGTATGGTCAACATTGGGTAACGCAATCGCAAGCAGTTGCAGGCCATCATAGGCAGCGGTTGTGCCAGCGTCCTTGCGCTCCGGGATACGGCAGCATCCCGGAGCGACGATACAGCGCGTTATGGGGTGAGACGCCGCTGAGGCGCAGGCATGGATGTCTTGGATTGCACACCAGCCTCACGCGCCAGGCGTTCTTCTTCGAGTAGCTTTGTCTGTGCTTCCATCTGGCGACGCTTTTCCCGCTCGTTCAAGTCATCGCGAACTTTGTTGGCCCACTCATCGCCTTTGGCCGCAACTTCTTCACAAAAACGACCTACCTCTTTAAATGCCATGGCAAAAATACCGCCTCTTTTGTCAATCTGTTCTTGCATTGTCATTTCCTTTCCATAGTCTGTTCATACTCTGCCCAGGTTTCTTCTTCTATTGTAGCGCATGCATGGCAAAAACACAATAGACCGAACAAGTATGAAACCAGGTTTTTGGCATGAGCAAGAGCGTACATCATCGTATCTGTTGCGGGTAGTATAACCATGAGCGGATCCGTGTTGTTTCATATTCTGGTCGGTTGCAACGGTTGACAGGTGTTAGGCTGAATGCTAGGATTGTTCTCTAGTTGGGATAGGTTATCATTGCGGATGCCCTCTGGGCGAGTAGTCTGGATGGCAAATGTAGGGCAGGTATGACTGATGTACAGACGCTGATACCCCGGCGACTGGTCGTCAAGGTGGGTACCAGCTTGTTGACTGGTGGAAGTGATCAGCTGTATCGGCCTTTTATGGTCGATCTGGCGCGTCAGATTGGGCAGTTGCACCGTTCCGAGATGGAAGTCTTGCTCGTCTCATCCGGGGCGATTGCCTCGGGTTGGGAGCGTCTGGGGTTTCCGCCGCGCCGACGCCGCAGCAAAGAAGCAACGATTGCTCTGAAACAGGTGTTGGCCGCAGTGGGCCAGAGCCGGTTGATGCATCTCTATGAGCAACTATTTGATATTTACGGCTTAAAAGTGGCGCAGGCGTTGCTCACCCGTGATGATTTGCGTGACCGACGGCGGTATCTCAATGCACGCAATACGTTGCTGCAATGTCTGGAACAGCAACTCGTACCGATTATCAATGAAAATGATGCGATTGCAACCAACGAAACGCGGCTGGGCGACAACGATAATCTCTCGGCGTTGGTTTCTAACCTGGTTGATGCCGATTTGCTCTTGATCTTGACTGATATTGATGGCCTGTATGATGCGGACCCCCGACACGACCCGCAGGCCCGTTTGATTCCTACCGTTGATCAAATTGATGAGCGTATCTGGCAGATTGCGGGCGGAACAGGCAGCCATCGCGGCACTGGCGGGATGCAAACCAAAGTCCAGGCGGCGGATCTGGCAACGCGTTCGGGCACCGCCGTGGTGGTCACCAGTGGCACGCACCAGGATGTCATTGTGCGCGTAGCCCAGGGCGAAGCGCTGGGCACACGTTTTACCACCAGCGTTTCGCATCTTGAGTCACGCAAGCGCTGGATGCTGGCAGAAACAGTGCGCCATAGCCGTGTGGTGGTTGATAGCGGCGCTACGCGTGCATTACTCGAACAGGGCAAGAGTCTGCTGCCAGCGGGCATTCTCAACGTCGAGGGCGATTTTGATCGGGGTCAGACAATCCGTATCTATACAACCGATGGGCATGAGATAGCCCGTGGTATCACCCAATATCGCTCATCTGATCTGTTGCGTATTAAAGGGCAGCATTCATCTCAGATTGCTGCTATTCTCGGCTATAGCTATCGTGCGGAAATTGTGCATCGCGATGATATGGTGTTGATTTAATACGGTGTGATACAATGAAGGGCATACAGGGAAAACAGTGAAGTTTTGATGGTAATGTTTGTGATGTGATAGTGAAAGTATGAAAGGTTTTTTCTGGTTATGTCGATAACACGAAAACAACGTCCACCCTATGTAGATGCATTGGATCAACGGGTGTTGGTCTTTGATGGCGCTATGGGCACCAGCATCGATACCTTTACGTTAACGGCTGAGGATTATGGTGGGGCCGCAACCGAGGGTTGTCGTGATTACCTCGTCTTAACGCGACCCGATGTGATTGCGCAAATTCATGAGTCGTTTTTCGAGGTGGGTTGCGATGTTGTTGAAACGTGTACGTTCCAATCCACGCGTCTGCGCCTGGATGAGTGGGGGTTGGCCGATAAGACGTATGAACTCAACGCTGCGGCGGCTGCGCTTGCACGACGAGCAGCGGACAAGTTTACTGCCATGGATGGTTGTCCCCGCTTTGTGGCCGGGTCGATGGGGCCGACCGGCAAGTTGCCATCGTCAGATAATCCGGATTTGAGCGATATTACTTTTGCAGAACTGGTCGCCCTCTTTGATGAGCAGGCGCGAGCACTCATTGATGGTGGGGTCGATGTGCTATTGATTGAAACGAGTCAAGACATTCTGGAAGTCAAAGCGGCGATTCTGGGTTGTCAGCAGGCGATTGCCGCGGCTGATCGTCCGGTGGCGTTGCAAGCTCAGGTCACCCTTGATATCAACGGGCGCATGTTGCTGGGCACAGAGATTGGTAGTGCGCTGGCAACCATTGAAGCGCTGGGTGTTGATGCGGTTGGGCTGAACTGTTCGACCGGGCCAGAGCATATGCGTGAAACGATACGGTACCTTACCAGCCATACAACGCTACCGGTGAGCTGTGTTCCCAATGCAGGTATTCCGCTTAATGTTGGTGGTGATGCCGTCTATCCCCTGAAACCAGAACCGATGGCAGCGATCCTGGGTGAATTTGTGCGTGATCTCAAGGTGCGTATTGTCGGCGGGTGTTGTGGCTCAACACCCGAACATCTTCGACTGGTGTGCGAGCAGGTGCGTCTCATCGAACAGCAAAACGACCAGGGAGCAACTGATGTAACGCTGGAACCCTTTGTCTCTTCGGGCATGAAGGCTGTGCTGCTACATCAAGACCCACGCCCCTTGATTGTGGGTGAACGGGTCAATAGCCTGGGTAGCCGCAAAGTCAAACGTTTGTTGCTCAAAGATGATTATCAGAGCATTGTCGATATTGCCCGTGAACAGGTCGATGGCGGTGCACATGTGCTGGACGTCTGTGTGGCAATGACAGAACGCGCCGATGAAGCTGAACAGATGGTCAAACTGGTCAAACTGCTCTCGATGACGGTTGATGCGCCCCTGATGTTTGATAGCACCGAGACTGATGTGCTGGAAGCGGCACTGCAGATTTACCCTGGTCGGCCTATCTTGAATAGCACCAGCCTTGAGGGTGGGCGCGGCCAGAAGATCGATCAAACGCTGCCGCTGGCTGTGCGTTATGGTGCAGCGGTTGTTTGTATGGCGATTGACGAAGAGGGCATGGCGCATCATCCCGAAGATAAGCTGCGTATCTGCAAACGCATCTACGACATTGCCACGCAAGAGTATGGTTTGCCGCCCGATGCGCTGATCTTCGATGTCAATGTCTTCCCGGTGACGACCGGCCAAGATGAACTCCGCGACGAAGGCTGGTGGACGATAGAGGGCGTGCGTTTGATCAAGACGCATCTGCCCGGCGCACTGACCAGTCTGGGGGTAAGCAATTTGTCGTTTGGGGTGGCGCCGCATGCACGGGCAGCGCTGAATAGCGTCTTTCTGTACCATGCCGTTCAGGCGGGGCTTGATCTGGCGATGGTAAACCCCAATCATATCACCCCCTACACCGAAATAGCGGAAGAGCAGCGCCAGGTGTGCGAAGATTTAATCTTCAATCGGAATGAAGATGCGCTGGCCCAATTTATTGCCCATTTTGAGACGGTTGATGCAAATCAGGCGAATAAAGCCGACGCGGTTGACCCCACCGAAGGCATGACGTCGGATGAGAAAATCCACTACCAGATTTTGCATCGCAAGCGCGATGGGATTGAAGCCCTGATCGATACCTCGCTGGCACTGCGTCTGGATGATGGACAGGCCTTTGCCAGCCAGAACGATGCCGCAGTGGATGTGCTGAACGGCGTGCTGTTACCAGCCATGCGCGATGTGGGGGATCGTTTTGGCGCCGGTGAACTCATTTTGCCCTTTGTGTTGCAGAGCGCCGAGGTGATGAAGCGTTCCGTTGCCCATCTGGAGCAGTATCTGGAAAAGATGGAAGGTACCAGCAAAGGGCGTGTCGTGCTGGCCACCGTGTATGGTGATGTGCATGATATTGGCAAGAGTCTGGTCAACACGATTCTTGCCAATAATGGCTATACCGTGTTTGACCTGGGCAAACAGGTGCCAATCAATACCATCATTGAAAAAGCGTTGGAACATCAAGTAGATGCGATTGGTCTCTCGGCGTTGCTGGTAAGCACCAGCAAGCAGATGCCGCTCTGTGTGCAGGAACTTGATCGGCGTGGCATGAAACTGCCCGTGCTGGTGGGTGGAGCCGCAATCAATCAACAGTATGGACACCGTATCCTGTTTGTTGAGGGTGATCGCCCCTATGAGGCCGGGGTATTTTATTGCAAGGACGCATTCGAGGGACTGGAGACCATGGATCAACTCAGTTCAGCCGAAAAACGTCCGGTCTTGCTCGAAGATTTGTTCCAGGCTGCGGCCGAGTCGATGCAGAAGCCACGTCGGGGTCGTATGGTGATGGCCGATGTAGGACGTGAGCAAGGGAGCAGCGAAGCGCGCTCGGCGGTGTCTATGGATGTGCCGATCCCCGTACCACCCTTCTGGGGGGCGCAGGTGATCCGTCAGAATCGGATCCAGCTAGACGATGTCTTTGCCTGTATTGACCGCAATGCACACTATCGCTTGCAGTGGGGAGCAAAAAATGCAAAAGGCGAAAAATGGCAGCAACTGAAGGCTGAATTTGATGACCGGGTTCGTTTGTTGCAGAGAGATGCAGAACGTCATGGCTGGCTCGATTGCAAAATCGCCTATGGGTACTATCCAGCCCAGAGCGCTGGCAATGAAGTGTTGGTGTATGAGCCAGCCTCAGTCATGACCGACAATGGTCAGGGCAAGCCACAGGAGATCACACGGTTTCGGTTCCCGCGACAGCCGCATGGCGAACGGCTCTGTATGGCCGATTACTTTGCCAGTGTGGAAAGCGGCAAGATGGATGTCGCGGTGTTTCAAGTGGTCACCGTAGGTGATAAGATCACCGAGTTGTGTGAGCGTTTGCAGCAGCAGGGCGATTATAGCCAGGCATATTATATTCATGGCCTGGGGGTATCGCTGGCAGAGGCTCTGGCTGAATATATCAATCGGCTTGTTCGGCGCAGCCTGGGGCTGCCTGGGCAGCAGGGGTTGCGTTTCTCCTGGGGCTATCCGGCATGTCCCGATCTGGAGGATCACACACGTCTGCCACTGCTGTTACCGATGGATACGATAGGCGTGTCGTTGACCAGTGCCCATCAACTGGTACCCGAACAAAGCACGGCAGCGATTGTTCTGCATCATCCCGAAGCAAAATACTTTAGCATTGGTAGCACGCTTGAGCGAGCTGATGCGGATGTAGCAGCCGTTTTGGAATAGGACATGGTTCAGTCCGGTGCCACAGCGGAAGGAACTGACTGGTGACCCATGCAAGCGAATCAATCCTGCAACGCTGGGTGCGGCGACTCCGTTCACACCATCGTCGTCGCACTGGTGTTGCAGTGTTGTTGCTGGTAGCAGGTACGCTGGGG
>JAAURD010000270.1 GCA_012034075.1 Chloroflexaceae bacterium | reverse complement strand
CATCTGGAAGCAGGCCGGCATCCGTCGTACGGGCGATACCCTGCTCCTGGCACGGGCACGCGGCCTTGCGCCCGTGCGCCTGCCGCTGCCGGAACACCTGCGCGACGTGTTGCAGGTACGGGAAGTGCGCCTGGTCTACGACAAAGCCAAACGCCGGTATTTTTGGCATATCGTCGTGGAGAACGGCTTGCAGCCGAAGGCCGCTCCTGGCACGAAGACCGTCGCGGTCGACCTGGGGGAAGTCCACCCGGCAGCGGTGAGCGATGGGCACGACACGGTGGTGGTCACCTGCCGCGAACTGCGCAGCCAACGCCAGTACACCGCCAAACGGCTTGCCGAACTGCGCCAACGGCAGAGCACCTGCACACGTGGCTCCCGACGGTGGAAACGGCTTCAGAAACGCATCAATCGCTTTCTGCACCAGCAGGCAAAACGCGCCCGCGATAGGGAACACAAGATTTCCCGCGAGGTGGTTAACACGGCGGTGGCGATGGAAGCCGGAACGATTGCCATTGGTGATGTGCGGGATGTGGCGAACAAAGGCAAGCTCGGCAAGAAGAGCAATCAGAAAGTCAGCAACTGGTCGCACGGAAAGATGCGGCAGTACATCACCTACAAAGCCGAGGCGGAAGGTATCCAGACGGAACTGGTGAACGAGCGCTATACCAGCCAGACGTGCCCGCAGTGCGGGTGTCGGCACAAACCACGCGGCAGACGCTTTGTCTGTGGGCAGTGTGGTTTCAGCGGACACCGCGACGGGGTGGGTGCAGTCAATATCCTGTCGGTCCACCAGAATGGTGTGCCAGGGCATATCTGCTCCACTGGAACAACAACGTATCGTATCCCGTACAACGTGCGGGTTCTGCGTAGTCCCCTGGACACAGGGCATGTGGCTTGCGGACATCCGCAAGAAGCCGCCGGGCTTTAGCCCGTGCGGAGTGTCACAGAAAGGATTCGTTCCTGGGGGCAGCACGTGCCGCCGGTGGGCGCAGCACGCTGACGCTCCTACAGCCGCACCTCCGTCTGATGCGTATCGATGAACGCCATTTGGTGTTATACATGGCGGATGGCCCAACTCAGCCGCCAGATCACGGTAACGACGACCAGTAGGGCCATGATCGCAAAGAGCGGGCCGATTGATGCGGGGAACAGCAGAAAGAGCGCAAAAAAGATCATCGTTTCCAGTCCCTCGATCAGTCCACCGGGCATCGTTACCGTGGTGAGTTCTTGCTGTGCGTTGGCGCCGTGCTGACGTTTTTCGAGCAGGGCTGCAAGGTACATCCACGAGGCCGTGTTCAGGTAGAAACTGCCCAGCAGCAGGGCCAGGTTCAGATACACCGCCGGTGTGTTGGCCGCCAGCGCCAGCCCGAGCGGCAGCGCACAATAGATGCTGGTATCCAGCAAAACATCGAGATAGCCGCCGAGGTCAGTCTGTTTCTGGTGGATCCGGGCGACGGTGCCGTCAAGGCCATCGAGCAGACGGTTGAGCACCCACAGCAGCAGGGCCAGCAGGTATGCCTGTTGCCATGCGGCAATGGCAGCGAACATGCCAATCGCCCAGGCAGTGATGGTTATGGATGTGGGATGGATCGGTCGCAACAGGCGATAGGCCACAGGACTGAGCATCTGTTCTTTGGGTGATCGGAGAATTTTATCGAGCATGGGTCACTATCAGAGATGGCGATTATTTGAGTGATAAACCAGGGATTTCCTGGGATAGTTGCAGTATACCATGGAGCCGCGGCCGAAAGTGTGAGATTGTTTACCGTAGGGGTATAGGTCAGAGGTCAGAGGTGATCATTGCTTGCCGTTCCCCCGGTTGACACACCTGTTGCTTTGCTGTACCATGTTGCCCACGTCTTGAACACAGTATGGGATAATCCCCACGATTCTGGGGTATTATCTGGTTTTCGTCTCCATGGCGAAGTAAGGGTTGATAGAGTCACATGCTTGAGCAGCTCGAACAATTTCTGGCCTATATCGCGGATGAGCGACGCCTGACCAGCAATACCACATCGGCGTACCGCACTGATATCAGTCAGTTGCAGCGCTTTCTCGACAAACAGGCGCGAACATGCTGGTCGCAAGCAACTGAGGATGATATTTGTGCATTTGTGATGCATTTACAGCAACGTTTTCAGCCCTCCACGGTGGCGCGGCGGATAGCGGCGGTCAAAACCTTTTTTGCCTATCTCGGCAACCATGGCCTGATTGTCACCGATCCGACCATGAATATGCCTGCATTTAGGGTGCAACGTTGTCTGCCCAGAGCTATTTCCGCCGACGAAGTGGATGCCCTGCTGGAACTGCCGTTGCGCTCACGTACACCCGATCATATTCGCGATAAGGCGATGCTCGAATTGCTCTATGCCACCGGTATGCGGGTGGGCGAACTGGTTGCACTGGATTGTACCCACCTGCACCTGGATCAACGGCTGGTCAGTTGTCTGGGCAAGAAAGACCGCTTACGCACCTTGCCGCTGAGCCATGCCGCTACCGATGCGCTCGCCAACTATCTCCATGGTGCGCGTCAGCACCTGTTGCGCAACGCCGAAGAAGACCCGGCCGCGCTCTTTCTCAACCATCGTGGCAAACGCCTGACCCGTCAGGGGTTCTGGCTCATTCTCAAAAACTATGCCGAAGAGTTGGGTCTGCAAGACCTGACCCCGCATATGCTACGCCATTCGTTTGCTGCGCATATGCTTAACAATGGTGCCGAATTGCGCGAAGTGCAGGCATTGCTCGGCCATGCATCCCGCTCAACCACCCAGATGTATACCCATTTTTCCAGTCAACCAGAACAGTATCAGCCCAATGAGCATCTGCCCGAACGCAATGGCAACCATGGTCTTCCCTTGTATACTCCTAATGGACAGTATTATCATCCCGAAGACAGTATTGCCCGGGCAGAGGAGGAATAATATGCCCGCAACAACATTAGACCAACTGGTCTCGCTCTGCAAGCGCCGAGGGTTTATCTTCCCCGGCAGTAGCATTTATGGCGGCCTGCAGGGCACTTACGATTATGGCCCCCTGGGGGTCGAACTCAAAAACAACCTGAAAATGGCCTGGTGGCGGGCCAATGTGTACGAGCGCGATGATATGGAAGGTATCGACGCCACCATTTTGATGAACCGGCTGATCTGGAAATACTCGGGTCACGAAGAGACCTTTGTTGATCAGCTCGTCGATTGCATCACCTGCAAAGGGCGCTACCGTGCCGACCGGCTGCACGATGGGCACTGTCTGCTCCATCCGCGCAAGCACCCCGGCGAATGTGAAGGCCAGCTCACCGAGCCACGGCCCTTTAACCTGATGTTTCAAACCACCATCGGGCCCGTCGCCGATGCCGATGCGTATGCCTACCTGCGCCCCGAAACGGCCCAGGGTATCTTTGCCAACTTTGGCAACGTGCTCACCACTACCAGTCGCAAACTGCCCTTTGGCATTGCCCAGATTGGCAAAGCCTTTCGCAATGAAATCACCCCGCGCAACTTTATCTTCCGTGTGCGCGAATTTGAGCAGATGGAGATTGAGTACTTTGTGCGCCCCGGTGAGGAAGATGCCTGGCACGAGCGCTGGCTCGAAGACCGCCTGGCCTGGTGGCGCAGTATTGGCCTCAAGAGCGATAACTTGCAAGTCTACACCGTGCCGCGTGAAGACCTGGCGCACTACTCCAAAGCCACCTACGATGTGATGTATCGCTTCCCGATTGGCTTTGAAGAGCTCGAAGGCATCGCCAGCCGCACCGACTATGACCTGGGGTCGCACTCGCGGGATCAAGAGCGCCTGGGCCTGACTGCTCGCGTGCAGACCAACACCGACAGCACCGAACGGCTGACCTATTATGACCAGGACACCCGCCAGCATATTGTGCCCTTTGTGATCGAGCCATCGGCCGGCGTGGACCGAGGGGTGCTGGCCATGCTCACTGAGGCCTATACCGAAGAGCAGATTAAAGCGCTCAAGCCCGAACGCCAGCAAGCCGTGGCGGATGCGCTGGATGCCTTCCGTAAGAGCGTGGGGCGCAACGATAAGCTGCCCGCGGAACAGCAAGAGGCTCTGCTGGAGCGTTCTGATGAGATTGCCCGTGACCTGCCGGCTTCGCTGCCACAGATACAAGCGCTGCTCGATCTGCCTGGGGCCAACACTATCGAGTTGGGCAAAAAGCTGCGCGGTCAGGCCGACCCGGCAATGGATGAGTCCTTTCGCACGGTGTTGCAGCTCAAGCCCGCGTTGGCGCCGATTAAAGTCGCTGTCATGCCGCTCAAACGCAACCATGCCCAGATCGTGGAGGTCGCTCGCCGTATACGCAAAGAACTCCAGGCCGATGGCGCCATCCGCACGATTTATGATGATACCGGCGCGATTGGCAAGCTCTACCGGCGGCAAGACGAGATTGGCACACCATTCTGCATTACGGTCGATTTTGATACACTCGGTGAGGGCCAGCAAGCCGAACTCAAAGACACCGTCACGGTGCGGGATCGTGATACAATGGGGCAGGAGCGCGTGCCGATTGGTGAGCTGCACGAGTATTTGCACGGCCGTTTGCGCTAGTCGTCTAACCGCGTTGATCTGGTGCGTTCAGATGGGGAGGTGCGGCTTGTAGCCGCACGCTATGCCCCTAGAAAGCAGGCGCTCCGCGCTCTATCAAAGCGCATACCAGTGATCACCCGAATTTGGTATGAGATGTAGGAACAGACATGTCACAGGGTCATTTTGCCATTGCCACACGGGTCTTTCTCACGCCCACCCAGCGCCAGCGGCTCGATGAACTGGTACGCAACCATGATATCGCCATCGATGAGTTGCTCACCGAGCTGCTGGCGAGCTTTCTCGATCATCTGCCGGAAGGGCAGGCCGAAACCATGCCAGCAGCCGAGGACGCAAGCGATATCCTGGCCGCCGAGCTTCAGCAGCGACGTAGTGAGCTGCGCCGGCTGCGTGCACGGGCGATGGCTCATGGAGCCGCTGCACCGGCCTGGCTTACACGCTACATTGCCGAACTAGAACAAGAGATCGCTCGGCTGGAGGCCCAGGCGCCCTCATGAAGCGCACCCGTCTGGATCATCTGCTGGTCGAGCGTGGACTGGTGAACAGTCGCTCACAGGCCCAGGCGCTGGTCCTCGCAGGCGCCGTGCGTATCGATGGGGACGTTGCCACCCGTGCGGCGCTGCTGGTGACCGAAACCAGCCATATCACCATTACCGAACGCCCGCCCTATGTCAGCCGCGGCGGCTACAAACTGGCCCATAGTCTCGATACCTTTGGCCTTGACCCGGCCGGCCTGGTTGGTCTGGATGTTGGCGCATGCACCGGCGGCTTTACCGATGTGCTGTTACAGCGCGGTGCAGCCGCAGTCTATGCAGTTGATGTGGGCTATGGTGTGCTCGATTGGCGGCTGCGGCAAGACCCGCGCGTGATGGTGTTGGAGCGCACTAATATTCGCTATCTGCAAGCGCTGCCGCCGCTGCCCGATACAGAGGCCCCTCACCCCCCGGCCCCTCTCCCAAGTTGGGCGAGGGGTGTTCCTGGCTCCGTGCCGATTGCGCCACGATTGATGTCTCGTTTATCTCGCTGGCGCTGGTGCTGCCGGCGGTGCGTCAGCTCATCCATGAGCATGCCTGGGTTGTTGCGCTGGTGAA
>JAAURD010000027.1 GCA_012034075.1 Chloroflexaceae bacterium | reverse complement strand
GGCCAGCCTGTTTGCCTATGTTTTCTTTGGCGAGATGATTGATGAAAACACCATCTACGGCAGCATATTTATTTTTGGCGCCGTGCTGGTCGTGTCGATTAAACGCAAAAAGCCTCTCGGCGCTAATGCGCTGCCCCCCAATCTCGGCCAGCTTTAGCCTCCACCACCAGCGGCACGGACAGATCGGCAGCCTTCTCCATCCGTGGCTTGATAAAGGCAATGGCCTGCTCGGCCTTATCCTCGGAGACTTCAAAAACCAGCTCGTCATGCACCTGCAGCAGCATGCGCACGTTGAGCCTGGCATCCGCCAGCGCCTCATCCATGCGGATCATGGCGCGGCGGATGATGTCGGCGGCGACCAGGGCATCGAGGGCTTGCTGAGCGGCTGCATCTTCGATGAGACCAGCGATAATCAGTGCCTGTACTGCCTCTGCGGCGGCGGCGGTTTTGATGTATTCAGCCATTACCACGGCTTCGGCGGCCTCCTCGACTGCGGTCGCTTTCACCGCTTCGGCTTCGGCCACGGTCATGAGGGCATCGAGCATTGCTGCTCCTTTGATGGCTTCAGCGACTTCAATCGCGGCTTCGGCTTCCACTACAGCTTGTAGCTCCTGACCAACGATCATCAAAGCATCCGGTGTGAGATACCCCTGTGCCAGCATGCGGCCACCAGCCTCACGGATGGCATGCTTTAAGCCAGCTGCCCACTTGTGCTCAACAAGTAAGAGGCCGGCCGCTGTGCCTGGCTCAATTTGGGCCGCTACTTCTTGGATATTTGCCGCAGTCAAACCATAGTCATGCTCGGTTGCGGCCAGTTCATCGGCTTGCAGGCCATTGGTCTGTGTTACCGCTGCTCCGTCCTGTAAACCAATCAAATGGCTAATAATGGCGCCATACTCCTGTTGTTCTTCGGCGGTCAAGTCGGTATCTTCAAAGGCAAAGATACTTCCGTCCTCGTCTTTCATGACGAACAGGAGATCGAGCACCCGAATCACCCCACCAGTGCGCAGTTCATCTAATTCGCGCAGAATATCCCCTTTAAAGCGATCGGTTCGTTCAAACCCGACCACTACCAGTTGAACCGGTCCTATCTGCATGATACACCCCCTTGTTAGTTGCCCGAATGAGCCATCATATCGATCACCACCGTTATTGCGAGCACCAGTAATGCATCTTCGCCTGGCTGGACTTCGACACCGTAGGTATCACGGATGCGGAACCATTTTTTCGAGATTGATGCGACGGTCTGGCGTCCACGTCGAATCTGGTAGGCATGGTTCAGAATATTGCCCTGGGTTACCAGGTCTTCGCCGCCCGGAATACTGACCTTCCAACGGTCACGCAACGGGGTGAACAGGGCATTATGCACCGTAGCCGCCACATCATCGCCGCGATAGATTGCCATGGTGTCACGAATACGCAGCATCTTTTCCTGAATTTTGTATATCTTGTTGCCCTGGCGGTCTTCAAAAAAGAGGGTCGAACGCAAACGGAAAGCTTTGCCATCAACCTTAAACACGCGCTGGCCCTGATCATCTTCAATCCAGAAGTCATCACCAATGGCAAATATGCGCTCACGCATGCGGTAACGACTCATTGAGGGCGCCGCGGGTGCCGCTGTTTCGGTCGTTTCAGCTGCTGCACCACGGCCAGCTAATCCACCTCTCCTTCGACGTAACATGGTTTTCACTCCTTTGTTGGCTTGTTATTCGGTCTCGCACAAGATCACGCGCTGTTTGCATCATCGGGTTGGCAGGCAAAACCGATTGAGATGGGATAGGATACATGAACCAGGATTGCTGTAACGCCATCGGTTTCTGGTGATTGCTTGTGTTGCTTGTATTATACTACACGACGATGCACAACAAATGGAAGATGTTCGGTTGGTTTTTGATCAACACAACAAAAGCCCCTCGGTTCCGCTCGCAGCAGCTGAGCGGGACCGAGGGGCTGAGGGACGAAGCGCCCGATGCCTGGAGGGGGCGTTAAATATCGTAGTAGAGGGTGTATTCCTGGGGTGTTGGACGAAGTTGCACTGGAATGACTTCATTCTGGCGCTTGTAGTCGATCCAGGTTTCGAGCAGGTCGGGGGTAAACACACCACCCTCGAGCAAGAAGGCATGGTCAGCTTCGAGCGCATCCAGTGCCTCAGACAGCGAACTGGGAACGGTCTTAATCTGGGCCAGTTCTTCGAGCGGCAACTCATAGAGGTCCTTATCAACCGGCGCACCGGGCTCAATCTTTTTGGCAATGCCATCAAGACCAGCCATGAGCATCGCTGCAAATGCGAGATAGGGGTTGCAAGACGGATCCGGGCAGCGGAATTCAACGCGCTTGGCTTTGGGACTGTTGGAGTACATGGGGATACGGCAGGCAGCTGAGCGGTTGCGCTGTGAATAGACCAGGTTGACCGGTGCCTCGAAGCCGGGCACAAGCCGCCGATAGGAGTTGGTGGTGGGCGCAACAATGGCTAACAGGGCCGGCGCATGGGCCAGCAAGCCACCAATGTAATGACGTGCCGCTTCGGAAAGACCAGCATAGCCAATTTCATCAAAGAACTGATTCTCGCCATCTTTCCAGATACTCTGGTGGCAATGCATGCCACTGCCATTATCGCCAAAGAGCGGTTTTGGCATAAACGTAGCAGTCATACCATGCTGACGTGCGACACACTTCACAATATACTTATACATCGTGAGCATATCAGCCATATGTGTGAGGGTATCAAAGCGCATGTCAATCTCACACTGACCAGCAGTACCAACTTCATGGTGATGTAATTCAACGGTAATACCAACCTGCATCATCGCCAAAATCATCTTACTGCGCAGGTCTTGCATGGTATCGGTTGGTGGACACGGGAAATAGCCGCGTTTTGCGGGTATTTGGGACCCAAAGTTTGGATACATCTCTTCACTGCCACTATTCCACCAGCCTTCAACACTATCGACAAAGTAGAATGATTCCTGGGGCAGCAGACCTGAAGAGTAGCGTACCGTGTTAAACACAAAAAACTCGGCTTCAGGACCAAAATAGCAGGTATCACCCACACCGGTTGATTTGAGATAGGCCTCGGCCTTGCGGGCAACATAGCGTGGATCACGTGAATAGGGTTCATGGGTAATGGGGTCATAAATATCGCAGATGATATTGAGGGTGGGTACTTCGAGGGTCGGGTCTACAAAGGCCGTGGAAGGATCGGGCATCACGAGCATATCACTCTCGTTGATCACCTGAAACCCACGAATTGACGAGCCATCAAAGCCAAGACCTTCTTCAAACTCACCTTCACCCAGCATGGTTGCTGGCAGTGAAAAGTGTTGCCATGTTCCTGGAACATCAATAAAGCGCATATCGACGATCTGGATCCCCTGCTCTTTGATCATCTTGAGCACACCCTGTGCGTCCAGAGTCATAGATGTTTTTCCTCCTTGCATCTTTTAAGCATCGTTGTTAGATAAACCATCTTCAGGCCATTCCATATCAGGAATACCCGATTATAGCATACTCTTGCACCAGTATCTAGCGTTCCTCTGACAAACGAACGTATTGGTGTTCGGCATAACGCTGGAGCGATGCTCTGCTATCGTGCCATATTGTTACCAGGCATCGCTTTTTAAATGGCTCTGGTCGTATCATGAAGCCCTTCGCAACCAGAAGGTACTTGCGCTACCGTTGGCGTTCTGTTCTATTCCGCCATAGGCAGAACAGCGGAGAACAACCCGCCAGTTCGCGTGTTTGCACCCAAAAACCGCATTCCCCCAAACGATAAACGAGAGAGAATCACGTCACCATACGTTCGTCAGGTAACCATAAGGTTCATGGTAACCCAAATGGAAGGCATGATGCTATAGTGGAAGCATACAAACTTCATCAGCCTGCAATTAGCCGCTTTGAACAAAGCACCTTGTGTTACCCTTTTTACATTGTACCAGACCAATATGGTATACTCGAAGAGAAGCAGAAGAACGCAGTGCATGGCCCATCGATGTAAGCGACCTATCGAGTAAGAATCATGGAACAGCAAAGAACATATATTCTGGTAATTGATAAACATGCCAGAACACTCCAGTTGTTACGTCAAACGCTTGTGGAGCAGCAATGTCAGGCGAGTCCAGACCGTTTGCCGCAGTCGATCACACTGCTCACCGCCCAGCGCCTTTCAACTGGGCTGGAACTGCTGGCACAACAAGCGATTCATCTGGTGTTCCTGAGTCTAACGCTTGCGGATGTGCCGGGTTTGGCAGCACTAGCAAACATTCAGGCAGTCTACCCAGGTCTGCCGCTGGTGGTCCTGACAACACGCCGTCGCAAAGCCCTGGGTCTCCAGGCCATCTGTCGAGGTGCGCTCGATTATCTGGTCAAAGGCAATATACATTGCGAAGATATTCTGCGTACAGTTCGCATGGCGCTGCAAAAACAACAGATGCAGACTGAAATGCAGCAAATTATGCTTGAACGCCAGGCAAGTGAGGCTCGCTTTCACAATATTATTGAGAAAAATGCTGATGGTATCTTAATTGTTGATTCGCAAGGCTTTGTGCGTTTTATCAATCCGGCGGCAGAAAACCTGTTAAGCATCAAAGCAGCAGAGTTTGTGGGGGAGCTGTTTGGCTTTCCGGTGGTAGCGGGTGAGCGTACTGAGCTTGATGTGGTTTTACGTAATGGTGGCATCAATGTTGCCGAGATGCGCGTGGTACAGACCGAGTGGGACGGCCAGATGGCGTATCTCGCTTCTATGCGTGATATCACCGATCGCAAGCGGATTGAGGAAGACCTGCAACGATTACGTCACCAGAACGAGCTTATTCTCCAATCGGTTGGTGAAGGCATTTATGGTATTGATGCGAGTGGCAAAACAACATTTGTTAACCCGATGGCCGTGATGATGCTGGGGTATACGGCCCGTGAGCTTATTGGTCAGCCGACGCACTTGTTTATCCATCATACGCTACCGGATGGCAGTGCTTACCCGTGGCATACATCACCCATTTACCGAACATTGCGCACGGGTGAACCGCAAGCAGTGGACGATGAAGTGTTCTGGCGCAAAGATGGCAGTCGTTTTCCAGCCGAATATATCAGTACCCCTATGCTAGAACGTGGTGATATTGCCGGTGTTGTTGTAACATTTCGTGATATTACCGCCCGTAAACGTTCGGAGATGAGGCGCACGATGCAATTTGCGGTGACCAATGTGTTAGCCCATGCCGAGACGCTGACTGAGGCGGTGCCCCGTCTGCTCAAGTCGTTGTGTGCTGAAGTGGGCTGGCATCTGGGCGAAGTCTGGCTGGTGCAACCCGATACCCATGTTCTGGTATGGCATGGTCTATGGCATGCTCCCGATCTCGATATTCGTGAATTTGAACAGGCCAGCCGTATGTTGGCTTTTACCCAGGGAGAGGGTTTGATTGGCTATGTTTGGTCTGCCTGTCAATCAACCTGGATGCAGGATATCCGTAGTAATTCAACATTTACGCGTTCGGTTGCGGCACAGGCCCTGATGCTCCAGACTGCCTGTGCATTTCCTATTCTCAATGGCAACGATGTCATCGGTGTGATTGCGCTTTTTAGTCGTGACCAACGGGATCGCGATGATGAACTCCTATCGGTCTTGACCGGTATTGGGAGCCAGATTGGTCAGTTTATGGAACGTAAACGGGCGGAAGAGGCACGCTGGCGTTATGCACTGCGGCTGGAAGTCTTGCGCAAAATTGACCGTTCGATCCTGGCGGCACGTTCGACCAATGACATTGCCAGTGCTGCGGTTGATCATCTGCGTCAACTGATTCAATGCCAACAGGTCAGTGTTGCATTGTTTGATGAGAACTCACATGAGGCAATTGTCCTGGTAACGGACATCTATGGCGAAACACGGTTGATGCCGGGTGAACGTATTCCCTTCAACATTGCCGAGGAAACTGTCACCTGGACCGATAGTGATGAATCGGCCGAGGAGCCAGTGGCCTTTTCGGCATCATCTCCGTTGCATGAGTATGTGCAGGCGGATGGTATGCGTTCTTCGGTCTGTGTGCCCATGGCATCACGCGGGTCGTTGATCGGTGCGCTTATTCTCAGTGCCAATACGGAGAACGCGTTTAGTCGCGAACATGTTGAGATTGCACGTGAGGTTGCCAATCAGCTCGCTATTGCGGTGCAACAGGCGCATCTCTTTGAGCAAGTACGCGAAGGACGTGAACGCCTGCAGGTGCTTTCGTATCGCTTGATGGAAGCGCAAGAAGCGGAACGGCACCATATTGCGCGAGAGCTTCACGATGAAATTGGTCAGGCGCTCACAGCGGTGAAAATTAGCATGCAAGCGTTGCAACGGGTTGCGGGGGAACCCGCGCTTGAGCCGTATATTGGTGAAAGCATCAGTATTGTTGATCACGCGTTGCAACAGGTACGCAACCTCTCGCTGGATCTGCGCCCTTCGTTGCTTGATGATCTGGGCCTTGCTGCTGCGTTGCGCTGGTACATCGACCGGCAAACCCGTTGGGCCGGTTTTACCACCGAATTTCGGGCGGATCTGGGCGAAACCCGACTCCCCTCCGATCTGGAAACGGCTTGCTTTCGTGTAGCACAGGAGGCACTGACCAATGTGATTCGCCATGCTCAGGCGCGGCGAGTCCAGGTCGAAGTCTGGCAAGAGCAGGATCAACTGCATCTGGTTATTCGGGATGACGGCATTGGCTTCGATGTACGTCTGGCGCAGAAAAAGGCATCACACGGTGGCAGCATGGGTTTGCTCGGCATGCAAGAACGAGTGGTCTTTGCCGGTGGCAATATTACGATTGATTCGGTGCCCGACGGCGGCACCGAAGTCCACGTCAATTTTTTCCTGAAAGAGTAACGTTATGGCCCACTCGTTTCAGAGACCTGGGTCTCTTGCAATTGCCATGCCACCGCATCGGCCCAGATACCGCGTCCCGCATCACCTGCGAGTGAGCTGACACTGACAAAGGCCGGGGCATCTGGCGCAAACGGGTAGGTGCCAAGATCGGCCCAACCGTTGGCCCATGTCTCACCATTGATCGTCACCAGGGCATCACCGCCAGCATAATGCACACGGTAGCGTATTTCTTGCGAATCATCCAGCCCATTGAGCACATACGGCAGATATGCCAGAACGCGGTAGGTGCCGGCCTGTAAGCGTGTGGGTTGCCAGGTGGCAACTGCGGGTGTCTCTACAAAGGGGCGGAGTTCCCAGGGCTGACGCTCATAGCGAAACGGGATGGTTTCCTGAAACAGGGTACCATCAGCATAGCCCATCTCGCTTTGCTGCCACGACCCGTAGCTCGCAAACCCATCCGACTGGTTATCGATCACAATTGTATTGTCTGGTACGGCCCCACAGGGGTCGGGCCAATCGGCCCAGAGCCAGGTGCTCTGCTGACCACCGGGACTCTCTCCCCAGGGGCCATTGCCGGCAGCACACCAGCCATAGGGGTCGGTATCGCGACCAAGATATTGGACTTGAAGGTGAAGATGGGGACCAATCGCACAGCCGGTCTCACCGGCCACACCTATGGGATCACCTGATGCGACGGTTGCGCCCAGTTCGATGGTGATGCTCGATAGGTGCCAGTAGAGGGAGCGATACCCATTGCCATGATCAATAATCACGGCCCCGGCTGGGGTCACACAGCCATCATCGGAGAAGCCAGCGAAGACGACCGTACCACCTGCAGCGGCCAACACGATATCAGGTGGGCGCATGGCATAATCCCAACCGGTATGACCATCATAGGAGATGTAGGGACTTTCTTGTCCCCAGAATGATTGGGTTGATCCATTTTTATGCAGTAATGGTGTGTGATGATCAAAGACTGATGTAATGCGGAATGGCTCTTCCATGGGCATGTGTAGAAAAGGTTCGGCTGGTTCAGGCCAATCGTCCGGTGGCAACCGAGGGTCTTCAAACAGCTCGGTGTAGGTTGCCTGAAACGCATCCAGACGATTGGTGAGCTGATCGGGGGTGGTGGTCTGAGCGAGTACCCGTGCCAGGGCATAATGGGCCAAAGTCATATCAAGCCCCACGGGTTGGCGTGATGCATCGGCAAAGACGATATCTGGCAAGACACCGGCTTCAAATCCTAGCACATAATCCCGGATGGCATAGCGTAACTCCATCACTGCCCAGTAAAACTGGCTATAGAGTCCGGCCCGGCCACCTGCGCCGCCGTGATAACCCATTGCCCAGGTGAGTTGATCGGGTGCTGGTTCGGCTGTTGAGAGTAACCGACTCTGGGTTTCAAACAGAGCCAGCACGACCTTCGGGTTGATGCTATACAATGTGGTCATGCTGACCAGGGTTTCGGCAAAGGAATGGCCATAGCCACCAATTTGAAAGCGCGTATCTTTGAGCGGTCCTGGTTGGCTCCCCAGGAATACCTGGATCTCAGGGACATAAAAATCTGGTTCATAACTCAATCGCTGCGAATCGAAAAAGGCATCCGAAAAGGCCGGTGTGCTGGTTGGCAGGACGCGTATGATCGTCGGCGTAGGCGATGCACTTGACGGTTCGAGCGTGATAATCGTCGGCGTGGGCGCTTCGCCAGACGATGGTCCTGGAGTTGCCGTTGTGGGGATAGGAGTGGCATGTTGTTCGGCAACCGGCTCAGGCGAAGGTTGTAAGAAGGGCCAGAACAGTGCGATGAGCAGGAGCACAATAGCCACACTAATGATCAGCCACCGCAACCACGTTCGGTTTCGCTGCGGTGACCCACCAGATTGGGGAATATGAGAAGGGTAGAGACTCACGATATGCCTTTCGTCTACCAAAACGTCAGAGGCGGAACGTACCCACCGCTTTACGGATCATGCAATGATGTGTGAGATAACCACACCACCAGAGACGTACCGCAATATAACCCGTAACAGTATAAACCAGGACGATTTGAGATGCAAGTGTGTTTGCATGACGGGGCTGCACAGAACCGAGAAGATGTTGTTGACAAACAGATTTATCTCTGATACCATAAAGATATAAATATTATAATATTTGCTTCTATTGATTATCTATTCAAGAGGTACCACATGTTCATGAGAGCGAAAGCGAGTATGGGTGATGCAACAACCGCTTCATCGTTTTAAGGCCGATTTTTTTCGGGCTTTAGGCCATCCTGCACGTCTTGTGATTTTAGAGCAACTTCGGTCTGGCGAAAAGAGCGTGCATGATTTGCAACTGGTGCTGGAGTTAGATCAGTCCAGTGTTTCACAACAACTTGCCGTGTTACGACATAAACAAATGGTTGACTCACGGAAAGATGGTACGACAGTGTATTATCGGGTTCGCGATCCATGTCTGTTTGAATTGCTTGATGTGGCACAAACCATTTTTAATAATCATCTGATCAGTACCCAGGAACTCCTTCAACAGTTATCCCAAGAAACGGATAGCTTATAAAGCAGAAGTTGCGCTCGAAAGAAATTTTCGAGAAATAAACGAGGGAGCTTTGGTCAAGGATATGCTTCATCTCATCGCTTTGTGAGACGTTCTCAAAAGGTGGTCGTATGGAATGGAAAAACATACCGTTGGTGGTATTGTGGCAGCGTGAATTTGCAGGCTATCATTGGGCCATGTTGCAACGTGATATTCTTGCTGGTCTGACAGTAGGCGCTGTGGCGTTACCGCTGGCTTTAGCGTTTGGTGTCGCTAGTGGTGCGGATGCAGCGGCTGGTTTGGTCACGGCTATTCTGGCTGGGTTGATTATCGCCGGTTTTGGAGGTGGTTCGTATCAAATAAGTGGACCTACGGGTGCAATGTCCGCAGTATTGATTACATTATCACAAAAGTATGGTCTTTCTGGTATTTGGGTAGCCAGTATTATTGCCGGATTGCTCCTCATTTTGCTTGGCTTGTTTCGGTTAGGGCGGTATATTTCGTTTATTCCTTCTCCTGTCATCACTGGTTTTACCAGTGGCATTGCGTTGATTATTGCCATTGGGCAAATCGATGCGATACTGGGCATTCATAGCCCTATGGCTGAAACCGCACTGCAAAAATTGTTCTACTATGTGCTGCATCCACCAGTACCAGATTGGCATACTTTTGTGCTCGCGATGATTGTGATAGGGATTATGATCGTGTTTCCTCGGTTTAACCGTACTCTTCCGTGGTCGCTTGTTGGCTTAGTGCTTGCATCGGCTGTGGCTATCGGTTTTGGTTGGCAGGTGCCAATGATTGGGACGATCCCCCAAACGATTCTGCTGGATGCCCGATTGACTTTGAGTGAGATACCCTGGGATCATTTGAGTGATTTACTCACGATTGCTGTTTCAATTGCAGCATTAGGAGCAATAGAAAGTCTTTTATGCGGTGCTGTTACAACAAATATGACTGGACAAGCATTTGATAGTAATCAGGAATTGATCGGCCAGGGTATTGGGAATATGATTATCCCATTTTTTGGTGGCGTACCTGCGACTGCTGCGATTGCACGCAGTAGTGTTGCCATTAAAAGCGGTGGTGTTACCCGCATTACAAGCTTTGTGCATGCGTTTTTACTTATTTTAAGTGTGTTTGTGTTGTCACCGTTTATGAGCCAAGTCCCGCTGGCAGCGCTAGGGGGTGTTTTGCTCGTCACTGCCTGGCGGATGAATGAATGGGAATCTATTCGTTTTTTTGGCCGTCGTGGGGTGCGTCATGCACTCATTGGAATGCTCTTGACGATGGTGGCTACCGTTGCTCTTGACCTTACGCAAGCAATCTTGATCGGAGTTGCCGCATCTGCGGTGATATATTTACGCCAATCAACCGAAAGCACATCAGTTACCAGTGCTCCGGTTGATTTTGAACGTATTCGCGCAAAAGGCCATGCTATTGTCGCAACGAGTACGACCACACATATTTACTATTTGGCTGGGCCACTCTTTTTTGGCAATGTTCATACGGTGCTAGAAGCGTTTGAAACAGCACGTGAGTATCAAACATTGGTGATCAGCATGCGTGGTGTTCCGTTGGTTGATGTTACAGGTGTTCAAGCGCTGATTCAGATCATCGAAGAGCATCAGCAAACGGGCGGAGAGGTGTGTTTGAGTGGGTTGCAAGAAAACGTTGAGGTGGTTTTATCTCAAGCCGGTGTGATTGATCTCATAGGCACACACAACCTGTTTTGGAGTGCTGATCAGGCTATTGTTACGATTGACCAACGTCGGTCTGTCAAACAGAGCAGTGTGATAAAACAACACTACACCTTCTTTCCGCCCGATCGAACGGTTGCTGATGTTGCCATGCGTGATGTTTATGCGGTAAGTGTAGACACTCCAGCGAGTGAAATTGTGACGCTGTTGCTTGACAATGTCTTGCGTTGGCTCCCCGTTGTTGATAATCAACAGCGGGTGGTTGGTATCATTACCGAAGGTGATCTCTTGCGTCGTGGTGTTATTCGTTTACCCATTGCCATGAAGCAGTTGTTGCCTTTGACGGAACGTGCTCATACAGTGCTAGCGTTAGCACACCAGTCCTGGCGAGCATCGGATTTGTTGACCCCCGACCCGATTATGGTACGTAGCAATGATACCCTAGAGGCCGCAGCAAAGTCTATGGTACAGCATGATCTTAAACGCCTACCGGTCGTTGATCAAGCCGATCATCTCATGGGCGTGCTGGACCGAAGTGATCTCTTAGCTACCACCGTGTCACATCTCATGTATCAACCAGCAAGCGACCTCCCAGTGCTGCCACACGTCAGCCTGCAACAAGTAGCCGATGTTTTACAACGTGATATTCCCGTGGTACAACCAACTACCTCGCTGATTGATGTCTTACAGCATGTTCTTTCTTCTCCCTATCGTCGTGTGGTGGTCTTAGAAAACCAGAAGGTAATTGGATTGATTACTGATGGTGATGTTCTCAAAAGAGCAGCTCGCTATGTTCAACCCAATGTGCGACAACGCTTGATGACCTGGTTTATGGGGGGTGAATTACCAGCAGAACTGGTGGTTGCGCTTCAGGATCAAATCGCTGCGGATGTTATGACCAGTCGTGTGGTGATGGTTGAAGACACGTTATCTCTTGTCTCAGCGATTCAGAAATTGATGGATGAAGACGTTGTCGGTTTACCCGTTGTGAATAAGGAATATTGCTTTCAGGGGTGGATTGATCGCACCATGGTTTTGCATGCGTTGATACATATCAATAATTAAGCTCTCCCCCTTTGGTATGAGCTTGTGCTTTCGCACAGCTGATACCGGTTTGTGCATTCGGCATGACGCCTGTTCTCAAACAGCTTCATCTCGTTTCTGCATGCTTTTCAGGTTTTTCCTTAACCATCTTCAGGTTTTTCCCGATAGCTTGTCAACACAAATTCCGGTATGGTATGTACAAGAATAAAACACGCTCAAGACAATACGGTAAACGAGTATGACATGAACAGTCAATTGATTTCAGCAGAACAACTATACCGGCCTGTGCGACCACAGTGTGGTAACCGAGCTATCAAATTTAGAAAGTACTCCATGCCATCTCTTCGTGTGATGTTAGTTGATGATAGTAGTCGATTTCTGTCATCAGCAGGGCGCTTTCTCAAGGCGGATCCACGCATCCATCTTATCGGACGTGCATTCTCAGGTTATGAAGCACTGGAACAAATTCCGCACCTTGCACCAGACCTTGTGTTGATGGATCTGGCAATGCCAGGTATGAGCGGATTGGAGACCACTCGTGTGATCAAGGCGCAACCGCAACCACCGCGAGTCGTTATTCTTACATCGTATGATACGCCAGAATACCGGACCGCTGCCGAACAGGTTGGCGCTGATGGGTTTATGAGTAAATCGGATTTTGGCACGCTGGTTCTGCCGCTTATTGATCATCTCTATCGAACATTGCCTTTTTATGCACCTATGGAGTGATTAGCAAATGATAGCACCTACCAACACCCTAGTTCAATATCATGTCGGGAATGCTCAGTCTCTGCCGCCGGCGATACAAGAGCCGATACCGGTTTTATTGGTTGAAAACAACCCTATCTTTCTTCGTATTGCACTGCTGTTGCTACAGAAGCATTACCATAATGAAGTTGTAGTCATTGGTGCAGCCGGTAGAGGCGAAGATGCATTGATTCAAGCGCGTGAGCTGCGCCCATCAGTGGTATTGCTCGATCTTGGTATGCCAGGGTTGACCAGTCTTGAAATCATTCCGCGTTTGCGTAAGATCCTTCCATGCGTTGGGATCGTTGCGCTAGGTCTTCTCGATACCTATGGCTCACGCCAGGCAGCACTTTCGGCGGGCGCTGATGAGTTTATTCCAAAAGCAAGCCTGAATAGTGATCTGATGCCAGCTATCTGGCGTGTTATGCAATCTGAATGGTCTCCAGAGCGTCCTGTTGCAGCGATACGTACAAATGGTCATCGGGTATAAATTTAGCATCACTTAGGATTTTGTGGCTGAGTTCAATCATGAACAGGCATGATTAGGAAATGACCTGTTGTTGCTCTGGTCAACGGTGATCATGAGTGAAATGAGGAAGACAAAATCTGAAAGAGTCGGTACAATAAAAAGGTAGGTTTAACGACACTCCTGATGTAGGAGTATGGTTTTAATCGATATAAAGGTGATCTATCCTTATGTACCGTCTCTCTCACCGTTTGTGCATACTATTTATTATCCTCATGCTTCTGATGAGCGTACTCCCTCATCGACCGGTGCTAGCAGTACCATATGATGATCCATCAGATCGTACCCCGGTTCTTTTTGCCGATACTGATTCTCCGTTTCAGGTTAATCTTATTGGCATATCCCAAACAGTGCCGTTGGGGCAAAGCCAGCAAATAACTATCACGATGACCAATACTGCTGGTATTGCGCAGACACCTACCTTTTATGAGGCACTGCCCTCGCCACCAAAAGGTGTTGAAGCGGGTCTAATAGCGCCTGCCGCAACCGCCGAACGTGTTGCTTTGCCTGATCAAGATCAGCGCGTTGATCCGCAGATTATGGCTGATCTTGCCGCATCAACTGATGGCACCGCCGATTTTCTTGTCTTTGTAGATCAACAGCCTGATCTGTCATTAGCATATACCATTGCTGATTGGGGTGAACGTGGGTGGTTTGTATATAATACGCTGCATGAGAATGCCGAAACAAGTCAGCGTGATATTCGTCAGTGGCTCGAAGATCGTGGGCTTGCCTATACACCCCTCTGGATTGTCAATGCGCTGGTTGTTTCTGGTACGGCTGCGGATGTACAAGACCTGGCAGCCCGCAATGATGTTGCTCTGCTCCAGGCCAACCAGGTGACGAGCCTGGCAGTGACCGCACCTGTGACGCCCAGCCTCCAACAGGATGAACCAGTTGATGAACGCATTGCCTGGAATATTGATCGCGTTCAGGCAAATCGGGTCTGGTCTGATTTTGGGGTGAGTGGTCAGGGGATCACGGTTGCCAATATTGATAATGGCGTTCGGTATGATCATCCTGCGTTGCAAGAGCAATACCGTGGCTACCGTGGCCCTGGTCTTTTTGATCATGCCTATAACTGGTTTGATCCTGATGGTTTTGAGACTGATCCACAGGATCCTGGCGATCATGGTACCCATACAATGGGGACAATGGTCGCCCGTGGTACGAGCGATGCGAATCCACCAGCCTATGGTGTTGCCCCTGGCGCTACCTGGATTACGGCACGCGGTTGTCGTTCTACGCTCTGTTTGCAATCCGATTTGATTGCCTCCGCTCAGTGGTTGCTGTCACCAACCGATTTGAATGATGAAAATCCACGTCCTGATCTGCGACCGCATGTCATCAATAACTCATGGGCTGGTGATAAAACCAGTGATTGGTATAGTGGTTATGTGACTGCCTGGCGGGCTGCTGGTATTTTTCCGGTGTTTGTGACTGGCAATACCTCACGCATTGTCTGTGGTTCGGTCGCTTCACCGGGTGATTATGAACATGTTGTGGGCGTGGGTGCAACTGAGCGGCAAGATCGTGTGACCAGTTTTACCCGTGTTGGTCCAACACCTGATGGTCGATTAAAACCAGACCTGATGGCACCTGGACAGAATATTCGTTCGACTGTTGCCAATGCTAATGACTATGGTTCATTACAGGGAACATCTATGGCAGCGCCGCATGTCACCGGTGCAGTAGCCCTTCTCTGGGCGGCCAATCCATCGCTCATTGGCAATTTTGAAGCGACTTATGAGATTTTGACCAGCACTGCTCACCCGATCACCGATGAGCAGTTCGACAAAGACTTTTATGCTGATTGCCATGCAGATACGGTGCCCAACAATATTTATGGGTACGGTTTGCTCGACACCTATGCAGCTATCTCGGCAACCGGTGTTGATATTCCATGGTTGCGTTTTGATGGTCTTGAAAACGAAAATGCGATTGTCGTTCAGGATACCCTTTTGCCTGCTGGTGCTTCACGTACCATCAAGCTTACACTGGATGCTACAGCTGTTGCCCATCCAGGAACGTACCGTGGCCGTATATTGCTCACAAATGGTGATTTAAGTCGCTCACCACTTGAGCTGAATATCACTCTGACAGTACCATCATCGTCCAGCCATGCTACGGTTCATGGTCTTATTGTCGATGAACGTGATCAGAAGCCGTTGCCGGGTCGCGTAACCATTAGTGATGGTCCAACATTGAGCCTTGAAGAAGGGATGTTTGATGTCACTTTACCCGCCCGCGTTGAACCATATGATTTTGAAGTCACTTCACAAGATTATGTCACCCAAACCGTCTCGCGCATCTTACGTTCGGGCACCCAAACAGATGTAGAGATTGTGCTGTTAGAGAATATTCCTCGTCTCAGTGGGAACTTCGACACCATTGAAGCTCGCCTGGCGTATGGCGAATTTGCCAACCGTGTGACCATGATCGAGAATACGGGAAATCAACCACTGACCTATACTACCAGGGTTCAATCCGAATATACCGGGGTCTGGCGGAGTGATGAAGTTGGAACAGTGGCAACTGGTTGGATTGAACGACCCGATCATGCCACGACGTTGATGCTCAGTGATGATGTGACGTCACTGCCCATTCCTATTGGTTTTCCTTTTTTCTTTCATACCCAAACATTTACCCAGGTATTTGTGAATCCAAATGGTGTGCTGATCCTCGAAGATCCCTTAGAGACCAGTTTCTTTGCACGTGGCTGCCTTCCGGTAGCTGAGACAGAAGGTACCGCTCTGGTGCCCTTGCGGATCGATCTTGATCCTTCGCAGGGGGGAGCAGTGTGGTATGCTACTCAGGATCAGCAGTTTGTGCTTACCTTTGATGCGGTGCCGTTGCATGATCAGCCAGAAAACACCTTTACGTTTCAGGTCGTTCTTGCACGCGATGGTCATGTGCAGTATAACTATCAACATATTGATCAGATGCCCATTACGGCATCAGCCGGGTTACAGTTGGATACAGATCAGATCCAATCATTGGGATGCGGTGACACAACGCCAATAAGCAATGAACTGACGATTGAATTACGCCCGCAACCTGAGACCTCTTCGTGGCTGGAAGTTCCTGAACAGACGAGTGGAACGATTGAACCAGGAGAGTCTGCTCAAATATTTGTCCGATTGGGCTGGGTTATGACCGGGTATCAGCAACCTTACCGGGGAAATATCGAAATTCTGTCAAATGCTCCTGATACGCCCTCAGCATATCTGCCAATCATGTTGTCGGTTGAACGTCTGCCGTTCAGTTCCTGGATGCCGTTGGTGCTGTCAAAACCGTAGCGTGATGGCATGAATCGATCTGATCGGTATGGGGAAATCATTGAGATCGAGATTGAGCGCATTGCTCAAGGGGGAGCAGGTGTCGGTCGTTGGCAAGGATATGTCGTTTTTGCGGCCGGTGCGCTCCCTGGTGAACGGGTGCGGGTGCTGCTGCAACAGTGCAAGGCACGGTATGCCCATGGCAGCGTGATAGACGTGCTGAACGCTTCGCCTGCACGTAGAGCGCCCCGTCTGCCAGAGGCTGATCATATGCCCTGGCAACATATTGCGTATGCAACCCAGCTCGATCTGAAGCATACCATTGTGACGGAGCAGCTGGCAAAATTAGCCAACATCTTCGATTGCGCGGTGGCGCCGGTGATACCAGCGACAGATACGTGGGGCTATCGCAACACCGCACATGTGCAGATAGATGTTGTGCAGGGGCAAACAGGGTACTATGCGGCTGGTTCACGTCGGTTTGTTCCCCTGCTGCTCGACCCATTGGTGCTCCCAGTGCTGAACGAAGTAATGGTAGGGCTGCGTTTTGCTCTGCAACGGCAGCCTAGTCGGGTGACGGCGGTAACGTTACGCGCCAGCGCGACATACGGCTATGCGGTTGCGGTGTTGCATGGCTCTGGCGACCAGAATCGTCTGGTGACATGCTGGCAAGAGCAGGTACCAGCCCTGGCCGGCGTCACAGCAGAGATTGCGGACACTGAAGCCGGGTCGGTGACTCTGCATGAAGATCTGGGCGGGATTGTGTTTTCGCTCGCTCCCCAGAGCTTTTTTCAGGTGCATACCGCTCAGGCAGAACAGTTGGTAGCGCTCGTTCGTGATGGTTTAGCTCTTGATCCTGCTGATAAGTTGCTTGATGCCTATAGTGGTGCCGGTACGTTCGCGTGCCCATTGGCCCGTTCAGTGCGGCAGGTGGTGGCAATCGAAGCACATCGCACGGCTGTGGTTGATGGTGAACGCACGGCGCGATTCAATGAGATTGACAATGTCCACTATGTATCAGCAGCGGTAGAACAGGTGTTACCTCAGGTTGCGCAGGGTTGTACGGTTGCGGTGCTGGATCCGCCTCGGCGTGGCTGTCATCCGCGGGTGCTGCAATCGTTGCAGCAGCTTGGTATCACACGGCTAGCGTATATCTCATGCCATCCGGGTATTCTGGCGCGTGATCTGCGGGTGTTGTTAGATGCTGGTTTTGCGCTGACCAGCATCCAACCGATTGATCTCTTTCCGCAAACGCCACATGTTGAGTGTGTGGCGTTGTTACATTGCCACAAAACCACGTAGCGTATTGTTATGAAACCAGGCGAGCGGTAATAGTGGCAACGTGTTTGCCCTGATAGCGTGCTCCTTCCAGATCTCTTTCGCTGGGCATACGGCTGCCATCGCCATCGGTAATAGTCGAAGCACCATAGGGGGAGCCACCGAAGACATCACTCACGCCCATCTGGCCCTGAAATGAGTAGGGCAAGCCAACAATGACCATGCCATGGTGTAACAATGTGGTATGAAAGCTCAAGATGGTCGATTCTTGACCACCGTGTTGGGTAGCTGTACTGGTAAACACACTGCCAACTTTGCCAATCAAGGCACCATTGGCCCAGAGTTGACCGGTTGCATCAAGAAACTGGCGCATCTGACCGCACATATTGCCAAAACGGGTAGGCGTTCCAAAGATAATCGCATCTGCTTGAGGCAGTTCATCGACTGTGCAGATAGGAATATGAGCAAAGGCGCGCTGGGCTTCGACTGCGCCCATCTTTTCTAAAACCACTTCAGGCAACGTTTCGGGTACGCGGCGAAGCATGACCTCAGCGCCTTCAACTTCACGTGCGCCGCTGGCAACGGCTTCTGCCATTTGATGCACATGACCGTACAGAGAATAATAGACAATCAACATCTTCATGTCGTCATTTTCCTTTCCTCAATTTTTTATGATAGAAGTATTGTACTACAAAAAGCAATTTTTGTACGGTTACTGTCGCGGGGGATTGAGCCAGGTCGCAACTGCACGCCAGATATTGAGTATCAGCAGATTGGTGATGAAGGTCACAATGGCAAAAGAGACGGGGATACCGCGCTGCAGGTACAATGCGCGAAGTGCCAAGCCCAGCGGCCAGGCGAGCACCCAGGCCAGGCTGGTGCGGCGCAAGCTTGTTGTGAGACGGTTGCTTGATGCGGGAAGTGCCCGATAGGCGCCGGCAAACGGAGCAGCAAGCAACCAGCCAAGCAAAAATGGTGCTGCGGTTGTTGCAATCTCTGGCAGTGCGGTAAAGCCGGCGGTGAAGCCATGGCTACTTCGCCCCAGTGCGGCAAAGACGAGAAACGAGATCGTATCGCCAATGATCAAGATGATGAGCCCTGGCAGCGATGTGGGACGGCTTATGCTGGCTGATTGGTGGGTGCTATCAGATGGGTTTGATGCCATAACGTTCCTCGTTCGTATCACGGGCACTGCATTATAACGATGGAGTTGGGCGACTGACCGTACTCATCGTTGGGGTATTGTTGGAAACGCTCTGATTGATTTCTGCTGGCTCTGCACGTGTCTGCTGATTTTCGCGTTCCTGGCGATCCATTTCCATTTGCCAGTTAATCAGGCGGAGACGGAGCGCCAACGCCGTTGCAACATTCCAGATCAGGCGCGTTCCAAGTGGTGGGTCATCTTCACAGAGCGCCACAACGCGTTCACGCTTCAGCGAAAGCACGGTTGCACCTTCGGAACCAGCGCGAAGATTGGCACTGCGGCGGCCACCATCCAGGAGTGCCAATTCGCCGGTAATTTGCCCTGGTAAGAATGTTGCCAGCCGTTGCGCTTGCAATAATTGCTGGCTCATTGAAATAGGATCAGTCCAGACTTCAACGGAGCCTTCCTGGACGATATAGAGTTCAGAACCTGATTCATGGGCATGGGCGATGGTTGATCCTGGTTCATATGTGTACAGATCGCACTGCGATGCAAGACGCATACGTTGTGCCAGATTCATGCCATTGCCCACATCCGAATGGTTCAAGAAGCGTGCTACCTGACCGACGACGGGTATTGGCATGTTGCCGTTATCTAACTGCGATGAGATGACTGGCAAACCGAGATACGATGCAACATACCGTATCATCAAATCTGGCGTCTCAAATTGGGGCCAATGACCGGCTTTGGGGATAATGCGCAGGTCTGCATTGGGCCATTCATCAGCAACAACGCCGGCATCACGGAGCGGTACCGTGTTATCCTCTGCTCCCCAGAGCACCAATGATGGTGATTCGACATACCGCAATTTGCCACGCAGGTCACCCTGACGCATTGCATGGAAATTGTCAAAGCGTACTCGCCCCTGACCTGGGCGGCGAGCATCTGCACGCAGCCGCTTGTACGTCTCTTCGGTAATATCGGTGCGATCGGCAAAAGAAACGGGGCGCATGAGCGAGTCGGTTAGTTTCAAGATATGGGGTTCGATGACAGCAGTGAGATGATTGGCTACCGAAAAACGTTCAAGAAACGTAAATGGTGATACAAATGCATTGATAGAGGTTGAAAGGTGGCCGGTAATCGTTGGACAGATCAACACGAGTCGTTCAACCAGCACTGGATGACGCAATGCCAGATAGATGCTGATCATCCCACCCATAGAATGCCCGATCAAGACCACCGGGCGGTCGGTAATGGTGCGGATCAGTTTTGCCAACAAATCGGCATAATCGGCCATTGAGACACATTTTGGTGAGGGAGGGGAATTGCCATAGCCGGGCAAATCAACCGCAACACAGGCAAAGCGTCGGCTAACCACTGGTAAGAGGCAGGAGAGTGCATACCAGGAACTCGACCAACCATGAATGAGAAGCGCAACCTGTGCATTATCTGGACCTTCTTCACGTGCATAAATACGTTGACCATCAACAAGATAGGTTGTCATAGCGTGCTCCATCCTGGTTCTGTTTGATCCTGGTCTGATGAATGGCCCAGTATCAAACATGCCAATCTTGTATTCTCACTATCGCTTTCAAAAAACGAGCATACCCCGTAACAAGGAGAATGAAATACCGGCTCATCTTATTATAACGCACATGTTGGTCAGTTTTTGGTTACAAAATCGCCGAGTTTTTTTCATTTTATGCCAGGGATCGTTCACATAGCTACTACAGATACTCGTGTTGCATCACGCGGCGCCGCCATTCTTCCTTTATTTCAACCGGTGTCCCTTCACTGATGAGAAAATCACTGAGTAATCGGCTAAAGGTATTCGTATTTTCTAAGAAAGGAAAGTGATTCATTTTGGGCAGAATAATGCGCTGGTGCGGACGACCATGATCATGGGTGAGGACTTGAGCATGCTGTGCTGGAACAATCGTATCTTTTTCACCGTACACGGCTAAGACCGGCGTATCATGTAATGTATCGAGCGATGCATACAGATTGGTGCTGAGCATAGAATCGTGGACGCCTTTGGCGACGCGTTCGCTTAAGCTCTCGGTATCAGTATACAGTTCTTGCTGAATTTCGGCATCATCAATCGGTATCGTCCGCACCAGTTTCGACCAGATGCTGGTGGTATTGCCCTTGCCAAACAATCGGGCAATCGTGCCTGGTTTTGTCACGTCTTTGAGAATGGCGCCATCCAGAGGCGTCGAAACCGTCATGACACGGATCACCCGGTGAGGTTGCTCACACGCGGTGCGTATAGCGACCATCCCGCCCATCCCATGACCGACCAGATTGGCTTTAGCAATGCCGATCTTATCCATAAAATTGCACAGCATCTGGGCATAATCGCCAATCGTATAGCGTCCCTTCTCGCGTTCTGATTCACCAAATCCCCAGAAATCGAGGGCATAGGCACGGTAGCGGTCTGAGAGTTGGTCCATAGTCGAGACCCAGTAACGCCATGATCCCATCCAACTATGCAGAAAGATGATCGGTTGACCGCGACCAAACACTTCATAGTGGACTAACAGATTGTCGAGATAGATTGCGCTCACGCTTCTTTCCGATCCACCTCATTGCCCGGGTCGGCTGTTGGTTGTTGCAGCGGAAGGATAAAACTGAACGTACTGCCACGTCCTGGTTCACTGGTGACCCACATCTCACCATTATGTTGCTCTACCAGTGATTTGGCAATCGAAAGTCCCAGACCAGTCCCACCAGCCTGATCGCGTAGCGGATTGTCGGCACGGTAGAAAGGACGAAACAGCTGTTTTAACTGATCGGGCGACATACCAACACCCGTATCAGATACTTCGACCTGCACCATATTGGCTGGGTTCAAGAATGCCCGTACTGTGATGCTTCCTTCATCATAGGTGTATTTGACGGCGTTGGAGAACAGATTGGAGAACACTTGGCTGATGCGTCGTTGATCGGCATGAACGATTGGTAGATGTTCAACCATATCGATCAGAACCTGCTGGCTCTTGCGTTCGGTCTCGAGCCGTAAGCCGGCTACCACGTCGTGAATAATCGCGGTCATATCGACCTCAGCCCAGTTGAGTTCAATCTTACCAGCTTCAATGCGCGAAATATCCAGGATATCATTGACCAGATCGCGCAGACGATTGGTATTGGTCTGGACCATCTTCAGGTAGCCAATCTGTTCGCTATTGAGCGAGTCTTTGCCAATCAACAGGAGATCAACAAACCCCTTAATAACGGTGAGTGGGGTACGGAGTTCATGCGATACTTTTGACACAAATTCACGTTTGGCTCGGTCAGCTTCAATTTCACGGGTAATATCACGGAGTGCGATCACATCGCCATAGCGCCGTTCATCAGCCGATATGACCTGTGCCAGGGTCATCGCTATGGTTTGTGGTGGGTCGGGTAGCTCAAATGACATGCTGTAGCTATCGAGGCGATCTTTCGCCTTTTGCAGCCCGCTGTGCAGCGCATTATAGATAAGACGAGCGCGTTTACGCTGGCTATCATTCCTTCCTTGCGCAGCTATACGGGTCATGTGTTCATTCATGAGGTCATTGGCAGCAATATTAAGAATATGTTCTGCTGCCAGGTTAAACAACGCAATATGCTGATCTTGATCGAGGACAATGACGCCTTCACTCAAGCTCTGCAAAATGGAACGACTCTTGGTATTCTCCTCTTTTTGTTGCTCCAGCAGATCGGCTAGCTTGGTTGCCATTTCGGTAATGTAGCTATACAGCTGAGCGTTATTTAAGGCAATGGCTACCTCATGTGCAATGGTCTCGAGCAACCGTAGCTGAGCATCAGTAAAGAAATCGATATCTGGACTGGAAAGGAGTAAGACGCCAAGTACCGCATCACTGGTTATCACCGAGTCGCTGGTCATCAATGGCACGGCGACCACCGAACGAGCATCTTCCGCACGACCAGATTCCATCACCCAGCGCGTATCACGGCGCACATCACCGATGCGAGCCGGCTGACGATGTTGAATAACCCAATCTGAAAGACCATTGCGGCTATCAAAGGTAATGGCGAGATTGGCTGGATGCACTACTCCTTGCTCGTGAAGGGTGGCACGGCAGATAAGATCACCACGTTCGAGATCACGGATCATGATCGACCCACGCGATACATTCAGCGTTGTAGAAACTAACTCAAGCGCACGGCTGATAATCTCATCGGGATTGAGCGTTGCTGTGAGTTGCATGGTAATGACATGAACTGCTTCGAGCCGTTCTTTCTCCTGACGCAGCAAGCTGTTGGCTTCTTCAAGTTCTGCGGTGCGTTCAGCCACGCGTTGTTCAAGGTCAGCCGCAATCGTGCTAATCTGATCAAAGAGGCGTGCATTTTCTAGAGCGATTGCTCCCCACAGGGCAATCGTTGAGAGCAGCCGCATCTGATCGAGACCATAGGCATGGGGATTATCATACTGCTGAATACCGATAACCCCGACAACATTATTGGCAGCGATCATCGGTACGCTCAGCCATGACCGTGGAATCGTGCGATCATGCCGATTCTGGGCATATTGAGCCAACTCTTCTTGTATTTCGCGCACCTCAATAATCCATTCACCCTGCTTTAGATCCGTATCTTGGAGCAGCAATGGTTCGCGGGTATGGATCACGCGTTGCGTGAGGCGCATAATAAGCGACCAGATGTGCGGATTGGAAATAAGAGGCCGCGGTTGAGGCAGCTGTCTGTGTGTGTCGCTGGCATTGCGTACATTGCGCGAACGTGAGACCCCTTCTTCGTAGAAGACCGGAAATGATAGCTCACCGGTCTCATCATCGAGTAACGCCATATAAAAGTTTGTGGTATCTACCAGGCGACTCGTTTGACGATAGATTAACTCCGGTAGGTCATCAAAGCTGACCGTGGCGCTTAATGCCTGTCCAATATCATTAAACGTTGCCAGTTCTTCAATACGCCGACCGCGTTCGGCAAAGAGATGCAGATTAGAGATCGTAACGGCTACCTGATTGGTAACCGTTGTGACAAAGCTGAGAGTCCCATCATCAAATGCATGCGATTTGTAGCTCTGAATATTGATGACGCCAAGCACCGCATCGCCAGCAATGATCGGCGTAACCAGAAACGATTGCACGACCTTGGAACGATGATGGCGCAGGCCGGACTGTCCGGAACGCATATCAAAGACGGAAAAGCCAAAATCGCGGAACCCTATCTGGCGTGCCTGTTCAGCTGTGTGCAGTAAGAGTGGCTGGCGGTTGCGAATAACCCAGCCATTGGCGTCATCTGGCAATATCGTCGAGGCAATATAGACCCGCTGGCCCTGGTCGTAACAGACAGGATAGCTCAATACATTGTTTGATTCATCGTACAAACCAATCATCGAGGTGCTGACATCGATTGCCTGGCCCAGTTCGTGGTGGAGCAACTCGAGCACGCTTTGCAAATCCAATGTCGAAGAGATTGCACTGCCAATATCCTTCAGCGCACTCATCTCGCGCAGGCGACGCTCACGTTCACTAAACAGCCGTGCATTCGAGATAGCCACCCCGGCCTGGCTGGCAACACTGGTCAAGAAGCGCATATCATCGAGCGTGTAGGTTTGTGCTTCTCGGCTCTGCACCTGAATGATACCCAGGAGTTCGTCGCTGTGGAGAATGGGAACACCGAGCCAACTGTGAAAAGACGAGTCCTCGATGGGTATACTCAGATGATGGGGCAACTCATCAATATCCGAGTCAGCCGGCACCCATCGTCCCTCTTTTTTGTTGAGTAAGAGTGGTTTGCACTCAAGCACCACATAGTCGATCAGTCCCTTGCCATCCACCACAATCGTATGCTCGGTCAACATGGCCAGTTCACCACGACGCATGACTTTTAGATGGACACGTGATTCGTCCAGATCGTACAGACCGATAAACGAATGGGTTGTATCAACTACCTCACTAATACATTGATGCAACGCCAGGAGCAACTCATCCAATGCCAGGGTTGCATTGACGGTCGCACTGATCTGATTCATGGTGGTCAGTTCACCAATACGTCGCTCACGTTCTTCAAACAGCCGTGCATTCTCAAGCGCAATCGTTGCCTGACTTGCCAATCCTGTCAGCAACATCACATCATCTTGCGTAAAGTCACGGTATTCGACCGTCATCACACTCAGCACACCAATAATGTCCTCACGGTAAAACAATGGGACGCCAAGGTACGATTTCAGATCATAACGTCGATTGAAACTGGGGTACAGTGATCGCTCTTGCGCTCAACATCACGCACAAGGAGGGGTTTGCCTGTCGCAAAAACGGTACCGTCATGCCTTGTCCTACGGGGACACGCAGGTTGTACAACTCCTCTTCAGGAATACCTTCAATGACTTCTGGCACCAGCACGTTATTCGGCTGTATGGTCCAGAGCGAGACGCTTGCCACCTCAAGCTGCCGCACGACCAGCTCCATCAGGCTCTGCAGGACCGCATCCGGATGAAGCAGTGAGCTTAAGATGCTCGATGCTTCGAGCAAGGTCGAAAGCTCGCTTACTTTCGATTGCAAGGCGTTTGCATTGGCCTGTACCTGACCAAACAGCTGTGTCTTCTCAATGACCGTGGTCATTTGATTGGCAATAATCTGACACAACTCAATTTTCTGTGTGCCGAAGTGCATCTGGCGACTGGTAAAATCCAGACCAACATGACCAATGACCTTCCCACTGAGCACCAGCGGTATCATTGCCATCGATCGGATATCGTCCTTCTGAATCAACTGCTGCATCCGATCCAGGCGCGGGTCATACGTCACATCATACGAAACCAATGGTTCAAGGTGCGTATCCAGCCAAGCAATCGCCGGGTTATCGAGTAAAGAAAGCATGATCGCACGCGATTCGGGGAATGAGATATGTTCGGCAACGCAGATAGCTGCATTCGATACTCGATCATACACATACAGGCGGGCTTGATCAACGCCAGCTGCCTGAGCCATCGCGTCCACTGCCGCCTGATAAATGCGTTCGGGATCGAGAGCTGAGGCTGCTGCCAACGAAAAGTGGTTCAACAAGCCAAGCTGTTGCACCTGTTCCGATGCCTTGTTGATCAACCGTGCATTTTGTACGCCCATTGCCAGTTCACTGGCAACATTGCTGATAAACGCAAGTTCACGTTCATCGTACCTATCAGGGGCTGAACTCTGAATCGTAATCACCCCAACGACCTGATGATCACCCACCAGCAGCGGAGCGCCCATCCAGCTTGGAAATTCAACCGATGGCACGGAGAATGGCGAATCACCCGATTGCCACATGCCATGTTCCATACGCCATTCATCGTTGCGCAGCAACAGCGGTTCACGCGTTTGCATGATGTGTGTGATCAGACTACCAGCCAGGGGTTTGCGCGGCGCGGTTGAGATATCGCGAACACCATCGCCAACATCGAATAGCGAGAAGATAATCCGTTCCTGCTCGTGATCGTAGATCGTAATACTTCCCGCATCAATTTGCAAAAAACCGACCAGTTCATCATATACCTGGTCAATCATTGCCGAGAGATCAAGCGTCGATGTCGCAATCTGGTTTATCCGATTGATAACCTTCAGCTCGGCGATACGATGTTCATGCGCTTCAAACAGGTTCACATTTTCGATAGCCAAGGCGAGCTGATGCGTAAGCGCGGTGAAAAATTGTTTGTCTCGTTCTGAAAAGATATCGGGAGTGGGATGATGAACAATCAGCACGCCCAGAACCCGATGCTGATGATACAGCGGCATCCCAAACCAACTCGCAAACGGAGTAGATGGTTCTGGCAAGGGCAGCATGGAGCTTTGCGGATCGATCACGTCTCCGTTTTCAATACACCACGATTGACGATAGAACAAGAGAGATTGACGCTGATCGATCATCCAGCCAATGGTGCCTGCTTTCGGTGCAACCGTCTGATGTAACGCACCGGTCAAGCCTTCGGCGTCCATCACCAGGTTATACACGATCTGTTCGCGTTGTGGCTGATAGGTCGCGATGATCAGTCCGGGATCATGCGGTTCGGCCTCTCTGCTCTGCTGTGGCTGCACCTTTGCTCCCACGCCAGTGGTTGATCGCTGCATAGTCAGCGATGATGCTCGTGGTTTGACATAATGGACGATAAGATGGTACACCTGTTCAAATAACAGGGTCAAATCAGTTGTTGAGGTAATCGCCGTACCTAACTGGTACAGCGCATTCATTTGTTCAGTTTGTGACCGCGCAGTCTGCAGCAGATAATAGTTTTCAATGGCAATGGTTGCATGTTCGGCCATGATTTCCAATGCTTCGATGGTATCGCCAGTGGGAACCTGCCGATCACGCGGATTGCCCACGGCCATCAGGCCAAACAAATAGCCCTCGCTACTCCGAAGCGGCAAGAACAGCTTATCATAACGTTGCCATGTCTCTGATGATGTATCATCAATATCTGGATAAACCATAAACAGGGTTGTATCAAAACCCTCTTCAATCAGGAGCGCATCCTGGGTGGTAATATAAAAGCCACGTCCAACCCGAAACCGGGGATTCAGATACTGCACGACGAGCGGTCGAGGGATAGAGGCATGGGCAATGTGTTGCGTATCATCTGGGGTCAAACCGATACTGGTTGCCACATACAATGATGGTTCGTCTACCGTATGCATGTCATCGATATTGACCAGATAAAAGATAATCTGACGAAATTCCGTCAGCGCCATGGCACCGTACCCAATTTGTTCGAGCATATGGTCAATCGATTGGTCAGACCAGAGCGATTTTGCGATATCTGAGGCACTGTGAATAATGGACGCTCGTTGATGAAGTAACTTGAGTTGCTCGACCTGCTCCTTCGACAGAGCTTGCGACATACGTGTGGCAATCGCCTGAGCCACAACATCTGCTACGGTTGTAGCAATCTTCAAACCGGTGTGCGGTGATATGACTGGCATACCAGAACGGAATGCCAGAACACCAATAACCGTTGGCCCATCGACGGTATATTCATCCTGATATAAGAGCCGGGCAATAAGCCAGCCCTGTACTGGTACCAGTTCACTGGTGTCATCGGTATGCGGCCATGGATCATCGTTATTATCATACGACGCCTGCATCAGTGCTCTGATAACAGATACATCTTCGCTGTTGATCGATTGTCCATATGTGGCGATCAATCCCCCGTCGGCATCAAACACATCAGGCGGTACTGCGGTACTGGCACGACGATGGAGCAGTACGGCTGCCTGATCATAGTGCAGAATACGATTGAGTTGTTCCAGCGCTAACTGGCAAAACGATGTCAATGCAATAGTGCTACGAAATGCCTGGGCCAGTTGGGGTAATATGTCGGTGAGGCGATCCAGGGCATGCTGAGTATAGGCTTGCAGCAGCAGACTGATCTGGGTGGTGAGTGCATGGGCAAACGATGGTTCGAGCAACGATTGCTGATCAGACGAACGGGCCAGTAACAGAGAGCCGGTCAGGGTCGTTCCCGAAACAATATCAAGCCGAATATGGGTTTTGGCGACAGCAAAGGTCTCCTGTCCATACCCATCTGGCTGGGTATGGACTTCGTTGAACAGGTTCGCAATATCGTTCTCACTGATGCCCCAGCTTGCGTATGCATACACCTGATGATGTTCTACAAGGGTCAGTACCCCCCACCGGTGTGGCATAACCGTTACCAATACCTGAACGATTCGTTCGAGTAAGGCATGAACGGTGGGAATCTGATCAACATCGTCGCCACAATGGGCAAGCTGTGTCATCATTTCCCAGACCTGGGTTTTAGGCAAAACAGTCGTCATATCCATATACATACAAAAGATTCATCAAACGCATGAACAAATCACGATTGCTCTATGCCGCCCACACAACGGCGCCAGGCCCATTTTGCTTTAATGAGCACGGCCAATATAATACAAACTTTTTTGCCCTTGCTCGCGCGAAAGGACAAATGCTTTCTGGCGTGTCTCCTCGGCCGTTTCCGTGAGTTCACGAATATCGTAGAACGGCCCATCTTGACTGGTAATGACCCCAATCGAGAGAGACATCAGCGGTATTTGCCGCAAAACACCATTATCGTCGGATACTTCAATATACCCTTGCTTGCGGTGATTATGATTGTAATGCACACCAACACCCTCATCAAACCGGTAGATTAATTGCTCACAGATCGTTTTGATGCGCTCTGGTGTCGAAGTGAAGACAAAATCGGCACCGACCACCATTTGACCAATGAAATCATCGGGGTTGCCTCGTTCATTCATGGTCTCATTGAGTATGATCGCCATAAACTCCAAGACTTCTTCGCCGACAACGGCGCCATATGATCGGATAAACGCTTCAAAGCCATTGATATGTGCTATTGCCAGGACCCAACCACTGGTCGAGAGCAGGTGACGGAATTGATCGTTAATGATTTCGGCGGTTGGCAGGTTGGTCACCGGATGCGACTGATTCTTCCGTCGCGCGGTCTCCAACTGATTCTTCACAATCGTGTGTACTTCTTCAATATCAAAAGGTTTGACCATATAATAGTCGGCCTGAACTTCACCCAGGCCTTTCAAGCGATTCTCTCGTTCACCATATGCTGTCAAAAAGATAATCGGGATATGGCGCGTGCGGGGACTGGCACGTAAGGCTTTCCCAACATCATAGCCCAACATATCTGGTAGACCGACGTCCAGCAATGCCAAATGAGGGGGAGTCTTGCGGCAGATATCAAGGGCAACCTGCCCTCGCATAGCTAAGAACACTTCGTAGCCCTGTGAGAGAAAGTAGATCTTTAACAGGTTCGCAATATCAGGAGTATCTTCAACAATCAGAATTCGTTCCTTGCTCACAGCTCATTCCTCCTAGCATACCACATGTATCGATGACTGACGCAATGGTTGCACTGATTTCGAGACACCCCTATGGTGGTGTTTACCTCCGTTAATCGGCTGCATGCAAGCTGGTGATGGCCGATGATTGCTGGTTGGGCTTTCATCACGACTATAGAATGGGTTCGTTTCATGATACACAATATCAGTCCAGACACGATGACGATTAAGAAACTGCCATTGCCTGACATAGTACCACAACGGCGCCAAGCGCATTTGCTTTAATGAGCACGGCCAATGGAATACAAACTCTTTTGCCCTTGTTCACGCGAAAGGGCAAATGCTTTCTGGCGTGTCTCCTCGGCTGTTTCTGTGAGTTCACGAATATCGTAGAACGGCCCATCTTGACTGGTAATGACCCCAATCGAGAGAGACATCAGCGGTATTTGCCGCAAAACACCGTTCTCGTCGGATACTTCAATATACCCTTGCTTGCGGTGATTATAATGGTAGTGCAAACCAACACCCTCATCAAACCGTTGGATTAATTGCTCACAGATCGTTTTGATGCGCTCTGGTGTTGAAGTGAAAACAAAATCGGGACCGACCACCATTTGACCAATGAAATCATCGGGGTTGCCCAGGTCATTCATCGTCTCATTGAGCATGATCGCCATAAACTTCAAGACATCTTCGCTGACAACAGCGCCATATGATCGAATAAATGCTTCAAAGCTATTTATATGTGCCATTGCCAGAGCCCAACCACTGGTCGAGAGCAGGTGACGAAATTGATCGTTAATGATTTCGGCGGTTGGCAGGTTGGTCACTGGATGCGACTGATTCTTCCGTCGTGCTGTCTCCAACTGATTCTTAACAATGGTGTGTACTTCCTCAATATCAAAGGGCTTGATCATATAATAGTCGGCTTGAACTTCACCGAGGCCTTTCAAGCGATCCTGACGTTCACCACGTGCCGTTAAAAAGATAATCGGGATATGGCGCGTGCGAGGACTGGCACGTAACGCTTTTCCGATATCATAGCCCTCCATATCTGGTAGGTTAACATCCAGCAATGCCAGATGAGGGGGAGTCTTGCGGCAGATATCAAGTGCAACCTGCCCTCGCATAGCTGTGAGCACTTCGTAGCCCTGTGAGGTAAAGTAGATCTTTAACAGGTTGGCAATATCAGGCGCATCTTCAACAACCAGAATTCGTTCCTTGCTCACAGCTTATTCCTCCTAGCATACCACATGTATCGATGACTGATGCGATGTTTGCGCTGATTCCGAGACACTACTATGGTGGTGGTTTCCTCCACCGGTTGGCTGCGTGCGAGATGGTGATGGCTGATAATCGCTGTTCTGGCTATCATCACGATGTTCATAGTGGCCCTTTGATCCTGTTCATCCGTAGACTGCTCCTCGGGATGATATATTTTCCCGCTGTCTGGTTGACGCACACCATCACGCACAGGATCATACGCCGTTGGCCAGAAATAGATGGTGCGTTGCGGCTCACCTCGAGCATTCACTTGATCGCCATATCCAGGGACATTATATTGTTGAGCCACCCCCGGGACATTCACGCAACGGCGATATAATGGATTTGTCTCATGATACACGATAGTCGTATATGATCCAATCATTCGACCAGGGAACATGACGAAACCGCTCCCAATTTTACAGTGATGACCAATGGCTGACCCAAGCACCGGTAACCCGACCTCTTCCAACTGGTTTTTATGGACGGTTTGAATTGGCCGGTTATCAAGATCAAAATCGGTCCAGACACTGTTTGCTCCCAGAAAGGTATTGCGTCCAACGACACTCAGCTGCACACAGGTATTCTGCGCCACCATACTGTTTTCCATCATGGTGCTCATAAAGATCGCCGAATTAAACGGCAAAAAGCAACGGTCGCTAATGACACTCAACATGACCTGGACACCTTGCATAATGTTGACATTGCTGCCAATAATGCTGTTGGCAATCACTGCCCCTGGCCCGATATACACATTATCGCCAATAATGGTTGGCCCATGAATAACGGCTGAAGGATCTATCGAACAGTTTTTGCCCACCTTCACCAGGTGTTTACACGACAGAAAATGATTGCGCCAGGCTTCTTCCATGGGATTTATACGCTCCCACATCGAGGTTATCAACAGCGATATTTTTGGCTGTAATGCTCGCCAATCATCGCCTGTCCATTTCAGTATCTTTTTCAGCCGCCCGCGACTCATCAATTCATCGGTTTGACGGGCCTGAGCAAAAACACCCATTGGTGTGTTGGCGAGAAAGACATGCAACCAGCTTTCAACGGACAGAAAGACACGATTGGGTACTTGAAAAACCAGATCACCCCGCGGGCCATATAGTGCGGAATATGATAATAGCCCATCTCATATGCCTGGGTATCGATAACGACGGGATGTGGCGCACCACGCTGATGAACTGGATAATAGTAGAGATCAGCAACATACACATTGCCCTGCAAGCGAATACCATCTTGCAGTTTTATGGCATGGGCAAGTATCGATACATCATCAGTAGCAAACGCAATCTGGCAAGGTCTTCCAAGCGCACGTGCCTGAGCGATAAATTCATCAATCAGAGCACTATTAAAAAAGAGATTATCTTTATGCACGATCAATTCGTCTTGAGATTGGTATACCTCATGCGCAGTAAATGCGTCGAATGATTCGACATCAACCGTCACTTTGCCTTTGCAATAGTGTGCTAACAAATCACGTTGTAACAACCACAATGGTTTATTGAGCAGACGCAAATCCCGCGCAGGCTCACCAAACGGAGGAATATGGGTAGGCTCATGAATAACAATACGTTGCATCGAACGACCTCTTTCTCTCATCAGGAATGGAAGCGGTGTTACCCGTTTTGGACTTGCCTTTACTATAAACGATAGCGCCATTTGATAACAATATAAAGAGATTACGTTCGCATTACATGGGACTGAGGCTTTTATCATAAACCAAGCGTTTACTTTTTATTGTAACCCATGTGAGCATCACCGTCAATGCATTAGATATAGCTACGATCTTTGTTCGTACTATCATGGGCGATGACAGGATAAAAAAATTGTGCCCTACTGCACAACTCATTCGTTACCTATATAAACGAGAGCCAGAAGCAATATCGACTCTCATAGGGGGTTTTTGGTTGATGTGTAATCGAAGATGCCAGGAATATGTTTGCACCAGCAACCCTTTCTGGAATAAAACAGATACATGGTCTGAAACCAAGACAAGCCTCACCCGTTTTGTTGTTTTGGCGGCCATTGGGTCAGTAACGCTACCGCATCAGCTAGGGTCTCGAGATACAGTGGCTCATACAATCGGCGGATGAGCGTTATGAGCAGGGTCAGTTGTTCAGCGGTATCCGGTACACCATACAATTGGAGCCAACCCACCAGCAGAGCGACATACGGTCGAACTGGTTCAGCCTCATACAAGAACATCAGGCTGGCGGGTCGTAACTCATCCTCTAACGATGATTGTGCCGATTGCCATGATACCGCACCGGGCATATCGCGCATCACATTCAACAAGCGTTCACAGCGCTCAATATGAGCCTGTCGCTGTCGATAGGGCTGTGTTTGGCGCACTTCAGCCATGGCAATGTCTGGCGCGGCAGGTGTTGTATCGGGCGGGTACGCCGTTGGTGCAGTTGCCGGGCTTGCCGATTGGGGCGGCGCAGGTGCAGGCGTATGCGGCGATGTTGCCGACAGATCGGGTGACGTTGCAGCTGTATACGCCGTTGCGTTTGGTGGATGCGGGGCAGTTGGTGAAGCGGTTGACGTTGCGCCCGCTGGTGCAACGTTTGATGC
>JAAURD010000269.1 GCA_012034075.1 Chloroflexaceae bacterium | reverse complement strand
ATGCCACATCTCACCCCTCTCCCCTCGTGGAGAGGGGCCGGGGGTGAGGGGGGCTCCGGCCGGGCGCTAGGGAACAGCCGGCCCCGCGGACGCTTACCGCAAGCCGAAAGACCGTATGAACACACCGCGACGAGACGGCGCCGGCTGCTGTGAAGTGTCGCATGACCAGTGCTCTCGATCATCATAAACATGATGCGTCGGCTCGGCGTCTCTGCAGCTCTGCGGCTCTGCGTTGTATCGCTTCGCCCAGGGCAAAGGGGCGACCGCGTGCCAGCGTGTCGGTCAGCCAGGATGGCACCTCGACCGGTGTGACATGGGGAAAGAGCGTGCTCCGCTGGAGGTTGAGTTGAAAGGCTTTACGGACATGATCCAGGGTAAAATCGCTATAGTCTCGTATCCTTTTGCTAACCACAATGCATGCACATTCGCCATCTATCGTAGCATACCTGCTGATGTATACGCGCGCGCACCCAAACGCTCCCCCGCTCCCCCGCTGCTCCAACGCTCCAACGCTGCTCCAACGCTTCAACGTTCGCCCGTTTCAACACGTGCAGGCGGCACCGACAACGTGTCCTCCAACGCGCGCATGCTCCACCGCTGGGCCCGCTCCACCGCTCCATCACCGCACCTGCGGCCCAACCGTGGTGGCATGCAGCCGTTCGAGGAAGAGCGTCTGCCAGCCCAGCGGCTCCAGGCGCACACTGCCATCTTCGGGATAATAGGCCATGACGGCATGCTCAAAATAGTGCACCGTGCGCGGCACTCCGTCGGCAGTAACGTGCACAAACTCCTCGGAAATGGGCAAACCAAACACGGCAGCATCGCCGTGACGCCGCCAATAGGTCAAAAATGATCCACGCAAGGTGTGGCCGGTCTCGGCAAAAAACAGCGGTGTCTCTTCATAGCGAAAGGGCCGGGCCTGATAGAGCGGCAAGCCCTCGGTGTTGCTCAGCGCCTGGGTTCGCTCAAGCGTGGGATGGTGCCGTTCGATCCATTGGCGCCCCAGGGGTTGGGGCGTTACCAGGCGGGTGGGATCGGCCTGCGACCAGTCGAGGTGCAGCCGGGCGTTGGTAAACGTCTGCACGATGCTCGTGTCCTGCTCAATGGCTGGCCCTAACGGGAGCCCGAAGACGGCCTCGCCGCCACGCGCCCGCCAGTAGCGCCAGAGCACGGCGGGCATTGGTATACCGGCCTCAACGCGGTCGGTGGGCAATGGCAGGGTGTGCTGGTACTGCTGCATAACCGCCTGAATACCCGCCAGATTCTGGTCAAACTCGGATTCGGTAGGCGAAACCAGTTCGGGCGTAATCGCAGCAATCCCCATACTGCCGGCCCAATCATGCATGCCGCCATTGATCATGTAGTTAGGCCAGAAGCGGTTATAGGCATAATCGGCAGCTTCGGCATAGACTTCGGCCATGGCTATCGAGGGGGCATGCTCACAGAAGGCAGGAAAGACCAGCCCGGCATTGCTGTGGAGAAAGATGGCTCCGGAGGCGTCGAGCAGAAATGCCTGCAGCAGCCGGTTTTCCACCTGCGAATCCGCAAAAGGACCACCAGTATCGGAGACGATGCCATAGGCGCCATAGACGGTGGGTGTCCAGTCATTCTCGGTGCAGGTATCCAGATTGGTGTTCATATTGCGGTTCAGGTCTACTCCCACCGAGTCAAAGCGGCTATCCAACGCCAGTCCATCGGGGTTGATCGTGGGGATAAAGGAGACCCGCACTGTCTCAGGGACTTCTTCGGGATATGCTCGAAAATGGGCAATCAGTTGCAGCATCAGGTCATAGGTATTGGCCTCTGGACCGCCATGGGTATTGCCCACAATAACCAGTTTGCGCTTGCCCTTGCCAATTTGCAACACCGTAATCGGGCGATCCTGGGCAGATGTGCCCAGGGTAAACTGCTCGATAGGCACAGCAGCCTGCACCGTGGGGATGGCCGGCTGCCAGCCCACGGGCAGAATCAGCAGGATAGGCAACAGCACATAGATGGCTGATACAAGGAGCTTAGGTGACAACATAGGCATGCAATATCTGCCGCGTCGCTTCACATGGGTTGGTGTCATAGCTGGTTACTCGCTGATAGAGATGAAGAACGGCAACCGACGGTGTTCCAACCGCCGGGTCTAAACGCTGGCGCAACGTGGCGACCAGTTCTGCTGCTTCATGGGCTTGATGGGTATGCCAGAGCTGCACCGCGGTGTCGATGAGTTCGGCTGCCAGGACACGGGCCGATACGGTTTGCAGCTGTCCATCGCGGTCAATGTGATGCAGGTGGGCATCCAGGCCCAGGCGACTGGCTTGCTCCATATTGGACCGCACCTGCTCAATGGGGAGGTACGGCTCGTTGCGCTGAGCGGCATCGTGCAGCAGGATAAAAAAGAGCAGATGCAAAGCAATCTCTTCGGCAACGGTTGGTTGCACACTAAACGCCCGCATCTCGAGCAGACAATCGTGCAGCCGACCGGGGCAGGGTTTCAGCCGTACGGGCCGCCAGAAGTTTTCATGTTGATTGCCAACGCCTGTTCGGGTTGGCCCAGCAGAAAGAGCTTATCGCCCACATCGCTCCAGTAGTCCTGCCAATCGCGATAATAAGCGGGACGGATACCCACACGAGTTGCGGGCACGCCCAGCGTCGCTTCGGCATAAGCAAAATCAAAGATCGCTTTCCAGAGCGGCGTGCGAATCTCGTGGTAGCCGCTGTCACGGCATTCCAGCAGCGGTGAGTTGACTGCGAGCGCGACGAGATAGGGCATCAGCTCGATGCTGCGGTTGAGCCAGGTGATGGCAGTTGGGCCGGCCGGCAGCTGGATATTCAGATGGGTTGCCAGACTGGCCCCCATCACAATCGCCGGGTCATCCGGAAGGGTAATATTGCCCGCCTGCACGGGCCGATCCGGGTGACGCAAAAACATGCAGGTTTCCAGCAGCAGGCGATAGCGGTCGGGGTACCGGCTAATGCAGATATCGTCAAGACAACCAGGATAGGTGCCAAGGCGCACCAGCCGATACCCCTGGGCAGTGGCCACGCTACGAGCATGCCGTTCTACCTGCTGCGCTTCGGTCAACAAGCCGCCGTGGCTATCCACAATCGGCACAGGCCGGGTGTGCGTCTCCAGCATGCTACAGCCCAGCTCCGCCGAGGCATCGGGCAGGTGTTCGAGCAGCGCATTGCGTTGCTGCTCAGTGATGAGCTGGCCCTGTGCATCAATCAGCAGGTACTCCGTCTCCAGGCCCACACTCAGCGCAACATCAGGTTGCGGGCTGGCAGCAACCGGCTGGCACAGCGTCTGGAGCTGGTGATAAAAGGCCGCACGCATCGCTGCCTGATCTGGGAGACAATCGAGCAAACTCATGAGTCGTTTCAGTGCTCAACCCCGAGCCGTAGTGTCTGCAACGATAACCGCATCCATGGCAATACCGGGAGTTGCAATTGGTTTCAGTGCTCAACCCGAGGGCAGGGCCAATTCTTTTCCCCGTCTCAGGTACGCCCATCCGCCCAACAATTGGTCGCGTTTTCCGGTCAGCCAACCCGACCCATTATCGCCGTGATTCCCCGTCATCGTACTCCCCAAAATAATTGGTCGCGTTCGCATACGAGCAATGCTCGCCTGCGTTTTTGCCAAAGGTCTCCCAGGATGGTATGCTGCCAACCATCCCGCTCGTGTTCTCTTTTCATGAGTTGGGAGGTCGTATGAATACATTCATTTGTTCTCAATGGCAGAAAATGCACCATTTCCTGGGAGACATATGTATGATACCATTGATCACCTGGTTTTGGCAACTCGGTCGTCGTACCGAGGGTGACCTATCCCATGCGCCGACCGCTCCAGCGGTCGCACCGTTGCCGCTGAGCCGACCCTGGGCCAGCTTACCGGCCTGGGTCCAGCAGTGTCCTGTTACAGCCCGCTATTACGAACTGCTGTCGCCACTTGACTGGGCCGCCTTTCCCGAACGTTCCACCGAGTGCCGCCGGCCTGGCCCCAAACCTGCCCCACGTGCGCCGTTTGTTGCTGCATTCCTGGTCAAGGTTGCAGAATCGAAACGATATTTTCCAGACCTGTACCGGTTCCTGGACGAGCACGCGGCGCTGGCCTGGTTGTTGGGCTTTCCAATGCCAACTGACGCGGACAAACCGATCATTCCTTCGGCTCACCAACTGCGTCGCGTGCTGCGCACGTTGCCAGCCGAAGCGGCGCAGTTTTTGCTCACCAGCAGCGTCCACGAGGTGCGCAACACCTTGACGGAAGCGCAACAGGAGGCCTTTGGTGAGACCGTTGGCGGAGACACCAAGCACATTATTGCCTGGGTGGAGGAAAACAACCTCAAGCAATCTGTGGAGGAGCGCTATGATCCCAAAAAGCAACCGAAAGGCGACCCGGATTGTCGGTTGGGCGTCAAACGCAGCCGCAACCGCTCCCCCAACGATACTGATGGCGATTCATCAGAGGACTATCCGACGCCAGCCACCAACCCCCAGCCAGCCAGCAAAGCGGTGGTCGAAAAAGAGCGCTATTGGGGCTACCATACCGCCGTTATTGCCTCGGTTTTACCCGATGGCATGGGTGATGTCGTCCTGGCTGAATGCACCAGGCCCTTTAATGAGAGCGACATTGCTTCATTCTTTCCCTTAATGGAACAGACCGAACAGGTGCTGGGCCATCGCCCGCGCAATGGCGCGTTTGATGCAGCCTACGATGCGTTCTACGTCTATGCGTACTTTCACGAGGCCGGCGGCATCGCGGCTGTCCCGCTGGTTGCACGGCGTGGCACAAACAGTCGCACGTTTGACGAGAAAGGCATGCCCTTGTGCAAGGCGGGCCTGGCCATGCCAGCAGAACTGACCTATATTGATCGCACATCAACCCTGGTTCCACATGAACGAGCACGACATCGCTGTCCACTGCTCTACCCGACCCCAACTGGCGAGGAATGTCCTATAAACGACCCGCATTGGCCAAAGGGCGGCTGTACCACCACCATCGCTACCAGCGAGGGGGCGCGGATACGTATCATGCTCGATCGCAAAAGCGAGATGTATCACGCCATCTTTCGCCAGCGGACGACGACCGAGCGGATCAACAGCCAGGCGGTGGAACTCGGGATTGAGCGACCACGGTTGCGTAATGGACGCTCGATTGCGCGGCTGAACACATTGCTGTATGTGATCATTAACCTGCGTTTGCGCCAACGAATCATCGCAAAGCAGGGCCAATCCGTGTCGCCGGCGGCGCCTCCGCCGGACGTTGCGCTGGCGGCGTAAAAGCGTGAAAACGTGTGGTAGTGCTTATTCGTATCCGAAAAGGGAGAACACGAGCGGAACGACCGCACCACCACTCGAAGGAACGCCTGACGCCGATTGACGCATCAGCACACGCACTCCGGCGACCCTGGGCACCGACCGGTGCCAGCGGGGCATGATCCCCTGCGCCGCACTCGCTGCTCGCTCCACCAAAATCCCACAAAACAGCATTTCTCTTGGGGTTACGCGCTGGCAGCCAACGACCGCCCCCCGAAACACCCCGCTGAGCGATGCATGACGCCGGCTCAGCGCCCTGGCATTGCCCAAACATTCCGCCGGTTCGCCCTGGAATGAGGGCAAAAAGGAGGTAAATAATTGGTCCTACCCTCCTTTTCATGAGTTGGGAGGTCGTATGAATACATTCATTTGTTCCCAATGGCAGAAAATGCGCCATTTCCTGGGAGACATATGTATGATACCATTGATCACCTGGTTTTGGCAACTCGGTCGTCGTAC
>JAAURD010000268.1 GCA_012034075.1 Chloroflexaceae bacterium | reverse complement strand
CCTGGATTGTAGGGGCGCAGCGCGCTGCGCCCCTACAAAATCAGGATATAAGCTCTCCGATGGGAACGCCATTTGCGTCTCATACCGCATCAGAAAGCGATCTGTCAAAAAAACCTACCCTTGAAAGCCCCCCTCATCTCCGGCCCTGGGTCCAAAGGGGAGCGTGCAGACGATGCCAGCACCCGCATTCACCCCCCAAAGCCAGTTGCAGCACTAGCTGATTGCCGCTTCTTCCTGGGCCTGACGCGCAGCTTGCTCACGCCGTTCGGCACGCTTGATCCGTTGCATCGGATCAAAAGCTCGTTCAAGTGCCAGCAACAGGCCGTTCAAGGCAAACGCGAGCACCGCCAGCACAATGGTACCAGCCCAGATCTTATCGTCGCGATTCTGGGCAATGCCATCAAAGAGCAAGACACCCAGACCACCGGCGCCAAATTTGGCGCCAATTGCGGCAATACCGACAGCGACAACTGTAGCGATACGCACCCCGGCCAGCATGATCGGCAGGGCCAGGGGCACCTGCACGCGGTACCAGCGTTGCCAGGGATCCATGCCCATGCCCCGTGATGCTTCCAGCAGCATAGGATGTACCGACTGGAGACCGGTAACAACGTTGCGCACCAGTATGACTTGCACATACAATATCAGCGCAATAATGACGGACGTTGCATTGAGCCCAAAGATCGGAATGAGCATAATCATGACGGCCAGACTGGGGATGGTGTAAAAAATACCGAGTGCGCCCATGACCGGCACCGTCAGCCAGCGATAGTGCGAAATCAGCGTGCCGATGGGCACTGCGATCAGCAAGCCGACCAGCACACCAATGCCCGTCATCTGCAGGTGTTGCCAGAGCAGCCCCAGCACGATGTCGGGATTATCAATGATATAGTTCATACAGGGCTACCCATACGGGCGGTATGACCAATCCGATCCAGCGTGATGATGCCGACTGGGGCATCGCCCTCGGTGACAACCAGCGAGGGGTGACCGGTGCGGAGCAAGAGCGAGAGCGCCTGGCGCAGGTCATCGGTGGTTGTCACCATCGGGTGGCCGTTCTGCTGAAAATCGGCGGGCAAGGGCTCCATGGCAGTTTCCACCCGCAACAGGCTGAGCTGACGGACCATGTCATCGGCGCCGATGAGATCACGCACGAAGGTATTGGCTGGACGCATAATAATGTTTAAGGGCGTATCATACTGCACAATGCGGCCCATCTGCATGACCACGATTTTATCGGCGAGGTGCAACGCTTCTTCGACATCGTGGGTGACAAAGAGAATGGTCTTTTTGAGTTTGCGTTGTAAGCGCAGCATCTCGGTTTGCAGGCTGGCACGAGTAATTGCATCAATCGCGCCAAATGGCTCATCCATGAGGAGCACTTCGGGGTCACCGGCGAGGGCACGGGCCAGACCCACCCGCTGTTGCTGCCCACCGGAGAGCTGTGAGGGGTAGCGCTCACGGTACTCTTCGGGAGGCAACTCGATCAGGTTTAGCAATTCATCGATGCGTGGCTCGGTCTTTTCACGCGACCAGCCAAGCAGGCCGGGTACCACCGCTACATTTTTGGCAACGGTCATGTGCGGAAAGAGACCGACCTGCTGAATCACATAGCCAATCTGACGGCGCAAGGCAATCACATCCATATCACGGATGTCCTGATCATTGATCTGTATTTCGCCTGATGTTGGCTCATACAGCCGGTTGACCATCTTGAGCAAAGTGGTTTTGCCACAGCCGGATGGCCCCAGCAAGACAACGAAGGATCCCGGTTCAACGTCCAGGCTGCAATCATTGACCGATGGCCGGGGTGCGCCGGGAAATTGTTTGGTGACATTGACAAAACGGATTGCACTCACGCCGTAGTATCCTCTCGTTATTCTATGCGCCTGTCTGAGCGATTATTCGCTCGCTTGCAGCAAGCCCTGCTCCATCAGAAAGGTTCGGGCAACATCGACTGGCTCCTGCCCGTTACCGCTCACCTCGTAATTCAGCTGTTGCATCACACCATCGGTGAGCAAGGGCGCCAACGCATCCAGTGCCGTTTGTATTTCAGGGTGGGCTTCCAGGGTATCTTGGCGCACCACCGGGGCGACCTGATACGGCGGGAAGAGCTTCTGGTCGTCTTCCAACAGCACTAAATCAAAGGCGCTGATTTCGCCATCGGTGCCAAAGGCGACGGCTACATCGGCTTCGCCCTCAACCAGTGAGCGATAACGCAGACCTGGATCAACCGCCTTGTACTCGGCCAGGTCAAAATTGCCATATGCTTCTTGCAGGCCGGGCAGACCGTCTTCGCGCTCCTCAAATTCGGCTGGACCAATCATAATGAGATCGCCGGCCTGGGCTGCCATATCCGAGATGGTGGTGATACCCAGCTCATCGGCCTTTTCGCTGGTCATTGCCAGGGCCTGGGTATTGTTCATGGGCGCTGGTTCCAACCAGACCAGATTAAATTGGGCCAGGTATTCTTCGGCAACGGTATTGTATACCGCTTCCGGATCGCTAGAGACGGGGAGTTTCAATATGGTTAACAATCCGGTGCCGGTGTATTCGGGATAAAGATCAATTTCCCCGCTCTCCAGCGCCGTCTGGGCCACTGGTGTGGCGCCCAGGTTCAGCTTGCGCTCTACCGTAAAGCCAGCATCTTCGAGAATCAGCGCATACATCTCGCCGAGAATAAACTGCTCGGTAAAATCTTTTGAGCCAACCGTGATGGTTGCACCAGCGCCATCACCGCTTTCATCGGCACTGCCCGCCTGGTTGCCGGCCGGGGCTTGAGCGCCACCAGCACAGGCAGATAGAAACAATACGGCTATCAGAATCAACAGTGATAGGCCGTTCCGTTGGCTATTTGCTTGCATCGTCCTGCTCCTTTTTGCATATACACCCGATATTCAGACCAGTCACCCTGTGCATGCTTTGCACTTTACCCGAGCGATATACCCATGCTGCGAATATATGGAAGCAAACGCGATGGATTATACCACAATCGAACCATGGAATACATGACATATGCAAATGAATGCTCAAGGTAGAATAACGGGTATCATACTCTACTTCTCGTATTTCTGCAATGCGCAACAAGGTATCGAACAGACGATACACCGATGACGCTTTTGTATTGTACCTGATTGTTGGTTGAAAGACAATGAAGCCGAGTAACATATTGACAACCACCCCCGGAACGGCTATACTGCCAATGGTCATGCTGTAGGCAAAACAAACATCTATCCCTGGTTCGTTTCAGCTGTTCATCAGCGTTCTGCTAACACAATTCTGGAGCGCGTCTCTATGTTTACCGAATGGATCGACGCCAGTAAGAAGACCTATCGGCGGAGAAGCCACAAACCACTGGGCGAATTGCTGGCTACCGATGGTCAGACGTCTGCGCCTTCGCCTGCCCCAGATACTCCTGATGTGCTTGCCTTGATCGATGCAACACAGCGTACTTATGTCTCCCCGGTGATTGACCGTGTCTGCCGGTTTGCCGAGCAGCACCTGGCGGGCACACCGCTGGATACGACCACACGGACCGCCGTTCAGCATCTGGCCGACTTCCAGGAGCAGCAGATCGACCCATGGATTGACCAGACCATAGACGCCAGTACCAACCTGGTACGTGCCTACCTGCTGCCGCTCTTGCCCGCCCGTGTACGCAGGCTGAAGGTCGAGAACCTGCCCATTGTGGGTGATGCTCGCCAGCAGTATGCCCGTCTGCTGGCCGGGGCCGATGATACCCCCGACGAACCTGATCCCGAAGCGCAGGCGTTGCGGCGGCAACTGGCGGTTGCGGTGGCAACCTTTGGTCTGGTCAATGCCGGTCTGTTTGTTGCGCCGCCATTGCTGCTGCTGAGTATCCCCGGATTACTCTATACCAATGCCTGGTTTCTGGCTGGTGGATACCACGAACTGGTGCATGAACGACGATTCGGGTTGATGTCCCTGGCAAGTATTCTCACCATTGCCATGCTTGTGACCGCCAAATTCTGGGAACTGGCGATCTGGTATGTTATTTTTGTGCCAATCAATATGGTCATCCACAAGACCCGCCGTCAATCAAGCCAGCGCCTGGTCAATTTGCTCGGCGAAACGCCCCGTTTTGTCTGGGTAGTACACAACGGTACCGAGATGCAGCTGCCCTTTGAGCAGCTGCAGGTCGGAGATATTGTGGTTGTTGGCGCCGGTGAAATGGTTCCGGTTGATGGCACGATTCAGGCGGGCACCGCCAGCATCGACCAGCATATGCTCACCGGTGAAGCCCAGCCGGCCGAAAAGAGTCATGGTGATGCCGTTTACGCCTCAACCATCGTACTGGCCGGGCGTCTGCATATCCAGGTCGAACAGGCCGGTGCCACAACTGTTGCTTCCCGCATTAGTGCGGTACTGAACCAGACAGCAGCGTATCAGACGACCACCGAATTGCTGGGGGTGCGTATGTCGGACACGCTGGCCCTCCCGATGGTCCTGTTGGCGTTGGCAACCCTGCCGGTGCTGGGAACGACCGCTGCCATTGCGGTTGCATGCTGTTCTATTGGTGTGCATGTCCGGTTTAGCGGTCCACTGAGTGTGTTGAACTTTCTGCATATTGCCGCCGAGCATGGCATTCTCATAAAGGATGGTCGAGCGCTGGAAACCCTGGCAAAGGTAGATACGGTGGTGTTCGACAAGACCGGTACGCTGACCCACGAACAGCCACATGTGGGCAGTATCACAGCCTATGGCGGTTATGCTGAGTCTACCGTGCTGCAACTGGCCGCCGCCGCTGAACAGCGTCAGTCTCACCCGATAGCCCGTGCCATTCTTGATGAAGCCCATACGCGTCAGTTGGTGATTCCAAAACGGGACGAGGCGACCTATGCGCCGGGCTATGGACTGCGTGTCTGTTTGCAAGATGGACAGATCGTCCGGGTGGGAAGTATGCGCTTTATGCAGGTGCAACACATTGCCTTGCCTGATGATGTCCAGTTGCTCCAGGAACGGGGTCAGCAAGCAGGCCATACCCTGGTGTATGTTGCGGTCAATGACCAGCTTGCGGGCGTGGTTGAACTGCATACGACGATCCGCCCAGAGGTAGCACAGGTGGTCGCAGATTTGCATCGGCGGGGGGTGCAACTGGCGATTATTTCGGGCGATCACGTGCAGCCGACGCAGCATCTTGCCGATCAACTCGGCATTGACCATGTCTTTGCCGAAGTGCTGCCGCAGGAGAAAGCCAGCCTGGTCGCACAGCTCCAGCGTGAGGGCCGCACGGTTTGCTTTGTCGGTGATGGCATCAATGACTCGATAGCACTGAAACAGGCGCAGGTGTCGGTATCGTTACGCGGTGCAACCACCATTGCCACCGACACGGCCCAGGTAGTCTTGATGGAACAGAGTCTGCAACAGCTGCCCGTGCTGTTTGACCTGGCGCGGCAGATGAAGCACAATATGCAGCAGAATATGGTGCTTGCCATGTTACCAGGGACGATCAATATTGCCAGTGTCTTTTTGCTCCATACCGGTATCATCTTTGCTGTCTTTCTTTCCAGTATTGGCATGGTCAGCAGCATGAGCAATGCCATGAGACCATTACTGCACCACATGGTGCAGACAGTACCGTCGCTCCCGGCTCCTGATGAACCGGAGCACCAATCAGCAGCAAATGGGTAATCATAATCCGATATAGCGAAAAGGAGACCAGAAGATGAATCGATGGCTGCGATACGCCCTGACCCGCCGGCGCTTTTTGCAACTGCTGGGCAGCGGTGCAGCAGTGTTGGCGGT
>JAAURD010000026.1 GCA_012034075.1 Chloroflexaceae bacterium | reverse complement strand
TGAATAATCGCGCCGCTCACGCCTTCGACATTTAAGGCAAATGTTCCCAGAACAATAAAACCCATATGACTGACCGATGAATAGGCCACCAGTTTTTTCATATCGCTCTGGGCATAGGCCAGCACGGCGCCATAGAGAATACCGATAACGGCAAGAATGGCGATAGCCGGTGCGGCCCAGCGGGATGCTTCGGGAAAGAGCGTGAGGTTAAAGCGGATAAGCCCATAGGAACCCAGTTTGAGCAGCACGCCGGCCAGAATGACCGAGGCAGGGGTGGGTGCCTGCACATGGGCATCGGGTAGCCAGGTGTGTAACGGCCAGATGGGGACTTTGATGGCGAAGGCCAGGAAGAATGCACCAAAGAGTGCCCGTGCCATGTTCGTATCGATCACCCATTCGCCGCTCTGGATATGCTGGGTCAGGGTCATCATGTTGAAGGTGATGTCTGTCTGGCCTATGGCTTGTTGGTGCAGAAACGCCAGCACGATGATTGCCAACAGCATCAAGACGGAACCGGCAAAGGTGTAGATAAAGAACTTGACCGCCGCATACACCCGACGCTCACTGCCCCAGATGCCAATCATAAAGGCCATTGGAATGAGCGAAAACTCCCAGAAGACGTAAAACAGGAACAGGTCTTGCGCAACAAAAACGCCCAGCATGGCCGTTTCGAGCAGCAGCATCAACATCTGGAAGGATCGCACGTGGGTAGTGATAGCGCCCCAACTGGAGAGCAGCGCAAATGGGGTGAGAAACGTTGTCAGCACTATCAGCCACAGACTGATGCCGTCGATGCCTATGAGATATGAGATACCCCACGATGGAATCCAGGGCACCTGGTCCACAAACTGCATGACTGGTGTTTCCAGGCCCTCAGCCTGAAAATAGACCGGCAAAACGCATGAAAAGGCAAAGACGACGACTGAAACGGCCAGGGCTACCTGTCGCTGAAGCGCTGCTTGATCCCGTGGTAGGAGCAATAAGAGCAACGCGCCAAGTGCCGGCAGCCAGAGAATAATCGACAGAAGCGGAAAACCCAGTTGATTCATTGTTCTTTCACCATGCTATCACGAGATAGCCAATGATTGCGATAACCCCTGTCAGAAAGACCAGCGCATAGGTGCGGACATAGCCATTTTGCACCAGTCGCACCCCGGCGGCGGCACCCTGCACCAGCCGGGCAACACCATGCACCATGCCATCAATGCCCTGGGGATCAAAGATCTCACCAAGGAAACCGGCAAGCGAGCGGTACCAAGGCACGACGGTGTAACGCTCATAGGTCTGGTCTACGTACCATGCTTCTTCAAACATATTCCAGATGTCGCCAAAATAACGGTAGAGCGGATCCTGGCGATTGGGTTTAATGCGATGGGCGTTGTGCATATAATAGCGCAGACCACCATAGGCCGAACCAACTGCGGCACCGGTGGCAACCAGCGCCAGGATGAGCGTTGTGAGATCAAACGCTTTGCCCTCTTCTTCAAGCACTGGCTCTAACCAGTGGGTGAGCGTATGGAGCACGGGCAAGTTCATCGCACCACCAATCACGGCACCGACGGCGAGGATCCAGAGCGGCCAGGTCATCATGGGTCCGCTCTCATGGGCGTGGTAGCTGGAATCACGTTGCTCGCCAAAGAAGACCAGCGCGATTTGCCGACCCATATAGAATGCGGTCAACATGGAAGTGATAAACAGGATAGCGAAGATGCCAATCTGGCCTTTGCCCCAGGCAGTTGCCAGAATCTCATCCTTGCTCCAGAAACCAGCGAGCGGGAAGATGCCTGCCAGGGCAATTGCACCAATCGCATAGACCCGAAACGTTGTGGGCATTGCCTTACGCAAGCCACCCATGCGCCGCATATCCTGTACATCGTGCGCACCGTGGATGACCGAGCCGCTGGCAAGAAAGAGCAGGGCTTTAAAGATGCCGTGGGTGAGCAGATGGAAAATGGCAACGGCATAGGCGCCCATACCGGCGGCAGCGACCATATAGCCAAGCTGCGACACGGTGGAGTAAGCTAGCACGCGTTTAATATCCCATTGCGCAATCGCGGCGGTTCCGCCGATCAGGGCGGTTGCGACGCCTACAAAGGTCACGACACTCTGCGCCGTAGGTGAGAGCGTAAAGATCGAATGGGTACGAGCCATCAGATAGACACCGGCGGTGACCATGGTTGCGGCATGGATCAGGGCCGATACGGGGGTCGGACCCGCCATTGCATCGGGCAGCCAGACAAAGAGCGGCAATTGGGCGGATTTGCCGGTGACCCCAACGAGCAGTAGCAACGAGATGCCCGTGGTGAGCAAAATCCAGGTGGGTTGCCCCGGTATCGTTACATATTGCCCGGCAATCTCACGTGCACGCTCCAGAAAGCTCTCTTCGCCCACAAAGCTCAGGGTGCCAAAATGAGCAAAGATGGTCATCATAGCCAGCAGCATGCCCGCATCGCCAATACGGTTGACCACGAAGGCTTTCACGGCGGCATCGCTGGCGGTCTTGCGCTCAAACCAGTGACCAATCAGCAAGAAGGAACACAAGCCCACACCTTCCCAGCCAAGGAAGAGCAACAGGAGATTGTCGGCCATGACCAGCATCAGCATCATGACAATGAACAGGTTGAGATAGGCAAAATAACGCACCACCCGTTCATCATTATGCATATAACCGATGGAGTAGACATGGATGAGTGTGCCAACACCGGTGACCAGCAACACCATAACTGATGAGAGCGGGTCGAAGAGCAGACCAATGGGTACAGAAAAGCTCCCCGTGTTGATCCACTCCCAGAGTACCACATGCATATGCTGCTCTTCGTGCGGTAACATGGCGAGCTCAATGAACGCGATAAACGCGAGCACAAAGGCTAGACCGACCGCGCCACAGGCAATATAGCCAGCATTGCGTTCACGCCGGGCGGCATCACTATCGCGCCAGACGACCAGTACGTTCAAGAGAAACCCAAGCAGTGGCAAGAGCGGAATAAGCCACAGAACGTTTGCCATAGTTTATCTGTCTCCTTGCGCCACCTATCCGCGTAGCGTACTTACTTCATCAACATCGGTGGTACTGCGGGTACGAAAGATGGTCACCAGCAGGGCGAGACCCACTGCTACTTCGGCGGCGGCAACGGAGATGACAAAAAAGACGAGCACCTGACCATCAATATTGGCATGCCGATAGGCAAATGCAACGAGTGCGAGATTTGCCGCGTTCAGCATCAATTCAACCGACATAAACAACACAATCGCATTGCGTCGCAGCAATACGCCTAGCACACCAATGGTGAACAGGGCTGCACTGAGCAACACATAGTAGTCTGTGGGTACCATAGCGCTATCCCTTGCTGTCTGGTCACTTCTGTTCTAACTCAAGCGAATGGCGTAATCGCGCCCGTTGATTGAGCACCACCACGCCAACAATCGCGACGAGCAAAATAATCCCGGTGATTTGCAATGGTAACACATAGGTCGTGAGCAGCACACTCCCCAGATTGGCCGGTGCGGCAAACGCCTCTGCTTCAGGGCTGGCGACCGCGGGGGTCTGAGGAATAGTGGTCACGCTGATAAAGACCGCTTCGATGAGCAGCACAAGTGCTAAGCCGAGTGCCAGGGGACGTTGCCAGGCCAGCCGGTCCTGGGTCGCATCGGCCCGCTCAGCGCCCAATAACATCACTACAAAGAGAAAGAGCACCATAATCGCGCCGGCATAGACGGTCAGCTGAATGGCAAAGAGAAAGGGTGAACGGAGCAGTAAAAACAGCACCGAGATTGCCGCAAAATTGAGCAATAAGAAGAGCGCACTGTGAACGGCATTGGGGCTAAGTACCATGGCAAGAGCGCCGATGAGTGCAATCGCTGCTGTTGCGAAGAACATCACAAATTCCATAAAGACCTCATCTCAAGAAAGGGCGAGGACGCAAAACACCCCGAAGCGGGTCTGATCTGTTTTACGCCTTCCTGGGTCGGCACGATTGCCTGACCGTCTGTGTCATCTGGTTGCAACAACACCATGTATCCGAAATCACAGATCAATCTGTGCTGGCGGGCTCGGACGTTTATCGCCCAGTTGGGTTAAGATCGGCGGTATCTCGCCGTGGCCTTGATCGGGTGGCACCAGCAACATGTCTTTGGTATAAATTGATGTCTGGCGATCATAGAACGAGAGCTCATATTGATGCTCAAGCACAATGGCATTGGTAGGACAGGCATCCTCACAGTACCCACAAAAGATACAGCGCAGCATGTTGATTTCATAGGTTGCGGCATAGCGCTCGCCAGGCGATGTGGGCTGTTCGAGATTATTTTCGGCCGGCACCACCAGGATCGCATCGGCCGGACATGCCGCCGAACAGAGCGAGCAGCCAATGCAGCGTTCCTGCCCATTGGCAAAGCGCTTTAATTCATGACGGCCGCGAAAGCGTTCACGCACTGGCCGTTTCACGTCTGGATACTGCACCGTAACGGGTGGACGGAACATATATCGGAGGGTTGTCTGCAACCCTTTCAAGAGTTCCCCAAACATGAGCACTCCTTATCTAGTCATGTGTATGTCTCTATACGAACCGATGAACATCGTTTTTCGTGCTCAATCTCCACTCAACATCTCTCGGATAACCCATCGTATCATAGGCATAGGTCGCTCGTGCCGCTATGATGATGGACGCCGAGGAACTTCCGGCTGCACCATCTTGATGCGTGATCGTGATGGTGCGGGCTTAACCCGACTTGATACCACATAGGCAACGGCCATCACCACCAGGCTTGCGACAAACAAGGCCACGGAATGGATCAACGCATCGGGTAACACTACCACGAAGACTGCGGTCATGGCAACATTGAGCAATGCCAGCGGGAGTAGCCATTTCCAGCCCATATACATCAGTTTATCATAACGCACACGCGGCCATGAGGCACGCATCCAGACGAAAAGGAAGAGGATAAGCACCACTTTGACCAGGAACACCAGGAACGAAGCCAGACCCACCGCAATAGAGCCGACGAGTGGACCAGCCATCCCAGTCATCAGCGAACCGAGCAACTCCAGCCCCGGCGCATTCCAGCCTCCCAGATAGAGCGTCACCGCGATGGCGCTGATCGCAATCATCTTGATGTATTCGGACATAAAGAAGAGGGCAAACTTCATCGAGCCATATTCGGCATTATAGCCGCTGGTCAATTCCTGTTCGGCTTCTACCAGATCAAAAGGCGCCCGTACCAGTTCAGCTGTCCCACTGATCAAAAAGAGCACAAACCCCAACAGCTGTGGAATCACAAACCACATGGTCATCTGTTGGTAGATAACCTCATGGGTGCTTAAGGTGCCCGCCATCATCACGGCTGCCAGCACGGCCGAACTCAGCGCCAGTTCATACGATATGAGCTGAGCTGAAGCGCGAATACCGCCGAGCATAGCATATTTGCTATTGCTAGCCCAGCCCGCTAGTGTAATGCCATACACGCCAATAGAGGTGATAGCGAGCAGATAGAGCACCCCGATATCGATATCGGCAAGCTGAAAGATATTGTGCAGGTTGGGATTGGTCGCGGGGTCGGCAAAACATGCCTGGTAATCACCAGCGATATTCAAACAGCCAAAAGGAATCACGGCCCAGATCAACAGTGCAGGAATGACGGCCAGGGCCGGTGCCAGCAGGTAGACGCCACGATCAACTAGGGTCGGGATGACATCCTCTTTAAAGAAAAGTTTGACCGCATCGGCGGCGGGTTGCAGAAAGCCACCAGGGCCAGCGCGATTGGGGCCGACCCGGTTTTGCATACGTGCTAGCAAACGCCGCTCAAACAGCGTTAGATAGGCAAAGCCCGTGCTTATGGCGAGCACCAACACAACCACCTGTACCAGCATAATGAGCACCTGAACGACGATATCATCCATTCTGATGGTCTACCCTTCTATCAATTCCACCGTGACACGTGTTTGTGGCCCGGTCTGCAATTGGGCCACTGGCGCATCAGCGAGCAATGCTGGGATCAGGACACTGCCTGCGGGCATGTCGGCAAACACGCGTGCGGACAACTCCAGGCTACCGGCGGCGGATGTCACCCGCACGCGTGCGCCGGAGCGAATGCCCAGGCGTTGGGCATCGGCGGTGTTCAGCGCAACATACGCCGCAGAGACGTGCGGCAGCACACGGGAGTCGCGGAGCAGCGGGTCGCTGTCATACAGCACTTTTTGCACCAGCAACACAAATGGGTAACGCTGATCGCCGCTGAATGGCTTTACTTCATACGGCTTGACCGAGAAGCGGAAGTTGCTCTGTTCGGCTCGGGCCGGATATTGGATACCGATGCCTTCGGTATTTTCGTAGTTGGTGCCATCGTAGTAGAATGCTTCATTGGTCTGACGGCCCCAGTTGCCTATGGTGCCGGTACGTCCAAGGGCCTCGTGGGTGATACCGCTATAGCCTGGTACTATTTCGGCAATGTCCAACGCAACATCACTTACGGTCATATAATCCCAGCGTAGCAGCAACGAACTGAGCACAGCGGCTTCCTCGCTACTCGCTGCTTTGCGCTCACTGCGTTTGCCTTTGCCCGCCTTGCGTGATGAGGCATCGTGACCATTGGATGCATGGATCAGCCCGGAGAGCCGCTGCGCAATGTCCTGGATCACAAGCCACTCAGGTCGGCTCTCACCAGGCGTTTCACGGCCCTTACGCGCACGCTGCACTCGTCGCTCGGCATTGGTATAGCTGCCATCGCGTTCGACGACGGAGGCCGCGGGAAGCACAACGTGAGCCTGTTGCGCTGTTTCGCTGAGGAACATATCTTGCACAATCAGGAAATCGAGCTTGGCCAGTGCTGCATGCGTCTGCGGGTGAACCGCTGCGGGATCCAGGCCCAGCACATACATCGCGCGGATGCGACCTTCCAGCGCAGCCCCCCACATCTCGGCAGCACTCAGACCGCGCTTTTCGAGTGCGGTATAGCCCGGCCCTTTGTCGGGGCGGATGCCCATATCGAGCGCACCGCGTGAGTTGCCCTGGGGCAGCAGCGGCAGCATACCGCTGTTGGGTTTGCCAGCTTTGCCCAGCAGCAGCAAGAGACAGCCCAGATCATGGGCTAATGATGGGCCACTGCTCAATGTGTCAGCGCCATACACAATCAGCACATGATCGGCCTGCATTATGCGCTCGGCCGCTGCGGTGATCGCCGCTTCATCCAATCCCAGGCCCTGCGCTGCGCTTGCCAGTTTGAGCTTTTTCGCGGCTGTTTCAAGTTCGGCTATTCCTGGTGTGCGCTGTGATAGTTTACTGCTGCCCACTTGCGCAAACACCAGGCTCAGCAGCGCACGTGCCAGAAGCGCACCACTGCCGGGCCGATAACGCAGCGCGTGCGTCGCCGAGGCTTCCAGTCGTGTTGGGCGGGTATGGGCCACAATCAGTTCACCGCCACGGTCGGCAATGCCACGCAGGCGCAAGCGATAGATCGGTGCTTCTTCTTCCGGGTCAGCGCCAATCACCAGCACGGTCGTGCCTTTGCCCAGTTCCATCAGATTGGTGCCGCTTCCAGGGCCAAGTAGCACGCCCAGTTCATCGTCGGGTGGTTCAGCCGGGCTACCACAATGGTGATCCAGATTCGGGCTATTCAACATATCGCGGAAGAGCCGTTGAAACAGGAACAGATCTTCGTTCGCCAGACGTTCACCGGCCAGTCCGCCAATAGCCTCACCGCCATGGCGGGCTTGGATGTCGGCCAGACGTGTTGCGATGAGATCAAGCGCTTCGTTCCAGGTGGCCGGTTCGAGCCGATCCCCACGCCGCACTAGGGGTTGGGTCAAACGCTCCTGACTTTCCACAAAGCGATGCCCAAAACGGCCTTTATCACAGATCCAGATATCATTGACAGCTGCATTTTCACGCGGCATCACCCGCATAATCTGCTGATAGCGCATATCAAACGTGATATTGCAGCCCACTGGGCAATGATTGCAAATTGAGGGTACCGGTCGGAGTTCCCATGCGCGCGCGCGAAAACGGAAGTCGGCGGTTGTGAGTGCTCCTACCGGGCAGATATCGGTGGTATTGCCACTGAATTTGCTATCAAATGGCGGGTCACTCTTGCTAATAATGTGCCAGTTCCGCCCACGAGTACCATACCCCAGCACCGCATCGCCGGCTATCTCATCTTGAAATCGTACACACCGGCCACACAGAATACAGCGCTCACGGTCGAGCAAAATCAAATCACCCAGCCGTACCGGTTTCTCAAAATGCATCTTATCGCTATAATCAAAGCGACTATTGCCCGGTCCCCCATTCCATCGTGAGATTTTGCAGCGGGCATTCGCCGCCTTTATCGCACACCGGGCAATCCAACGGGTGCGAGGTGAGCAGAAACTCTAACACACCGCGCTGGGCAAATTGTACCTCTTCCGTGGTGGTCAGCACAACCATGCCCTCGCTCACAGGCGTCGTGCAGGCAGTCTGGAGTTTGGGCATCATAGCGATCACCTGACGACCCTGGTCATCAAGCACTGGTTCACGGGTTGCCCGATCTAATTTGGGCGTACCCACTGCAACCAGACACATCCGACACATCCCGACCGCTTTCATACGCGGGTGATAACAGAAGACCGGGATGGCAATACCAACACTCCGAGCCGCATCAACTACGTTTGTTCCTGGCGGCACCGTTACCGACACGCCATCAACGGTAAGATGTATGTCAGCCAAAGACCGCTCCCTTCTAGCGACGTCCTATCAACCACTGCAACACTGACACTGCAACACGGATGGCTACCCCTTCATGTGGGTCAGGCCTTCAAATTCCTCTGGGAAGAGCTTCAGCGCACTCTTAATCGGCATGACCGCACTTTCACCGAGCAGACAGAAGCAGTTACCTTCCATCTGGCGGTAAATATCATGCAGCACCGGAATATCATCGGTCTCCGCATGGCCGTGGTTCATACGGTGCAACACCCGCACCAGCCAGTGCGTCCCTTCTCGACAGGGGGTACACTTGCCACAGCTCTCATGCTTAAAGAACTCGTCCATTTTGTAGGCCACATGCGGCGCGGACACCGTATCGTTCAGCACAATCACGCCGCCCGAACCGAGCATCGACCCGGCACTGGCAAGCGACTCATAATCCAGCGGAATATTGAGTTGATCACCGGTGAGCCAGGGCGCAGATGCACCGCCAGGTACCACAATTTTCACTGCACGGTCGGCAATCATCCCGTCACCATAGGCCGGGTCATAGATCAAATCGAGCAATGAAACCCCAAACGGCAGTTCATAGTTTCCTGGCTTGCGCACATGCCCGCACAGTGAGAAGACTTTGGTGCCGGGACTCTTTTCGGTGCCATGGCTGCGGTACCAATCGACCCCTTTGCGTACAATCGGTGGTACATTTGCCAGGGTCTCCACATTGTTAATAATCGTCGGCTTGCCATAGAGACCGGCCACCGCCGGAAAGGGCGGTTTCAGGCGTGGCTGACCGATTTTGCCTTCGAGCGAGTCCATCAACGCTGTCTCTTCACCGCAGATATAGGCCCCCGCACCGCGATGCACATACATATCGAGATCAAACCCACTGCCCAGAATATTTTTGCCCAGAAAGCCGGCTGCATATGCCTGCGCAATCGCATGCTCCATGGTCCGCGCAGCGGCTCCAAACTCACCACGAGCGTAAATATAGGCTTTATTTGCTTCAATCGCATAGGATGAGATAATAATGCCTTCAATCAGCTGATGCGGGTTGAGATCGATAATCTGATGGTTATTAAACGTTCCAGGTTCGCTCTCATCACAATTACAGAGCAGATAACGTGGGTACACCCCGGCCGGCAAAAAGCCCCACTTTACCCCGGTGGGAAAACCAGCGCCACCACGACCACGCAATCCGGCATCTTTGACCATTTTGACCAGATCAGCCGGTTGATACTGGCTCAGGGCGATGCGCAACGCCTCGTACCCATGATGCGCCAGATACACATCAAAATTGGCGATATTTGGCACATCCAGTTCGCGCTGAATGATATGCTCAGTCAGAACCATCAGTTACACCTGTACCTCTCCAGGCTCAACAAGGTTATACCAACGCTGCTGCTCGATAGATGCTTCAGCCAGAAGCCGCTTCCGGGCCAGATCACAATAGCCCGCATCAATATCGATGCCCACCGCCAGACGATCATGCAACGCCGCCGCAATCAGGGTCGTGCCACTACCCATAAACGGGTCAAGCACGGTATCGCCCACAAAGCTAAAGAGCTTGATACAGCGGCGTGGCAGTTCTTTGGGAAAGGGCGCAGGATGACCGATGCGTTTTTTACTCTCGCCCGAAAACGACCAGACCCCATTGGTCCACTCCATAAACTCATCGCGCGTAATGCCCGACTCGCGCCGACCGTCGATTTTCTTCCACTGCCGTTTGTAGAGTACCACAATCAGCTCAACCGGCGCAATCACATAGGGCGCCGAGGCGCTCATCCACGAGCCCCAGGCCGTGCGCCGCGAAATGTTGCTCTCATTCCAGATAATCGTCGAATGATACTGATAGCCCACCTGCTTTGCCAGGGTGGTCAGATCGGCGCCCACGCTTTGCTGCCCACCTTTATTTTTATCCAGCGGAATATTCAGGCACAGACGACCATCATCCTTGAGCCACTCCAGACAACGCGCCAGCCACTGCTCGCTAAATGCCAGATAGCTGGCATACGAGCCACCATCTGCGTGTGAGGCATAGGCAATATCCACATTATACGGCGGCGAGGTCACGATAAGATCGACACTCTGCGGCGCAAGCGCATGCGTAGCGACACAATCGTCATGGACAATGCAAACCGTATCGGTGGTAAAAAAGCTATCCGCTGGTGCCGGCAGCATGATCCACTCCATTTGTACGATCGGTTTCTACATCAGTTTCGACCTGGGATGCTGGCTCATCGGCCACTGGTGCTGCATTGGCAGCATGGGCAGGCGGTGCTGGTATGTCGCCCAGTCGCCGCTCAATCATACGCACGTGACCAGCCGGTGCATACTCATAGTCTTCCGCGGTTGCGCCCGAAACGCTCAGCACTTCGCCCGACCCAATCCGTTCACGCAGCGATCGCAGCAACTCATCTACCCGCTCCGGGGTGACGTCATAGATATAATCGAGGTTGGCCTGTACGACTGGTGCGCGATGGCATGCTGCCAGGCACTTGACCCGTTGCACCAGAAAGTGACCATCCGGCGTCAACTGATCTTCACGCACACCGAGCTTCTGGGCTAGCGCTGCCAGTACCTCCTCAGCGCCGAGGTAGCAACACGGCACATCGTCACACACTTGCAGCACCCACTTGCCTACGGGATAGTCATAAAACAGGGTGTAAAAGCTCACTACCTCAAACACATCCGTTTGCGGTAGATTGAGCAAGTTGGCTACCTCCAGAATGGCTTCATTGGTCAGATACCCATAGGTATCTTGCGCCAGGTAGAGCAACGGCAACACCGCACTGCGCGGATGATCATAGCGTGCAAGAATGGCCTCTATCTGAGCGGCACAGGTTTCTTGTAACATAGGTCCTCAATCAAACCAACAGCTTAACGGTCTACTTCACCCAGCACCGGGTCCATACTGGCAATCAGGGCAACCAGGTCGGCCATCATCCCACCTTTTGCCATATGCGGTAACGATTGGAGGTTAATGAAAGACGGTGCCCGAAAATGCACACGGTACGGCTTTGGCCCGCCATCGCTCACCACATACACCCCCAGAATCCCCCGTGGCGACTCGATTGCAAGATAGGCATCACCACGCGGCACTTTAAAGCCTTCAGTCCAGAGCTTAAAGTGATGGATCAGCGACTCCATACTATGGGTAATCTCGTGCTTGGGGGGCGGTGCGACCTTGCGGTCAGCAGTGACATATGGCCCCGGTCCCATTTGCTCTAATCGTTTAAACGCTTCCCAACATATTCGCACACTCTGGCGCATCTCCTCAAGCCGTACCAGATAGCGGTCATAGATATCGCCGCTCTGACCGACGGGTATCTCGAAATCGTAGGTCTCATAGCCACAGTACGGCGCCAGTTTGCGCATATCCAGCGATACCCCGCTCGCACGCAGATTAGCCCCGCTCAAGCCATACGCCAGCGCCGCATCGGCATCTATCACACCAACGCCCACCGTTCGTTCCAGCCACAACGGGTTATGCGTCAGCAAATCTTCATACTCATCAATATGGGCCGGAATGTCTTCGAGAAAGCGGCGCACGGTGGGCAAGAAGTCCGCCGTCAGGTCATAGGCCAGCCCACCAATACGAAAGTAACTGGTCATCATGCGGGCGCCGCTGACCAGTTCAAAAATATCCAGAATTTGCTCACGTTCACGAAACGCATAGAGGAAGACACTCATCGCCGCCAGATCAAGCGCGTGCGTGCCCAACCACACCAAATGCGAGCCAATCCGCGTCAACTCGGTGAGCAACACCCGTGCGGTCTGCGCACGCAGTGGGATGTCACACTGCAACAGCTTTTCGACCGCCAGCACATAGCCCAGATTATTGGAGAGCGGCGCCAGATAGTCGGTGCGATCGGTCATCACCAGCGCCTTCTGGTAGGTCTTGTACTCCATATTCTTTTCGATGCCGGTATGGAGAAAGCCAATATCAGGGGCGACATTGACCACGGTTTCGCCATCAAGCTCAACCACCAGGCGCAACACCCCGTGGGTACTGGGATGGTTTGGCCCCAGATTGAGCACCATGGTCTCTTTTTCACCGGCCATTGCGGGCCTGGTTATCTCACTGGGGCTAGGTACATGCAGCGTTGCTGTTGACATCGGACGGGACCTTTCTCGCTACTCTTTGGCAAAGACCTTGTGGGCGTAGATTTGCTCGGCATTGAAGGTAAACGCCACCTCTTCGCCACCGAGTGGAACATCTTTGCGTTGTGGGTGGCCCTCCCAATCGTCGGGCATCAAAATACGCTCCAGCGACGGGTGACCATCAAAGATAATGCCAAACATATCATAGGCCTCGCGCTCTTGCCAGTTGGCGGTCGGCCATACCTCCACCACCGACGGCACATGCGGGTGCTCTTCAGGCACACCCACCTTCAGGCAGAGACGATGGACCTGGGCTAACGAGAAGAGATGATAGACCACCTCAAACCGTGGCTCTCGACCGAGATAATCAACCCCGCACAAATTTTCGAGCAAGACATAGCGCAACTCAGCGTCATCGCGCAAAAACTGCGTCACGGCCACCAGATGATCAGCGGCTATTTGCACGGTGAGATCATCCCTAAACGTGCTGCTCGATAGCACTGCATCGGGGAAGGCCGAAGAGACTCGTTGCAGAACAGTCTGATTATCTATTGCCATGCTGCCTCCACTCGCTTTGGCACATGTGCCAGCACGATTATGCCGTCACCGGCTCGTTCTGTTCAACCCGCACCGGATTCGGACTCTCTCTTGCCAGCTAACGTCTCCCGCCGCACCTTGTCATGGAGCATCATAATGCCATCGATCAAGGCTTCCGGACGAGGTGGGCAACCCGCCACAAACACATCCACCGGAACAATTTCATCGACCCCTTGCACAATCGCGTAATTATTAAAGACCCCCCCACACGAAGCGCAATCACCCATGGCAATGACCCATTTCGGGTCGCTCATCTGGTCGTAGAGGCGGCGCACCACCGGTGCCATTTTACGCGACACCCGCCCCGACACAATCAGGAGATCGGCCTGGCGCGGTGAAGGACGGTTGATTTCCATCCCAAAGCGTGAGAGATCATAATTGCTGGCCTGCGCACCCATCATCTCAATCGCGCAGCAAGCCAGCCCAAACGTCAACGGCCACATTGCATTGGTACGGCCCCAGTTGACAGCGGCATCCAACGTCGTTGTAATAAAACCCAGATTTCCGGCTTTTTGCTCTATTCCCATTGTAATGCTCCTTTCTTCCACTCATACACAAACCCAACCACCAGAATCAGAAAGAAGACACCCATCACAGCCAGCCCATACACGCTTAATTCGCGGAAAACCAGGGCATACGGCAAGAAAAAGACCACTTCAATATCAAACAAAATAAAGAGCATAGCCACGACATGGAACTTGACCGGAAAGCGTCGTATCGCCTGCCCAATCGGTTCCATCCCTGACTCATATGGCTTTAGCTTGCGCTCACCGGGTTTCTGTGGGCCAAGCAGCGCAGAAAAGCTAATCACAAAGACTGCCACAAAGAGCGCGAACAGAAACAATACAAAGATGGGCAAATATGCTTCAAGCATCGGATTTACATCCTGTACGTGGAATGATATACCTTCAAAAAGAATGATACCATTTATCTAACCATATGTCAATAATCAGTTAAGACCGAACAAACGGCTCAATCTCGTACCGGGACGCACCGGGAACGGGTACTGCCAGGTATGTGGCAGCGGTGATCCGGTTTTCCCTGACCCGATTGAGTCAGGGAAAAGCAGCGACAGCAGCTGGTTGCGGCTGACTAATCGCTCGTACTGCCGTTTAAGCCCAGTTTTTCGGCATCCTGCTGCATAGCATGCAGCACCTGCTGTATCAGTTGTTCCAGCGGCAAGCCCAGTTCAACCGCACCCTGAGCAATATCGCTGCGGTTGACTTTCGCTGCAAACGCTTTGTCTTTCAGCTTTTTGCTCACCGATGAGACCTTTACGCTGGCAATGTTGCGGTCTGGTCGCACCAGGGCCACCGCTGTCACAAAACCCGACAATTCATCGACCGCAAAGAGCACCCGTTCCATCGGTGTTGTTCGCTCCACCCCGGTATAGTTGGCATGGCTCAAAATAGCCCGGCAGATGGCTTCATCCCAGCCTTGCTCACGCAGATAGGCCACTGCAATATAGGGGTGGCCGGTCTCATCCAAGTCCGGGTTGGGGTAGCGTTCATAATCCATATCGTGCAAAATCCCGACAGCCTCCCAGGTATCGGCATCAGCGTCCCGTTGCTGGGCAAAAAAACGCATACATGAAGCGACCGCTTCACAGTGAGTACGCAGGCTCGGTGATTGTACCCATTCTTCGAGCAGGGTTCGAGCCTTCTCAGCGAGTGTCATAGTTTCCTCAATATCTCCGATGACCATTTGTCAACGGCCCTATCATAACAGTCAAGCCGGTTTTTGTGAAGAGGCTATTCGTCAGGTTCACCTATCATACCATGCTCTGACGATTTTGTGAAGTAATTCACTAGCTTCTCTTAACAAACAATCGCTTCCGATTCGCATCTTGTTGGCTCTCTCTGTGGACGTTTTGTAGACGCCGAACCGGCAAACTGGTGTCAACAAGATCGTGCTGGACACGAATTGTTCATAATCATCAAGGAAAGGGGGTGAGTAAGCAATGTTACGCAGCTTTTTTGCGAAGGAAGAAGGTCAGGGTCTGGTCGAATATGCCCTTATTCTGGTTCTTATTGCGATTGTTGTCATTGGTATTCTGACCCTGCTCGGCGGCAAAGTCAGCGAAGTCTTCAGCCACATCAACAGCGGCCTGGAACCACAATAACCGAATCCATACATACTCTAGCATCCCCGGTATTGCATGGTGCAATACCAGGGGATACCGTTTTGCAGGAATCATCTCGTGAACAGGCAAACTTCTGCCAGCACCTATTGCCTACTCACCCCGGATTCACGTATAATGGACATGAGCATGACAATCTAGCTTGAACAACCTTGAACGCTCTGGAAATCTGGATTCTATTGACAATCAAGAACAAGAAAGAGAGAAATCATGGCTGAAGAAACCGTAACCATTACCCTTGTTGAAAATGGTCCGCTGGCCCTCGAAGGCACAATCAAAGTGCTCGATGCGAATGGCAACGAAGTCCCCGTCAAAGGCAACAAAGCCTATCTCTGTCGCTGTGGCGCTTCGGAAAATAAACCCTTCTGCGATGGTGCTCACAAAGGCGTTGGGTTCACAACCAGCGAACCACAGAGCTAACATATCATCCGTGCTATGCCAGCCGATGAGGGACAGCCAGGCGCTGTTTCTCATCGGTAACCGTTGTTCTCTTCTGGTCTGAAAGGATGTCACCTGCTGTATGGATCTGGTTACGTTTGACGATTTTGCCCGTATCAACATTCGTCACTGGTCGGATCATCCGCGTAGAAGATTTTCCCAAAGCGCGGAAGCCCGCCTACAAGCTCTGGATCGATTTTGGTGATCTGGGGATTAAGCAATCGAGCGCTCAGATTACCGCGCTTTACCAGAAGGACGATCTCTTGAACCGCACCATTGTTGCTGTGGTGAACTTTCCACCACGCCAGGTTGCCGATTTTATGTCCGAAGTCCTGGTGCTCGGCGCCTACAACGAAGCAGGCCAGGTCGTGTTGCTTCAACCCGACCACCCGGTTACCCCAGGACAGCCGATTGGCTAGCAGATAGGCCCATCAATTGCTGTGATTCGGTAACCGTGGGCAGGCCCATACAAGCGGAACATACTGGTATCCTCACGCTACACGACTCAACGAAAGCGAGGTATGCTCCCATGCAACGATATCTCACCATGTTGCTGCTCATGCTCGTATCGCTCACGCTGGTGCCAGCGGCACCAGCGCAAGCCGAACCGCGCTGCTTTCCCGAAGCCGCGCCCGTTATTGTTGATTGTATTGATGGTCGTTTGCGCACCTTCTGGGAGGAACAGGGCGGATTGCCCGTCTTTGGCTATCCCTTAAGTCCCGCCCGCGAACAGGAAACCGACAACGGCACGATCACGGTGCAACTGTTTGAACGCGCCCGGCTCGAAGTCCATCCGGAAAACGCACCTCCGTATGATGTGCTCTTAGGCCGGCTCGGTGCCGATGATCTGGCACAGCGCCAGCCCTCCCCGCCGCCCGCCGACCAGCCACGTGAAGGCTGCCTCTTTTTTGACCAGACCCAACAGAATATCTGCTCGCCATTTTTAGCCACCTGGCGCAGCTATGGCCTTGAGCTGGGCGATGCCGGCATCAGCGCGGCCGAGAGTCTTGCGCTCTTTGGTCTGCCCATCAGCCCGGCCCAGAGCGCTACCCTCGACGATGGTGCGACCTACACCGTGCAGTGGTTTGAGCGAGCGCGGTTTGAGGATCATGGCGACGCGGGCATTCTGCTGGGCCTGCTGGGGCGCGAACTGACCGCCACCGCCGATCCACAACCTGCAACACCCGATCAACCCGAAGAGCAACCACAACCACCCGATGCCGATACGACCAGCCTGCCACCGGGCGGTTTTATCGAAGTCTCCGGCGCCTATCTCACCCGTCTGGGTCAGCCCGTGACCATCAAAGGTGCCAACTACTATCCCCAATGGCGCCCCTGGGCAAATATGTGGGGAAACTGGGACGCACACCAGATGCAACGTGAGCTACAGGTAGCCCATGAGCATCTGGGCCTCAATGCTATTCGCATTCTGCTGCCCTATGAGTTTAGCAAAGACCTGGCGGTGAAACGGCTGAAAGAACTGGTGCAAATTGCCGGTGACCTCGATATGCGGGTGCTCGTTACACTCTTCGATTTTAGCAACAGCTTCCCTGAGCCGGGCAGCCCCGGTGAGTGGAAACATCTCGAATATCTGCGTGATATCGTCGGTAATTTTGCCGGTGATGATCGCATTCTGGGCTGGGATATCCATAACGAACCGGATCATTATGACTTCTGGCTCGAGGGCAACGCGCCCCAGGTGCTCTCCTGGCTTGGTCGCATGGCCGATGAAGTGCATCATCTCGCCCCCAACCATCTGGTCACCGTCGGCATGGGCCAGTATGATCATCTCTGGCAAGCCGGCCCCGATGGTCGCCGCGTGATAGACTACAGCGACGTTATCAGTGTGCATAACTACAACGCCGAAGATACCGCCCGCCAGCTCTTTGAGTTGCGCCAGTACACCGATAAGCCAATCCTGTTGCAAGAATTTGGTTGGCCCTCTGGTCCCCGCTGTAGCACCAGCGCCTACAACGAAGAACAGCAGGCCGCCGTCTACCAAACGATGCTCGATGCTAGCCTGGCAACCGATGCCAACGACCAACCCTACACCGCCGGCGTTTTTGCCTGGTCCCTGCGTGACTTCGACTCAGGCCCGACCCTGCGCTGGGATACCCGCGAGGAGCACTATGGCCTCTTTCGGATCGACGATAGCCTCAAACCCGCCGCACTGCTCTTCCGTGAGTATCCCCGGTGGTCCGCTACCCAGCGCAACCAAGAGCAATCTACCGCTGACCCGCGATGGCAGCTTTGGCATTCCCGGTGGCCCATTCGGCCCCAAACTGTTCGAGGGCAACCAATATTATGTCAAAGGCTGGTTTCGCCGTGCCTGGGAAGAATTTGGTGGCCCCGGCATCTTTGGGCGCCCCCTCGGCGAAGCATTTGTTCGGCCCAGCGATGGTCGTGTGGTACAATACTTTGAAGCGGCCCTGCTGGAATGGCACGAGGAGCGCGACGGTGATCCCTCGTTTCCAGAGTTACCGATGCAAGACAAGGTCCGTCGCATGATTCAACCGGTTGATCTAGGCAACACCTATACCAGTGCGCATGGCATTGCTGCTGGTCGTCACAATATTGGTGACAGTTTCAAGTCGTTCTACAAAGGCGGGCAGGGTGAATGGCGCCTGGGTCAAGCCATTACCGAAGAGCTACAGGAAGAAGTCGATGCTCAATTAACCACCGTCCAATACTTTGAAAAGGGCAAACTCGAAATCAATCCCGTCAATGGCGCTATCCAATATGGTCGCCTCGGCGAATGGGCTTTCGATATTCAATGCCGCTATGGCGAATAACAAACAGATGAAGACCCGTGGGCTGACGCAGAAGAGATGTTGCTCACAGATGAAGAAGTAGCTTTTGAGACCGCATGGCAATGGAATCTTGCCGAGATGGAAAAGGTACGCCGTCGTTCTTCCAACTCCGCAGCAGAAATAGCCGCAGCGAACCTTGACCTGGACTTTCACGGTTCGCTCATTCTTGATCTGCGTCCCGAAGATTGATCGGTCAATCGTGCAACATAAACGTTGGGTGGACTGAATACCTCTATGGAAAAGAACATGGGATTACCAAAACACAACACACACCTGAGTCAGCGACTCTGGCTGCTGCTCACACTCTTAACCGCGTTGCTCATCGCATCGGCCTGCATTGCCAGCGACACCCCTGAGCCACCCGCATCTGGCGGCAGCCGGCCCCAACCCGCCCAGGACCTCTGGCCCGACCTGGCGCTGGGTGAACCGATAACTGGCCTGGACCGACCGACCGTCGTTCACCCACGCCGGCGACGGCAGCCAGCGGCTCTTTGTCGTCGAGCAAGAGGGGCGCATTCGCATTGTCCAGGATGGTACTGTCCTGCCAGAGCCATTTCTCGATATCAGCGAGCGCGTCTTCTGCTGCGGCGAACGCGGCCTGCTCGGCCTCGCCTTTCCGCCCGATTATGCCAGCAAGGGCTACTTTTATGTCAACTACTCCGCCAGAAATCAGGCGCCGCTGAATGATGGCGATACCGTTGTCGCACGCTTTGCCTTGAGTGCCGACCCCAACCGCGCCGACCCGGCCAGCGAAACCATCATCCTGACCGTATCTCAACCATTTGGCAATCACAATGGCGGCGAGATCGCCTTTGGCCCCGATGGCTACCTTTACATTGGCATGGGCGATGGCGGTTCCGCCAACGACCCCCAAAACTATGCCCAGACCACCACCACTCTGCTCGGTAAACTCCTGCGCATCGATGTCGAAAGCGAGAGCGACCAGCCCTATACCATCCCGCCCGATAACCCGTTTGCCGAACTCGATGGCTATCAACCCGAAATCTGGGCGCTCGGCCTGCGCAACCCCTGGCGCTTTGCCTTCGACCGCGAGACCGGCGATCTCTACATTGCCGATGTGGGCCAGGGCGACTACGAAGAGATCAGCTTCCAGCCAGCCAGCAGCAGCGGCGGCGAAAACTATGGCTGGCGCTGCAAAGAGGGTAGCCACGACTTCAACCTCGACGGTGACTGCCCCAACCTCGATCTCGTCCCACCCATTCACGACTATGATCACTCCAACGGCAATTGCTCCGTCACCGGCGGCTACGTCTATCGTGGCAACACCTACCCACTGATGCAGGGCATCTACATGTACGGTGACTATTGCAGCGGCCTTGTGTGGGGGTTGCAACCCGATGGCAATGATGGTTGGATTAACGAACTACTGTTAGAAACGCCATTTCAGCGTGGCCTCAGCAGCTTTGGCGAAGACGAACAGGGCGAACTCTATATTGCCGATCAAGTGAGCAACGCCATCTATCCCCTGATTGACCAGCGCAATCAAACCGCCCAGCCCAGCGTGCAATGGAGCGAAGCCGCCTATGAAACACCCGAATCGGCTGTAACTGTACCGCTCACGGTGACCCTGAGTACGACCTCAACCCAGACCATTCTGGTGGATTATGCGGCCGATCAAAGCCATGCGGCGATCAGCGGCACCCTGACCTTTACCCCTGAGCAAACCCTGGCAACCCTGGTGCTCAGCATCACCGACGATACCCTGCCTGAACCCGACGAAATGATTGTGCTGAATCTGCTCAACCCCACTGGTGCCACCCTGGGCAACCCGGTGAGCACCACCGTCACTATTCTCGACGATGATCGCGGTGATGGGCTGCTGGATATCAACCACACCAACGGTCAACCGGGCAGTACCTTTGTTGTCAGTGGCAGTGATTTTGTCCCTTCCAGTATGGTGCAGGTGCAGGTCAGCCCACCACCGTCCATACTCCAGCAGACCCGCTCGATCACGGTTGAAACCGATACCAATGGTCAGTTCCGTTTGCTGCTCACCACCACCGGCGCTGATACTGGCACCTACACCGTGACCGTGGCCGATAGCCCCGGCGTTGCAACCAGCTTCACGCTTGCAGCCGATGCAGCGTTGCGCGAACCGCCCGCCGACAGTGCCGACCTGCCCGTGCTCAACCTGGGCCAGCAATTGCCCACCGTCTACCTGCCATTGATTACGCGCCAGGGCTAATCGCACAGCAGCAAGCAAGAAGCACATCCCATGGCAGCACTTACCGAACACGATCTCGATCAGCTGATCTATGACCGCTCAGTCCGCCTGCTGATGTTGCGTGGTGGTCGCACTCTCTGGGAAGCAGCGCCCAGCCCCCTGCACCAGATGGTAATCGATGAGATACGCACATCAATCAGACCAACAGCACAGCGCAGTGATGCATCCGGGTGTGGCTGTTACCATCTCTCCGATGTTTATATTCGTCTGCCTGATGAGTCGCTGGTACGGCCGGATATCGCCATCTTTGGTGAACAACCGCCACGACAGCGGCAAGCCCTGACCCTGGTACCCGCCGCTATCATCGAAATCATCAGCCCACACTACGAAACCAAAGACCTGGAAGAACTCCCCCCAGTCTACCTTGCCAATGGCATTGCCGACATCCTCGTCATCGACGCCGATCAACGTCAGGCTACCCACTTTCGGAGCAGCGGCACCACACGCTTCCCTATCCCCGCAACCATCGATTTTGAATGTGGCTGCTGCTGTACGGTCCATGGCTAGAGTAACGGTTGCGCTCCTATCCAACCCCCAACACATTATCCCTTGAGCATGCTCTGCACCAACGATATGATGTTGGTCTTCACTGGCAACAGCAAGGCAATCACCAGTGTAACGACAATTGATAACAAAGCCCACCAGAAAACCGTTTCATGAGCAGATGCCATGCCAAATGCAATACACAGCGCAATCAAACCGGCAATAAGATCAGTACGCTTTTCCACAAGCAGAAACACAAGATAAAAGCAAACCACCATACTGATACAGATAAGCAAGATCGAAGCTGTTGGCGGCAACGCACCAAAGCCTATCATATGGATAAGCGCAGCACCGGACCAGCTTCTCGGAAAGAGATCAAAGCTGATATGAACAATCATGCCAAGACAAAAACCGACCACGCCCATTTTGGCCCATGGTTCGCGTTCACGAACAACAAGATAGGCAATGAGTGGGAGCAAAAAACTATGCGTAATGGCCGCACGATGGGTTAAAAACGGAAAGATGTGATCGACATCAGCAATGGACAGGCCAATCGCAGTTCCAATAACCAGAGCTATGACGGATAAAAGTATCATTACCTCTCCTCTGTTATATCTCCAATGATACAGGTTGGGAGCAGTGGTTCTGAGCAGAGGATCTATCCTCATGCTCTATCACTTATAGTATACATATCTTTCAATGCTTGCGCAATACCGTCCTGTTAAGATATCTCCACCTGTGACTACCCATAGCATGCGGTTACCAAAACGATTGCTAAGACAGCTCTTTCTCTATCATCATGCGCATACGTAAATATACGTAGTCTATCGTATATAGCGCAAACCAGCCCACCGCGATCGCACGTCTTCCGCTAGCCGGCCTGCCCATGCCACCCCCCAGCACCGCTTTTTTCTTAGTTTGACTAAGAAGCATTAGGCAAACTAACATACGCTCCCTGGCTGTGCAATGGGGTAAAACTGCCAGGTTTAGATCGGCGTTGGCGAGCGCAGCGAGCAGTGAGCGGTGGCCTCCAGCACCCGCGCATTCGTTCCACAGCTGTGCTATACTGACAAGAGCAACAAGCGTTGTGCGAGCCTCCACGACGAGTCGCGCAGCTGCATGAAAGGACTTGATGAAAACCGACCATTTCTTGAAAGCGTTGGCGATCCTGCGGGGGGCCGAACTGTTCGCCTTACTTGGCCTGCCGGCCGGCAGCCTGATTTCGGCCCGTAGCCTCAAACTGCCGACCACCGCCACCGAGCTTGATATTGTGTTGCGTATTCGCAGCCCGCTGGGCCAGGAATACCTGCATATCGTCGAATTTCAAGGCTACCTGGACCTGGTCGTGATCTGGCGCCTGCTCGCCTATATGGCCTGGCTCGGCCGGAATGAACCGGGCCTGGTCATTGTGGGAACGATTGTCTATCTCACCCCGGAGTACGACGTGGGCGATAGCATCCTTGCCACAATTGATGGTCAGCTGGTGTACCACTGGCCCATCCGCATTGTGCGGCTGTGGGAGCAGGACGCCCAGTCCGCCCTGGAATCGGGCGTGCTGGCACTGGCGGTGCTCAGCCCGCTGATGAAAGATGCAACACCGGAAGTGGTTGAAACTGCCGCACGCCTGGTGCTGGAACAGGCGCCACCCGATCAAGTATCCGATTTGCTGACGATTCTGGTGGGACTGAGCGAAAACATCATGCCCGCAGAACGCCTCATGAAGATCGTAGGAAAGGAACGACTGATGCAATCAACATTCTTACAATCACTGGTCAATGAAAAGGCCGAGGAATTGGCCGAGGAACAGATCGAGGAACGATCTCAGGAACTGCGCATGGAAGTTGCCCAATTACGGGAGCAAATCCAGCAGCAGGAGTTGCTGCGCCAGCAGGAGTTGCTGCGTCAGCAGGAGTTGCTGCGCCAGCAGGAGTTGCTACGCCAGCAGGAGTTGCTACAAATGCTGGAAGACGGGCTGCTGCTGCGCTTTCCAGATATCCCTATGGCGATTCGCCCGCGATTGCGCCAGCTCAAACAGCCGGATGCGATACGCAATCTCAATCGTGCGTTGCAGCAGGCGCCCGATCTGAGCACGGTGCAGCAGCTCATCCGCGATGCGGTGAAACCGTCATAGGTACTGTGTTGGAGACCGGGGGATAGGGAGCGGCGTGGTCATTTGCCGCTCCCCAAAAACCATCAAGAGCCTACCGCGCCAGCACAAACGGCGCAACCGCTTTCCGCTTGCTCTGCACCCCCTGCGCAACCAACTCCCAATTGCCCACCGGGTCGTCGATCAGCGTCGTCAGACCAATCAGCACACTGCCATTGGCATCTGCCGTGGCCGTATATGGTAGGGCCCGCACTCGCTCGCCGGGCATGTTATACCACAGGCTGACCACCTCATTTGGTCGAAAGCCGCGGGCATCAAACCCCAGAATGGTGCCTGGCCGGCTGCTATTGGGGTACACATAGCCGGTTGCAATAATATTGGGCTGAAAACAAGGATTATCTGGATCCGGTGCGCCCTCCGGTCGTGGTGGCCCCGGCGTTATATCCGGCGGCAATGGATCAGTGAGATGGCACGGCGCGAGCAATTCGCCCAGCCGGCCAACCACAATCGTATTGTCATACTGCTCCAGCCGGCCGCGCTCAAAATATTGCACTGCCCGCTGCACGCCATCCGGGAAAATCTCCAGAAATGGCTCGCTCAACGGTGCACCAAAAAAGGTCGCCCCATCTTTTGTATCCCAGAACGCTTTGAACGCCCCTTGCAACGTATGGCCCGTCTCTGGGAAGTAGCGGCTGGTGGGGGTATCCCGTATTGGTGGCACTGGCGGGTAGGTTATGCCACGTAGGGTCAGTAACTCGGTACCTATATTGCCCAGATCCACAAAGCCCACGCCATTCTCCACCCGCAACTCAAACCGCGCCCGCTCAAAGTACTGCACAATCCGACCATCACTGTTGCGAACAAATTCTTCGGTCACTGGATAGCCAAACATCTCCAGACCGCCGTACTCATTCCAGTAGTCCCGAAACGTCCCACGTAAATAGTGGCCCGTCTCATCAAAATAGGTAAATGATATAACCACTGTCTCCTGTGCCTGCGTAACCACATTTAATGAAGCCCATCCTCCGAGACCCGCAAGCAACACCATTGCCAGCAGCAGACCGCGTCGCCAGAGCCGCCGTGGTGTCTGATAGCTTCTGTTCATGCTTTTCACTCCTTTTTGATCGAACAGCCACGATGCAATACCGGTCAGGCTGTTCAGCGATTTTTTGGTTCAACCATCTCTATTATATCGAAATAGACGTACCGCATACCGATTTTCTAGCATTCGTTGCCCTTTCTCAAGCAAATCTGCAATCGCCATACCAGCCTGGTCCGCCCATCGTGGTGCTGTAAACACGTCCCAAACAGGCCACCCGAACAGCCCACTCGAACAGCCGATGGATAGCCGCCGGTATGGTATCATATGAGCAGCACTGAATGCTCCAACAACGGTCGAAACACATTGTTGTAAGAAGGAATAATACCATGCCTGAGCAAATTATTATCCGCATGCCCATGGACCCGGCGATCCAGGCCGAAGTAGAACGGCGACTGGCACCACACGCAACCCTGACCTATGAACCACCCGCCGTCCTCTCGCTCGAAGCCGTCCAGATGACGGTGGAAATCGCCGCCGGTGGCCTGACCATGCTCAAAACGCTGCTTGAATTGCGTGAGATACTCAAGCAGCAAGGCCGCGCCGCCGATGTTGCATTAGAGCGACCGGGTGAGGCCATCATCCCGCTCGAAGATGCCGACGAAGCGCTGCTCAAAACGTTGCTCCAACTTGAGTGACACCAACTGCAACATCTCATACCCAACCTATCGTCTATCTTGACGAAGCAATCTCTTGCTGGTATGCTGAAGGCAAGCAAACGACAACCGCTCGCACGCTCTACCCATACCATCAGGAGCGTGCATTGTGCAGCTATCTCAGGTTTGCCGCTCTGCGGTCCTATTGCGTTCACGACCAAAAAAATATATTAGGATACTACTACCATGGCAGGTTTTTTTATAACATTTATCAATCTTCTGTTTCAAGCACTCTGGCTCGCCATTTTTGGTGTCGTTATCCTTTCATGGATAGACCCGACGGGTAATATGCGCGTGACCCAGATTTTGCGCGAAATCACTGAACCCATTCTTGGCCCTATTCGTAAGATTATGCCCTCCGTTGGTGGGTTTGACTTTTCGCCAATGGTGGCACTCTTGTTGCTCTATGCTCTTCAAAATGCGCTCCTTGCAGCATTGAGCACGTCTTGACCCACGGTATGCCGGCTGTATTCGGGCGTTGGTTTTCGCACTCGCTGCTCCCACTGACGGTTCTGCTGGCCGGCATCGGCACCCTTGGCATCGAGATGGTGATGCCGCGCCTGCTCTCTCCCTTTTTTGGCACATCCCAACCTATCTGGGCCGTTGTTATCGGCGTCACGCTGCTCTACCTGGCACTGGGCGCCTGGCTGGGTGGCCGCCTCGCCGACCGTTGGCCCGATCAGCGTCTGCTCTATCAGCTGATTAGCTGGGCTGGCTTAAGTTGTGGCCTTATCCCGATCATGGCCCGTCCGATCCTGAGCACCGCGCAGCAAGCCATGCTCCAATTTTCTGCTGCCAGCTTTCTTGGCGCTCTGGCAGCGGTGATTCTGCTCTTTGCCGTGCCCGTTGTCCTCATGGCAATGGTCACCCCCTTTGCGCTGCGGCTGACGCTGCCCGAAACAGCACAGGGCCTTGCTGCTACCGGGCGCACCGCTGGCAATCTCTCGGCACTTTCGACCATCGGTTCGATTGCGGGCACCTTTCTCACCGTGCTGGTGCTCATTCCCGCCATTGGCACGGAGCGCACGCTCTACCTGTTTGCGCTCTTTTTGCTGCTGCTGGGCATGGTCGGTCTGCGTGACTGGCGCTACAGTCTGCTCGTTATCCTGGTATTGCTGCTGGCCTACACCACCTTGAATCATCCCACCCCAATCAAATCGGTCGATTGTTATCGCTGCACGCTGCTGGCCGAAGCTGAATCGGCCTATAACTATATCCAAGTCGTCCAGCAAGATATTGACCCGCAACGTGCCGACGATGATCGCATGTATCTCTTTCTCAACGAAGGCCAGGCCATTCACTCGCTCTACCGTCCTATCGCGCAGCAGACGGCGGATCCGCTGGACACGCTGACGGGTGGCGGGCCATGGGATTACTTTAGCGTGGCTCCCTATGTCTACCCGCAGCGGCAGCCGCAGGAGATCACCAGTCTGGCTATGCTTGGGGCTGCGGTGGGCACTACCCCGCGCCAGTTTCTTGCGATTTATGGCGATCAGACGCGCATCGATGCGGTGGAAATTGACCCGCGTATTATCGAGCTGGGCTACCAGTTTTTGCGCTGGAGGCCGGCGACCCACGTTATCCCAACTATCGCGTTTATGCGCAGGATGGCCGTACCTGGTTAGCCGGCAGCGCCAGCACGTATGATGTGATTGGTATTGACGCCTATCATCAACCGTACATTCCATTTCACCTCACCACCGTTGAGTTTTTCCACGAAATCAAGCAGCACCTCAATGAGCGGGGGGTTGCCGTCGTGAACGCTGCCCGTACCCCCAGCGGCAATGATCTGCTGGTTCAGGCGTTGGCATCCACAATGCGGACGGTCTTTCCCCAGGTCTTCATCATCGATGCCCGCCAGGGCGAGGGCCATGCGGCCAATGCCATTCTGATTGGCACGCGCACCCCGGTGGGCGATGGGGTCGCTCATTTTGGCGAGGCTATGCAACGCATCGAGCACCCGGCCCTGCGTCAGGTGATGTACTGGGCCATGTACGAGGGACCTGGCCCTGTCCGCGAATTTACGCCCGATCAAGCGCAGTTTGCCCCGTTTACCGATGATCATGCGCCGGTGGAACAGCTCATCGACCAGATGATCCTTGAAGAGGCGCAGCGCCTCAGCCGTGATCCTTAGTACAGCGTTGCGTTCATCCATGGCGAAATGCCTTCACGGATCATCGTTGGGCGCAGCACGCTGACGCCCCTACCAGCCGCACGCGCTCGCATAGCGAATCCAAACGTGCTTCGCCAGGGTCTTCAGGACAGCAGGTTCTGTGCCACCACCTTCGTCACTTGTGCGAGGTCATAGGACAGACGCAATCATTGCTGCAATGCGGTACTGAGCTCTCCGTTACCGTGCGCCCGGCTCAAACGGCTCAAGTGTGCCGGATTGCACCTGTTGCACCCGTAGCTCAGCCTGGTCTAGCAGACGCTGGCAGGTCGTGGCGAGATTCATGCCCTGCTCATACAATTGGAGCGATGCTTCAAGACTCAGGCTGCCGGTTTCAAGTTGGCTTACGACTTCGCTCAAACGCTGGTAAAGCGTCTCATAGGTTTCGGTGGTATCATTGGCATTGGTTGACATTAGGTATGCTCCTTTTCAGTCGGTGTTTCTCCATTATCGATGACATCGATTACCTGTGCGTGCAGTCGCCCGCTGTGCAGCGCAATCTCCAGGACATCACCGGTGCTGGCTTGCTGCGCTGCGGTCAGCACCGGTCCATGCTGCTGATGCCGTACAATGGCATACCCCCGTTGCATGACGGCATTTGGGTTCAGCGCCATCAGATGCGTCTGCATGCCCTGTAATTCCGCCCGGTGTAGCGTCAGCCGGTGGTGCAGTTGCCGCCCTGCCCGTTGGAGCAGGTCATCGACCTGCTGGCGGTGGTGCGCTAGCAGCGTCGTAGGCCGATACCGCTGGATCCTATCGCTGGTCGTGCGGACGTGCTGGCGACGTTCGGCCAGTATCTGCTCCATACGGTCATGCAACTGTTCGGTGAGGGCTTGCAAGCTGGCATTCAGTTCGTCCCGGTCGGGCACGACCAGTTCTGCCGCTGCGGATGGTGTAGCCGCTCGCACATCGGCCACATAATCAATCATGGTGGTGTCGGTTTCATGGCCCACCCCGCTCACCACTGGCACGGGACAGGCAAAGACCGCACGTGCCACGACCTCTTCATTAAACGCCCACAAATCCTCGATATCGCCGCCACCACGCGCAACTATCAGGACATCCAGATCAAGGCTCTGCACGGCCTGTATCGCAGCGGCAATGCTCGCGGCTGCCTGCTGCCCCTGCACGAGACATGGCGAGAGCAGCACCTCGACCAGCGGATAGCGCCGACTCAGCACGGTCAATATATCGTGCAGGGCCGCGCCACTGGCCGAAGTGACCACGCCGATGCGTCTTGGGAAGAGCGGTAACGGTCGCTTGCGGCCCATATCGAAACAGCCCTCGGCTTCGAGTTGCGCTTTGAGTGCTTCCATCTGGGCATGGCGCAAACCCACCCCATCGGTTTCGATCTGATCGACATAGAATTGCAAGTCACCCCGCGCTTCGTAGATTGAAAACGACCATGCGTCAGCACCGCCGCCCCGTTGGCTGGCTGCTTGGTCAGGCGCGATGCTTGCGAACGCCACATGACGGCCTTGAGGGTATAGTCGCCATCCTTCAGGCTAAAGTAGCAGTGCCCTGACGATGCCCGTGAAAAATTCGAGATTTCGCCGGCAATCCAGATATCCGCGAGAATCTCATCGCTCTCGATCATCTGGCGCAAGTAGCTGTTGATCTCACTCACTTTGAGCAGACGGAATGGTTGCATCATACCCCAATCCGATCCTCAATTCCAGCCAGGATTATCCGCCTTTGGATACTGTTGATCATTATTTCCCCCTTTATGACGCTGATACCTTGATATGGCTCTGTTTTGCATGTTGCTAGCCTGCCCCGTTGTGACCGAACAGACCAGACAACACAGCCATCATGCTGCCATCAATATGATTCTTGCGGCATATCTTTATTATACCCGATTTTGTGACCGAACAAACAGACCGAACAAACAGCATATGTCGAATCTCCCATGCTTCATCGTCTCGTATATGATTCTCGTTCTATGATACCACGTATTGTGACCGAACAAACAGACCGAACAAACAGAATTGTTCGCTGTGGGTATTGATCAGATCGATAAAACCGGTGGGATAGGTCTATCATAGCCGATATTGTGACCGCAGTGTGCAGCACGCTGCGCTGCTCCAGGCTACAGCAGCAGGTTGACAATAAGCGGGACGAGTATGGCGGTCAGGGCGCCATTCAGTCCCATCGCCAGACCAGCAAACGCGCCAGCCTCGGCACTGATCTGCAATGAACGGGCGGTGCCAATACCGTGCGAAGCCAGGCCGATAGCGAATCCCTGAATAGCGGGGGAGCGAATATGACACCAGGAGAGCAACTCGATGCCAATAACCCCGCCTACCACGCCGGTGAGAATGACGAGAACGGCAGTGAGCGATGGTAATCCGCCAATCTGCTCGGTGACGCCATTGCAATGGGCGTGGTCACGGATTTGGGCGCCAGCGAGAGCGTGATGACATCGGAAGCACCCAGCCACTGACTGAGCCAGATGGCTGAGAGAATACCGGTGATGCAACCGACCACCAGGGCCGCCACAATCGGTAGAAATAACTGGCGTATTCTGCCCAGGGTCAAGTAGAGCGGTATAGCCAGGGCCACGGTGGCGGGACCAAGCAAAAAATGGATGAACTGACTACCCGCGAAGTAGGTGTCATACGGGGTATCGGTGAGATACAGCAGGGTGACCAGTACGACAATGGAAAGAAGCACGGGGTTCAGGAGTGGGAAGCTACGGGTACGCTGATAGAGCCACTGCACCGCCATGTAGACCAGCAGGGTGAGCGTGAGCCAGAAGAGCGGCAGTTGGGTAAGATGCAACCAGAGCGCACTCACGACGATTGCCCTTCGGTTGGTGTGCTGTCGGGCAGAACATACACGACCAGGCTCATGGTCAGTGCGGTGACCATGAGGGTGATCAGTGTGCCGCCGATCAGTACGACCAGAATAGGCAGCCATTCGGTCTGCAACAGCTTGAGATGAAGCATGACACCCGTGCCAACGGGAACAAACAGCAGGGCCAGGTGAGCCAGTAAACCCTGGGCGGTGCTTTGCAATGATGGGGAGAGTTGCCCCCGGTACAGGAGCGCTAGCAGCAGCAAGAGCATGCCGATGACAGGACCGGGGATGGGAATACCCGTGAGGAATACTACTATTTCGCCTGCCAGCTGAAACAGCAGGAGCGTGGTCAAGGCCAGAATCATACGTGTTGTCGCTTTCGTTTTGTTGCTTAACAGCCATACAGACAGCTGATTGTCTGCGCCAGGGCTTTATCATACCAGATGCAGGGTGTTCTGTGTACGATGCGATGTCACTGCTGATCAGGGGCGATATGGGGTATAATGAACCGGGAACGGGCCATGCTCGTGACAGATGCGTGAACGAACAAGCGAGAGGAAAAACGCATGCCCGAAATAGCTATCCGTGAGGTAGCCAGTACGCCGATACGTCTTGCCGATGTGGAAGTCACGCCGATCAAGTGGGTCTTCCAAGTGCGTTGGAAGGGCGGTGGGCTTGCCTGGCACCGTCCGGCTGCGGTAGAAATCGTTGCACCAGAAACCATTGAACGGCGACCCATTGAGGATACGACGATGCGACAGATGCTCCAGGCGATTGCCAGTGTGCTGGTGCTGGGTCTGCTGGCGTGGCTGGCAACCCGTATACGAAGATAGGTTGAAAAGCACAAAGGAGAGATGACCATGACCAATGAATTGCAGACACTGGATAAAGTCGAGACCGTGATGCATACATTTCTCGGTGCGGCAAAGGCCGAGACCGTCTTTGCTCCGCCGGTCCAGCATGGCGATAGCACTCTGATTAGCTGTGCCGAAGTCGTGCTGGGTATGGGCTTTGGCGTAGGCGGTGGCACCGAAAGCAAGAAGGGCACCCAGGAACAGGGCGGTGGCGGCGGTGGCGGGGGGCATCTGCGCAGCCGACCGGTCGCAACGATTGTGGTTGATTCCAACGGGGTGCGCATTGAGCCGATTATTGATAAGACCAAAGTTGTGCTGGCAGCGCTGACCACCGCAGCGTTTATGCTGTTCTGGTTGCTGCGGCTGTCACGCGTCACCCGTGCTGATGACAAAGGCCCTTCGTTGGACGAAGCCCGCAAAGCGATTGAGGGCGCATAACACCGGCTGACCGTGATCGAATGGTCCATGTGCCAGTCAATATGGTGCTGCGGGTCTTCCAACAAGACCCGCAGCACCATGTGATACACAAGATGGGCGGTGCTGACCGCCATCTCGTATCGGTGTATCGGTTGCAGACGGACGGTCAATGGCGTTATCTACGGCGACATGCCGCATGGGTGACGATACCGTGATTGTGTTGCTGATATATTGGAGGATACGATGACTTCATATGATACGATGATCCATGATGGAATTGAGGTTTCGATCATCCTGGCTACCTACAACAGGGCGTCATATCTTCATAGGTGTATTGATAGTGTTATGGAACAGTCTTTTACGAACTGGGAATTAGTCGTTATTGATGATGGTAGCACTGATGATACATTTGGCATCGTGAATGCGTATGTGGAACGAGATAGCCGAGTCAAATATGGTAAACACAGCCATCGCGGAGTCGTTCAATCGAAGAATGCTGGTATGCAGGCATCATCTGGTCGATATATCACCTTTATTGATAGTGATGATACGTTTGAGAAAGATCATATACAAACAAGGTTGGATTACATGCATCGTCACCCTGTATTAGATATTATTGAGGGTGGGGTTGAAATGACGGAAGAGATATATATGATAGATTACTTCAATCGCGGTCGTCTTATCCATATTCGGGAGTGTGTGCTTGGGGCTACTTTTTTTGGCAAAAGACATATTTTCTTTGCCCTCAAAGGGTTTCAAGATACTGAGTATGCTTATGGTGAAGACACGGACTTCTGGATGCGTGCAGAACAGCGTTTTCATACCCAAAAGATAGATCAACCGCGCACATACTGGTATACCCGGGCCGAAGATAGCATCACCAAAACTGCAAACCACACCAGCGTGTAATGTGTACCCAAGATGACTTAACCGGCCTGCCATGATCGGATTACACACGTATCAGCCCATATCATCCTATGGGTTTCCCGCCCATCCCTACAGAGCAATGATAGGTGGCACAATATTTATCGCTTCCTTACGAAGCAGTGCAGCTGTCAACATAGTTCGGCAGTCGATGGACAACCTCCTGTCGCCACGACTGCCGATATCACTGAACCGTATATCACCATTAAGCAGGCATCGCTGATGAGTGATGCTCGATGATCTTCCACTCCCCGTTGACTTTCTTATAGGCAAATGTGTAGCGTGCAGGGACACTCTGCATCTTGCCGTCACGCTCATGGAAAAACGTGTAGTAGCCAGTGTTCAACGCCACATCACCATAAATACGAATCTTTGGTTCAGCATAAAAAGCATGTAAATTAGGCAATTGTGATTTAAAAATGTCAAAATAGTGCTTTACCTGTTCGGGATTAGTACGTATATACGGAGATACCGTACCAAAAAAGACGGCATCTTCGGCATACATAGCGGCTACAACTTCCGGATCGCCTTTGCTGACGTTGGCAAGCCACTGCTCAAAGGCGGCCAGGACACTTCTTGCATCGTCTGAAGTCATTGATTCATTCATAGGGACCATTCCTTTCTGTTTTGTTCTTATTGAGACATTGTTTCATGAGCACACTCTGAGTATACACGTTTTCCCACGGAATGATTAGAGGGTTTCTTCCCGACTTATTTTATGGGACATTGTCTCAATAAGGAATGATTACCCGGCCTGGGTTCGTTGGGTGCTGTTGTGCCACTGTTGCGCAGCATCCGGCGGCGGTGGGGTCTGCACAACATAGTAGATGACCTCTCCAGCCGCAACTGCCTGGACAATGACCACCACGCCGGTCTGTGGATTGTAGGTATGCAGATAATTGCGCATCTGTGGGTACTTCCAACCGCTATGCTGTTGCACGAACGTATCGGGCAGATAGCCGATGCGGCTCTCATCCGCCGTGGCATCGCTGCGAGTGCCGGGGGCAATCACTATCGCACCGCGCCCCGACTGGGTATATCCATCCCAGGCCAGGGTGGCAATGGTGAGCCAATGTCGCGTGATGTAAGCCAGGTGCATCTGGGCTGACGGGGTGACGGGGTGATTGGTGGCGTTCACGAGTTGCATCTGCTTCGGGCGCGTCATTATTCCGTATTCCTTTCTGTTCGTCGATACCTGCCATCCACAGCGGGCGGTAGCCATCGTGGTCATGTCCATACCATTCGACCATCAGGTCCGCGTACCAGCGGGCGCGTGTTGGATCGTTCGCCCAACGTACCCCCAGGTAGTCCGCTGTTTTGGCAATGCCAAGAATGGCGTGACTGACCTCTTCGGTGGAATACGCCGGACCAACC
>JAAURD010000267.1 GCA_012034075.1 Chloroflexaceae bacterium | reverse complement strand
CATGCCAGGTCTGTTGATCCGCCGGAAGAGAATCAGCAATCACGTGCGAGATCAGACGAAGCGCCCATTGAACCAAGGCTAACGGCATGCGTTTGCGGGCTTGACTGAACGACGAGGTACGTTCCGAGGTGAGGCGTGCCGAAACGGGAATGGCCTGGGGATCGATCTGATCCGCCGCGCCGGTCTGCACATGGCTGACTACTGCATCCAGGGTATGATCAGTCATAATACGCTGGACCACCAGTAACCAGAGCGTGAGTAAAGGCGTAAAAATGCGCCAATACAGGCGATAGGGCAGATGAGCTTGCTTGATCCACTGCTGGAGGATCGGGCGCGAAAAGCATGCGCCAAAGATGGGAAACAGCATTTCGGGCGTTGTTGCGTGGTGGTCGGATAGTGGTATCATGGACGTGGGGGTCGTCATTGGGCCTCCTTTCGTTCGGGCCGGGAACCGTTTCATCGATTCCCGGTCAATGGTTTGTGTCGTATGAGGATACAGGAGAATCAGCAGCTTGGCAAGTGCTTCCAGCCTGCCAGATCGCGCCCGTGCCTATCGCGAAGACACGTGACGAGAGCAAATACTGAGCAGCATTGGGCGTATAGCCCCCCAGCCGGCGCCGGCGGCGCGATCGATTTTTGCGATTTTGGGGGTATGGGCGCAATGTGGTCGTGCCGACCGCACGTCCCACTCATCCCCGGCCCTGGGTCCACAAGGGGAGCGTGTAGACGATGCCACGCGGTCGTGCCGACCGCACGCACGTATCAGGCGTAGGTGCGGCGTGCAGCCTGCGGCGCTCCAGGTGCGATCAAAGCGCATACCAGTGATCACCCGAACGTGGTGTAACTACGTGGGAGAGGGGTGGAACGGCACCCCAGGCTCAATTAGATCCGGGCGATCAGCTCAATCACCGCGCCTTGCTGCTCATCTTGCAGCACCTGACCGCCGCCCTGTTGCACCAGCCGAATCAGCGCCCGCCGGTAGGTTTGCCCCAGCAGTGAGCCGATAGCGGCCTGCACGTCTTCCTCCGATTCACGGAGAAGCTGTTCCACTGCTTCATCGAGCTGGGCTTGCCGTCGAGCGGTCTCTTCATGCAGGCGCTGCTGGGCGGCCCTGCGGGCTTCGGCCTCGGCCTGTTGCTGGGCCGCGTTCAGGGCTTGCTGCTGCTGCTCCGTGCGTAGCCGCGCCTCGGCTTCGGCCAGTTGTTCACGCGCTTGCTCTTCGGCGGTGTAACGCGCCTTCGACTCGGTGTAGCCACCCCAGCCATCGTCGTAGTAGCGACCGCTGCCTTTGGCTTCAACGGTTCCCTCAATCATACCGCTGGCCAGATTGCTGGCACTGGCAGCCGCTTCCACTGTTTCATGCAGCTGTGCGGCGACTTGCAGCCGCCCGGTATCGGGATGATAGCGCAGCGAGATGCCATGGTTCAGTTCCAGCCGATAGGCCGAGGCATCGGCTTGCCAGCCGCCATAGCCTTCAGCCAGCAGTGTGCGTAGTTCTTGCAGCGCTACCTCTCCGAGTTCGGCTGCCAGGTCAATCTGGGTTTCCAGCATCATGGATGCCTCAATTTCGGTCTGTTCGGCCACATGCGCTTCGACCGTGCGGCTCCACTCCTCACGCACGGCCTGGTGCAGTTTGATAATGACACGACGGGGGTTGCACATCGGATTAGATCCTTTCTTCAGCTTCAAGCTGATCTAACACCTGGTCGATCAGGTGTTCGGTCTGGTCGAGCAACTGTTTCCAACGTTTGCCAATGGTTGGATCATAGCTGGTGCTGTGGTGTACATTGTGCTGAGCGGCACTGTGGTTCAGTAACTCCTGCCGACTCAGTTCCAGATCGTGCAACAGCGCACTGTAATAGGTTGCGGTATAGGCAATATGAATCTGGCGGGTCTGCACGCGCTGTTCCAGACCGGCCAGATCATCCGCCAGTTCATCCAGGTTGCGTTCGGCCTGGATCGCCTGACCGCCGGCTCGCTCAACCACTGGCCCGACGAGGGCTTGCAACGGCGCGACTTGCTGTGGCTGGTTCCAGATATGCAGCAGAATCCAGAAATCGGCAGCACTGGCCGATTGTTCACCGCGTAGCAGTGCGGCCGCGGCGATGAGCTTGAGCAGCTTGATCACGCGTCGGTCGCTCAGGGTAATCCCCTCCGCCCGAATCTGACGCACCAGCTCGCGATAATCATCATAAATCGGCGTCAGGTCTACCTGTTCTAACGCATCATACACGGGCTGCAACTGGTCGAGCGAATCGAGCACAGGCATCACTTCTTCGTTGCGACCCAGGCGAATGCGCTCACATTCCATACTCCAGCCAGCGTGCAGCAAGGCCCGAAACTGGCGATCATCGACGTTGTCGGTACGCACCCGCAGCAGAAACCGATCATACAGGGCTGCTAGTTCGCTGCTCTCGGGGACCTCGTTGGTTGCGCCAAAGATGCTGATTAAGGGCACACTGATCTGTTCCAGGCCATTAAAGAAAAAGCGTTCATTGAGGATCGTCAGCAGCGCATTGAGAATGGCACTATTTGCTTTGAATACCTCATCCAGAAAGGCGATGCGGGCCTGTGGCAATGCCCGTTCGATGTTGCGGGTGAAGGTGCCCTGCTGGAATGCTTTGATATTGACCGGCCCAAAAAGCTCATTCGGTTCGGTAAACCGCGTCAGCAGATACTCAAAGAGGTCGCCGGAATGTTTGCGGGCACCCAACAGCAACACAAAGCGCTTGACCAGTTCGGATTTGGCGGTGCCCGGCGGCCCGACCAGCAGCAGGTGCTCACGCGCAATCGTACTGATCAGCATCAGGTCAATCACCTGATCTTTGCCCACAAAATCTTGCTTCAGGCGGTTGGTGATATTCACCCGCAACAGGCTGATCAGGTCGTTCAGGGCCAGCGTTGCGCCTGGCAGACGATCATCGTTCATGGCTGTGCTGATGCTCCTCGCGACGGTGTCGGATCAAGTCAATCTGGTTCAAAAAGGTAGCTGTGGTAATCGTTTGTTGCCGCCGCACCTCACGCGCGACCTGCTGAAAGATCGCACGCAGCTCATCGCCATTGAAGCCTTCGGTCTGCTCTACAATGACATCAAGGAGTTGCTTTTCGGGCAAATCCAGCTCAAATGCACGGGCATGGATGGCCGCTATCTGGCGGCGGGCAGCGCTATCTGGGAGATCGATCTGGATGGGCTGAAACCGTGATGGTCGGAGTAGCGCTTCGTCAATGATATCGAGCCGGTTGGTCGTGCCGATCACCAGAATATCCTGATCGGTATGAAAGCCATCCAGTTCGGTCAAGAGCTGCGCAACCACCGCATTGGATGTGCGATTGCCACCGTCGGGCGAATCGCTGCGGCGCATGGCAATGCTATCAAACTCATCAAAAAAGATGACCGCGGGCGCATTGCGGCGGGCGACCGCAAAGATATGGCGCAGGTTGCTCTCGCTCTTGCCGACCCACATATCCATAATCTCGGGGCCACTCACCATCTGAATAGTGGCATTCATGGCATTGGCAATGGCTTTGGCAAAGAGCGTTTTGCCGGTACCGGGCGGGCCGTAAAAGATAAACCCATGCGGTGCGAGTTTGCGTCGCCGGGTTCGCGCTGCGGTGCTCTCGGCGCCAATCTCGCGGTCTGCACTCCGGAGTGTGTAGGGCCGCCCATCTGCATAGAACGGTGGTCGTCGCCCGGTAATCAGCTCAATTGCCTCAAACAGCTCTTGCTTGACCGTGGCGTAGCCGCCAATCTCATCAAACGTTGTTTCGGGTATCTCAATCTCTTCGCTATTGCCGCGCTTAAACTCGCGGATAAGTTGTAACAGCTGGGGGGTGGGGCTACCCGGCTGGCTGCTCGCATGGAGATAGCGCATGGCATTGCGAAACTGTATTGCATTGAGACCTGAGACATTTTTAAACAGCGCATCACTATCAAACCGCTCGAAGCGGTCATGCTCGGCTTGCGTCACCAGGTCGTTGATGGTATTGTGGCTTAACCCGGCAAGCTCCACATGAATAGCAAAGCGATCGGTGATCACGCGCGGCAGCACCAGCGAAGGGTCGCTGAATGCCAGCAAGGTTGGCATCCAGTCATGGCTGCGATAGAGCACTTCGGTAAGCATACGGGCTTCGGTGGTGAGTGACCCAGCCGTCGTGGTACCGGCCAGCATATCCAGATGGCGTAACACCAGCACCTGATCGACCTTGATGGTTGTGAGCAGACGACCAATGGCCGCTACCCGTGCGGCTGCTGTGACCGTATCTGACTGACTACCCAGGCCATTGGCAGCTGGCTCTGCCGCCTGGGTGATGGCATCGACTTCGAGCAATGGACGCTTGTTCGAGTGCTTCACGGCATGGCGATAGAGATGCTCGACCAGGACTTTATCACAGAGCACCAGCACCGAGAGATCATTGCTCAGATAACGGCCAATTTTGGCAATTTCCTGGGCATAGGCCCGACCCACTGCTTCACTGTCGGTGAGCGTGGTGACCCAATGCTCGTTGACAACAGCGGGCGCTATCGATTGAGGCGTGATCCCGTTCGTATGGGCTACGCTCTCTTGAGCGTTTTCCTCGGTATGCACCTGGTCGAGTACTTGACGCAGGTGGCGTGCGGCGGGTGGTGTTTCAGCTTGCGCTGATGCCAGGCTGACCGGCGTAATGTGGAGTGAACCAATGGGTACGGCCATCCACGATGGCGGAATTGGTTCGGCCGGCCGCGCTGGAAAGCGGGCCAAAAAATCGTTGAGCGGCAAATCCGGCTCGCGGCTCATGGTCAACTGGGCGGCCAGACGATTGTCGCCAAAATCAAGGCGTAACTGTTGCATGCATTTCCTCTGTGTGCTCGTTGCTATCAGTACACCAACGCCCTTATATCGGACCATTCTTCCATGTAGCTGCTCTGTAGGGGTGCAGTGTGCTATATTCCTACAGGGTAGCATACCCACATACGATGGCTCAGGGTGGGCCAACCCCAAACCAGAGAACATTGGTGACAGACAGCATACCGTATTCCTTGTATTCTACCACATGTCTGTGAGCAAGCGTACCTGTTCAGACTTGGGGAGAAAGAATGTACTATTACAATGTTGCGTTCATCTCTGTCGCAATTCCTTCACGGATCAGACGTAGGTGCGGCTACAAGCCGCACAGCGGTCGGCACGACCGCACGCGGACCACACGCGAGGCGCGAACGTGCGGAGTGCGGCGTTGCAAGCCGGGCCTACGGTCTTGCGCCTACGCGGTGTGCTCCGTGCGTTTTTGTAGGACACATGACCCAGGTCTGTTAACGCTCCGTGGGGTGGGGCGGATGCGCGGCGGCAAGCCGCGCCTACGGTCTCGCGTCTACGGTCTTGCGCCTCCTTCGTGGTTGCCATGCGTTGCATCAATCCGTTTCATACGTCACCTGCCAGATGCGGATGGTGCGATCTAACGAGGCCGATGCGAGCAGACGGCCATCGGGGGACCAGGCCACGCAGTAGACGCAGCCCTGGTGCGATGCCACCGTTTGCAATGGGCGACCGTCTTCGGCGTCCCAGAGGCGAATTGTATGGTCAAACGAGCCATCCGAGGTTGCCAGCAAGCGACCATCGGGTGACCAGGCGACCGAGTCGAAGATGGACGTTTTGCGGGCGATCTCACGAGTCCGCTGACCCGTTGAGATGCTCCAGACTTCCACGACCCATTCACTCGCCGGTGTCATCGACCGACCTCGCGAACGCGAGTCTCATTGTCCGTCCGGTGACCAGGCGGCCGATGTGCAGTCGGGACCCTTGATTTGAGCGGGTCCGATGTCCCTGCCGGATGCCAG
>JAAURD010000266.1 GCA_012034075.1 Chloroflexaceae bacterium | reverse complement strand
CCAACATCGGTGGCGAGCGTATTGCCGACTTTGCCAACTCCAGGCAAAACTGCTCAGGCCCGTCAGGCCAAAGAGCACAGCCAGTGTCAGCAATACCCGTTGTACCATCAGGCTGCCATCATCTGCACGACAACCGCGATGATCAGGATGATGACAATCAGGCCAACCAGGCCGATCAGAAACGCACGCACCTTCCGCACAATAGCCATGAGGACACCCAGGACGATCAATGCGCCAAGGATAATGATCGCCAGTTCGATGGCATTGAGGCCGAAGATGATTTCTGGATTGCCTTCAAGCGACATAACATCCGCTCCTGTTCTGGTCTAATCGATAGTCTCATCACCCCAGCCAATCAGCCGCCCCAGGGTGTAGGCATGTTCATACGTTTGCGGAAAACGCGCCTGGTCGAAAGCCCCCTCGCGCTCCATTGCGCGGAGCAATACTTGAATATCCCGATGGCATTGGGCCAATGACATGCGGGTCTGATTGGCGGCAGCCAGGCGTGGTGCGCAGGCATCGAGCTGCGATTCGAGCTGCAAGGTTGCTTCAATGAGCAACCCGACACGTGGGTCAGGATAGTCCTTCAGCTCTGCCATCAAAGCAAAGAGCCAGGAGAGGTTCTTGAGATCCATACGAACGGCGGTCTTTCTTGCTCTTGCCGATGCTTCATACCAGCTATATCATGGTTTAAGTGCGGCGGGTTGGGATCATCAGCTTTCTGCCGGTGAACTCTGCACGGTCTCATCAATCCAGTTGAGGTATGATGCCAGGCCTGCCATCACGGGGAGGGCAATGATCTCGGGTACATCATAACTATGTAGTGATGTAACACAGGCTTCCAGTTCGGCATACCTATCACGTCGAGTCTTGAGCAAGAGCAGATATTCGGTCTCTTCAACGACTTGATCGTGCCAACAGTAACATGAGCGAATAGGCATTATCTGAGCACAGGCAACCAGTCGCCGTTCTACTAACGCGCGTGCCAGGGTTGAGGCTTCCGTATCACTCCCAGTCGGAACGAGTACCACCATCGCAGCTGTGTCGGTCTGGAGCGGGGTGGCGCTGCCGAGTGCTATTGGGGGATTGGTTTCCATTGTTTGCTACTCCTTATGACTAGCTGATGCAGATGCGGTATCCATCTAACATCAATCTTCGCTTGTTCCTTGCAGGGTTCATTATACCATGGGCGTTTAAGCGTTGGAGCGTCGCGTGGCCTCGCTCGTCTTGGATGATCAAGCGCACGAGCGTCGCGTGGCCGTGCGGTCGTACCCGACTGCCACCTCTCATCCCCGGCCCTTCTCCCACAAAGGGAGAGTGTAGACGATGCCATGCGCGTCCGGCGCGCGTGCGGTATAGACCGCTGTGCGGCTACAAGCCGCACCTACGCATACGGCCCGTACCTCCGTATGATACGTAGGTGCGGATGGCAACGCGGTATTGGTTCTTATTTGGTCTGATCGAGCGCCTGTACCAGATGGACGACGAGCCGGGTTGCCTGTTCCAGCATCGATACATCAAAGCCCGATATTGAGTCAACGTTCGCATCTGATACAGGAGGGGGCTTTCTGGTCATCATGGTCAGGGCACGGTAACGCTGGCGATGGAGTGGTAACGTAAGCGATGGTATATGGGTATAGGGATAGGCAACGATAGGATACGTGTTATCGGCGAGCTTCAGACTGGTGACCGTTTGCAGCAGTAAGGGGTCGGCATGATATTGTCCTAGAAGCCCTTCTGGGCTGGCACAGGTGAGATCGCCCCGGTCAATCGTCTCCAGGCCAATGAACAGGGTCTGTTCGGGAGGGAAGGGATAACGCGTAAGCATGTCATCCAGACCATTGTTGCCGTTGCGTGTCGCACCAAGCGCTACCGTCCACAGCTCAACCGAATGCAGTTGGCGTAGGCGCGAAGCTGAACTCGTAAGGACAGCCAGGGCACCATTGGCACCCTGTACCGCGGCAGTCTGGTCGACAGCATGTGGTGGCACAAGGGAGAGCAGCACGGTAAGGGCAAGATACGTCGCCGGTAGGACCTGGGCATACCACCACCAGCGTTGACCAGTGAGGACAAAACCGAGACTCAGGAGCAGCAGCATGATGGCTGCGGCGAACCGACCAGCGAGCGCAAAGCGCTGCCAACCGATGCATTGGCGTAGGCCGTGGCTAACTCTGGGCGTATCCAGGGGGGCGAGCAAGATGACCCGCCAGCGTGGCGAAGCATACTGGTTGGAGGTATTGGTATCGGTAGCGCAAGCTCGGGTGCCCACAATATTCTGGCTGTCACGCTGACGCGGCTTGATGGGTAAACCAGGCAAAAACACATCAGCGACAACGAGTATCAGGCAGATGCCATGCACGAGCAGCATTGAGAGGGGCAGCACACCGTTGAACAGGGCTGCCAGCAGACCGCACAGGGCAAGCAGGGGGTACATCAGACCGGCATGCATGGGAGCGCGAAACGGAGTGGCGTTGACCTGCATTCCTGCACGGCGTAGGCGAGCATCAATATAGGCCGCCGCCTGAGCTTCGGCGAGCGATGTTGCTCGTCGCGGGATGGCAATGCGACTCAGATGACGGGCAACATCGAGGGGATCATCACGCCGCGAAAGCATACAATTGGGCCAGCATGAAACATCGGTTGCGACGGATCATCGTAACTAGTTGCCATCGGCAGGTGCAGTAGATGTACTGGTGGCTGTCGGATCGAGTGAAAATTCCTCTTCCTCCATCGTCGCTGTGGGTGTTGCTGCAATCAAGGTTGGGGCAATAGCGGTGGCAGTTGCCTCTTGATTATTGTCGGTTGTGGGAACATCGGCGGAACCGCGTGATGCAATATCACGCCCACAAATCTGTCCGTCGTCAGCTTCATCATCATCACCCGGCAAACACAACTCAAGAACCAGATCATAACGAATAAACTGGTTGCCAATGTCGCCGACATTTTTGACCTGGACAAAGTAGAAGCCATCGACACTGGGTTCAAAAAGAATCTCGGAGTCAAACGTGCGCCCACCAGGAATATCGTCATTCACATCAATAATGCTCACGCCATCACGGTCGGTCAGGGTGATGATGGTATCGGCGCCGGCCTGGACATCGTTGATCGGCTGGTCACCGCGATAGGGATCACTATTGGTATAGACGGCATAGCGTTTGCCGGCTTTGCCAAAGAACGTGACCCAATCGGAATCGCCTTCGGGGCACAGACGTCGATTTTCCTGGATTTCGTTGGAGACAATCAGGCGGGATTGTTCGGGCAAGCCATCGGGTTCAAACAGGTCTTCGCAAATTTCGCTCACGGTTTGTGGAGTCGGGCCATAGCTGTGTGAACGCACACGGATGACGTAGGTGAGTGTGTCTCCCCCGGCACCAACGGCATCACGCACGCGAATATAAAACTTGCCCGTATAGGGTGCCCGCCATTCAAAGATGGTGGGGCGGAGGGTTCGTTCATCGGGTGGCACCGGGTTCTGGGTTTCATCGAAGGGAAAGTCATCGTTTGAGGTGATAAAGCGCCCTTCGGCATCGTACAACTCCAACGTCAGGTCGAGACCAATCGCCATTTCAATGATTTCAATGGTGTAGACTTTATCTTCGATGGCACCAAACTTGAGCCAGTCTTCATCGCCGGAGGGACAGATGGTGCGGCGCCCATCACCATCGCGGGGGCCGGGGGTTGCGGTGGTTTTGGGTTGCGAAAGTTCGACCAGAATTTCGCGGGCCTGATCCTGAACATCATCATCTTCATAGCGGTCGCGGCAGATAGGTCCGGGCGTCTTAGTTGGTGTTTGTGATGGGTCGGGGGTATTGGTTGGGGTCCGTGTTTCGGTGGGTGTGCTGGTTTCGGTCCGGGTTGCCGTTGGTGTATTCTCTTGCACCGTGCTTGATAGAATGGCTTCTGAGAAGAGATCGGTACCATTTAAATTAGCCCGAACAATAGTTCGGGCCACGGCACCATCCTGGGCCGAGGCCGGAAGGGTAACGGATACCTGAAATGACGACGTCTGTCCCGCATCAACATCAAAACTGCTGGGGGCATTGGTTACTTCAAAACAACCCGCAATCTCTTCATCACAAGACTGCTCAAAGGTAATAGAGTAATTGCCATCGGCAGTCCCGGAGTTGCGGACAGCAATATCATAGGTGATGGTGCCACCAGGAGTTCCAGCTTTTGCATTATCCGTGACATTCAGCACAACTGAAGCATTTCCAGTCGGGGTATTGGTTTGGGTTGACGTCGCGGTTGGGGTTGCGGTTGCGTCATCCGTGATAGTAAGGGTCACATCCTGATTATACGTTGTGGCCGTGCTGGTAGAAACAGCCTGAACCAACAGCGTAGCGGTATCACCAACAGCAGCATTGGCCGGTGGTGTGATGAAAAAGCTCACGGCAACGGGCGTATTGGGCGTGGTGGTGACGGTTACACCTGGACTAATCACTAGATCCCAACCGGCGGTGGTGAGGATCGAAGATGCCAGATTAAAGGTTTCGGTCAGGGAATGGGTCAATGTTGCGTCTATGCGGGTCTGCGTACCGGCATTGCTGACCGGAATAGAGACTGACGTGGAGGAAAAGCTCCAACCAGTAGTCTGTTGCAAGGGGGCAGCAAGTGGTTCGGTATGAGCCAGTGGTTGATGGCCGGCAAAAAAGAGGATACCAAGCACTGCCAGCATGACCAGCGTGAGATGCCGCAGATGTGTACCTGTTTGAGTCACAAACGTTCTGCTCCCCAGATGGTGTCACACCATCTTTCATCACCATCGTTTCACACGCTGTTTACCGATTGCGCTATCGGTTCGGGCCGACTTTGCTGTTGCTCGTCGCATCAATCAGCGTGGAATAGCACACAAATCTGTGCTTGTTCTCCCCTATACCGGATTGCGGTAACCGAGTTCATTCGTTTCGCGTGAATCATAGGTTGACGTTCTGTCACAAGACCATGATTTCACTAACGTTTTTCCGTCGCGATCTGTTCCACATCATACCACAAAACACTGCCGAACATGTACAACCTGTTAGGAGTTTCGATCTGAGCCATCGTTGACATCTGGTTCATGTTGCTTTGTTGGGTCATACCAGCACAAGATTTCACAAGGTGCTTTTTGATAACAATCTGATACGTATTCTACCATGGTGTGCTTTTGTGAAGCAAGGACACCGAACAAACCATGGTTTTCCTGGCAGATGATATCGATTTGCATTCTGCCAGCCCTTTTCTGCTCTTCCTGATATCAGGGCATACGTTCACAGCACAAGGTGCGTGCTGCAACGCATGGCTGTGAGCGTATGGCAAAAGGCAATCTGCTGCTGATGGGAGGTGCAGTTGCTTCGGATTCTGCGTGGCGGGAACAAGATGTATCCCTCACCGGTGCAAATCGGGTGAGGGATACTGATGGGTTCTGACCAGAAGTCAGAGGAGACAGAACAAGCAACCGGACCTGTATCAAACAACGTGCATTTGCTCTTTTTTTACATAATCTGTCTGGTTCTGGTCATACTATCAGGCAATGTAGTACACCATGAGTTATATCGTGCCACATATTCTCTCAACAAGGATGCATTCTTCGATTGGTGGCCTTAGCAACGGACGCCAGTTGCGGCATCAAGGCAGCGAAGTTTTCTAAGGTCAGCGATTGACCCCCATCGCTGCGGGCACGATCCGGGTCGGGGTGCGCTTCTATCATCAGACCATCGGCGCCAACTGCTACCGATGCCAGGGCAAGCGGGGCGACCAGGTACCATTGCCGGTGCCGTGGCTGGGGTCGGCGATAACGGGCAAATGGGGAACGCTTTTTGACCACCTGCATCGCATTCAG
>JAAURD010000265.1 GCA_012034075.1 Chloroflexaceae bacterium | reverse complement strand
AGCAGCCAGTAGGTGAGCGACCGCCAGCGTCGGACATAGAGCAGCCGCAGCCCAATCAGCAGCGTGGCCGGGAAAACGCCCCAATCTGTGCCAAAATTCGTCAGGTTTTGAGCCAGATAATCCAGACCAGGACGGGCGCTGCTGTGGATTATGTTCAAAATGGCGATATCCCAGGCGAGGCCGCCCTCCTGCCGCCAGATCTGCCCAGCCAGAAACGCAAAAACTGCCAAGCGGCAAGTAGATGCCCAACAGCCAGCAGCAGCGGAATGATGCCCAGCGAGGCCACGCCGCCGGTGATACCGCGCGGCACCAGATAGCCATAAAACAGCTCGCTGGCCCAATCACCCCAGAGCGATGGTAGATACTGGGCAGCACAAACGCTAGCAAATCGGTGGAGTGATAGAGGCTATGGCGAATATCACGCACGGCATACGCTTCCTGGCTCAGTTCCAGGATCATGGGCACGACCACCGGCGCCATGCCCAGCGCAAAGAGCAGCCCGACTACGCTGAGCCGGCGCAGCAACGTGCGCCAGGCCGGCCATCCCCGCTGTGCAAACGTATGCAGCAGCCCCACCAGCGCGGTCAGTAGCAGGGCATAGATCACATAGTGCCAATCGGTCAGGCCAATCATCACCAGCAGCACAGCGGCGCCAACCAGATACCAGCGCCCCCGCTTTAACCCCACCAGCAGCGTCAGCAGATACCAGGGAAACCACTCTATGGAGACCATAAACGGCTGACCGATGGCATAATGGAAGGCCATATATGGGCTGAATGCATAAACCATCCCCGCCACAAACGCAATCGCCCGACGCGGTACCGCCCGCCCGCGCAGCATCCACAGGCTCAGCGCATACGCCCCCAGACCAGCCATACTGAAAGCAAAGATATTCATGCCATTGTAGGCCACGGCGGTACCGCAGCACAGCTGCAAGGGCAGCGACAGCAACCCATTGAGGAAATTATAGGTATGGAAGTAGAGGCTCAGCCCGTTGGGATAGTGGATATAGGTGGCATGGTAGGGATTCTGGCCCAGATGAACCAGCGATTGCGAGACCCACCACATATTCCAATAGTTTTGCAGCGTATCGCCCTGCTGCTGGCCGCCAATAGCATCGCTGAGATGCCACAGCGTGGGCATGGTAAAGGCCAGCGTCAGCAGCAGATAGCCTGCCGCCACCAGGCCATGGCGCCGGGTCAGCTGAATCAGCGAGCAAGGCAGAACACGATTGGTCATGGCCGCATTATACCACGCCCATCAGCACCGAACGGCGCACTAGCAGATTCACCACCAGCTACACCAAGCATACAAAGGAATTATCCATTGTTCATTGCCCATCACCCATCGTCCTGGGAACATGAAAAAGAGAGCACCAAAACAGGGGAATTGCTCCTTGATTCACATGCCGCCCTATGCTATCATGCGGTGAGTGCAAAAATGCAAGCAACCATCAAACGAGGGATACCTTATGAGTGAACAAAACCTATCATCAACCGAAGCCGCCGAGAAGCTGCAAGCTTGGCTTGAGCGCTGGCCGCAGGTGCAAGGCGAAATACGATCGCTGATTGCAGCATATGCTGAGCGTGACCCCTCACTGCATTTTGAAATCACGCTGGCTGAACTGGAAATGCGTGATATCAACGAGGCTCTAGTCCGGATTAAAGCTCTGGGACGACTGCTGGGTCATGAGAGCCTGACATCTGCCGAACTGGAAGCGACGGGGAACCACTAATCTGATCTATCGAAGAGAGACGATCAGATTCCAAAACACCATGGTGCAACGTTCTCGCCGTTGGACGCTCCTGCTGGTGCTGGTGCTGGTGCTGGCTGCCTGTAGCACGCCGACAACAACGACTGGTCCGTCAACACCTGACGTGCCATCAGTTGGCATAACACCCGGCCCAGAGTTGACGCCAACACCAGTGAAACTGGTGGATCAGTTCGATTATACCGCAGGTGGGCTAACGTTACGTTATCCCAAAGACTGGTCCACACAAGACATGTCCGGCACGCTGACCCTGGCTCCAGCCCATGCAGCCATGGCCGTCAGTGAAACCGATCAGACCAGCACCATGGTGATCTTTATCGATGCCACGCCGCTTGACGCCATCAGTATCGCCGATCAGCAAGATAGCCGTATGGCGACTCAAGAGCTGTTCGACCTGAGTAGCCAGGGACCTGAGCAAGAGGGGTATACCCTGAGCGCCACGATTCCGCTCACCATTGATGGACAACTGGCGCTATCGGCTGACTTGCAGGCCGAACATGGCGCTGGTCGTCTGATTGTGCTCATGTCACCAACACGGGTGGTGCGCATTCTCGGTCAGGCGGATGCTACTGCGTGGCAACACTATCAAGCCGTGTTTGAGGCAATTGTCGAAAGTGTCACCTTTCTTGAAGCACCGCCGCAGCCCACGCCCACGCCCGATAGCCGTGCGCTGCAACCTACCCTGCTCACCATTGGCCCACCCGGTTTTGCTTTGCGTCTGGGCGGCAATGAAGGCCAGCCAGATGGTCGGTTTGTGTCGGCACGGGGGCTGGCAACCACCAGCGATGGCACGCTCTATCTCGCCGAGAGTAGCAAGGGTATCTGGGTTTTTGAACCAGACGGCAGTTTAATCCGCACCTTTGGCAGCAACGATGTGCTGGATGCCTACGATGTCGCACTTGATTTTGATGGGCATATCTTTGTCGCCGATTATGGCCGCAATGCCATCGCCCATTTTGCTCCCGATGGTACCCTGGTAAAACGCTGGGGCGAAGCCGGCAATGCCCCCGATCAGTTTGGCTATCTCTCACCACAACGCATAGCCGTCGATGCCGAGGGCAGTGTCTACGCGCTCGATAGCGCAATTGACCCAAACACGGGCGCGGCCGTCAATACCATTGTCCGGTTTAACGCCGACGATGGCAGCTTTATCGAACGCATCCCATTACCGCCCGGCTCGGTGCCATCCGATTTTGCGGTCGATTCGCTCGGCAATATCTATCTGGCCGAGTCCTTTGGCAAGGTCATCCTCAAAATTGATCGGGCCGGTCAGGTGCTGGCACGGCTGGGCGAAACTGCCCTGACCGAAGGCATGACCCCGGCCGCAATTGATGTTGATTATCAGGGCAATATCTACGTTGCCACACCCGATGCCGGTATCCTCAAGCTCTCCGCCAGCGGTCTGTTGCTCTCACAGGTGGGCACTGTGGCCGCCCCAGGGACGATGCCCCAGGCAGCCCAGTTTAGCCTGCCCAATGGCATTGCCGCCGGCCCCAACGATGTCGTCTGGGTGAGTGACAACAGCGGCGAATATAGCGCGGTCACCGCAGTACGCCTGGTCACCGAGGCCGAACGCGCAGCAACCGCAGCGGCACTGGCAACCACCACGCCACAATCCACCGCCATACCGTCCGATAACCTGGTGCGCCAGTGGGTCGCCAGCGCTACCGCCAGCAGCTCATACAATGAGCGTTATGGCCCAGACAGCGTCGTTGGTCCACCCGATGTCGCAGGCTGTCAGGATAGTGACAATGCCTGGGCTTCGGCCGACCCCAACGGCCTTGATACGCTTGATGTACGGTTTGCTATCCCCGTGCGAGCAACCGGCATCACGGTTTACCAAAACCATCAACCCGGCTTTATTAGCGAAGTCGAATTGCTCGACCAGAGCGGCAAACTCACCAGCGTCTACACCGCTACGGCCACGCTGCAAAACACCTGCCCGTTTGAACTAGCGATTAGTTGGCCTATGCCCACCAGCTATCGTGCTGTCGGCGCCAGGATTACGGTCGATCAACGCAGCGGTGCCAACTGGAGCGAAATCGACGCTATCGAGCTGGTTGGCCTGGAGTAGTCTAGCCCGCCGTGCCAGAGTCTGAGTCTCTATCGCGGGCCAGGCTGCGTCCCAGCGCAATCGCACGCACCTCGCCGCAGCCGGCCGCCCGCAGCACATCCGCGCAGGCACTGAGAGTTGCCCCAGTCGTCATCACATCGTCAATCAGCAGAATACGGGCCGGTGGCGGCATCGGGTGGTTCCAGGCAAATGCCCCTTCCACATTGATTTGCCGTTCACGCGCATTGAGCTTGGCCTGCTGTGAGGTCTCCCGCTCACGCACCAGACAGCTATCGTCAAGCAGGGGCAAGCCACTGGCAAGCTCCAATTGTCGCGCCAGCAGCGTGCTCTGGTTAAAGCCGCGTTCTGCCAACCGTTGCGGATGCAGCGGCACCGCCAGCAACGCATCAGCCGGCAGAGGCTGTTGCTGCCAGTAACGCGCCAGCAAATCACCCAGAATAACGCCCATCCGCTGCTCCCCCTCATACTTCAGCCGGTGAATCGCAGATTGCAGCGGCTCGGCAAAGAGGTATGCAACGCCAGTACCATCCAGCGAGCGCATGGGCTGGGTTTGATCGCCGGGGTAGGGCTGCAACTGCTGGCAGCAATGGGCACAGAGCAAATTGCCAGGACGGCCGCAGCCGACACAGCGGTCGGGAAAAATCGACCTTAAAAGCAGACTAGTAAGCTGTTTAAGCATAGCTGCCAGACCAGGGTTATGCACGAAAGACAATCACAGCCCGGTCATCAGGTGCAGTCGCCGTTTCGGCCCGAACCATGTGCAATGACCTCGCTGGCAATTATACCATGGCTCAGGGTCGGGCATGAGGGGCAGCGCCAAAAACACTCACGCGTATGGTACAATAGTTTTAGGTATGGTTGACCGTGAAAGGACACCGTGTATGCCCGAAACGGATGAAGCCTTAAAACGCCTGGTGATCGATAATTGTGATGATTTTGCGGCCTGGTTGATCGATGCGGATATCGAAAAGGTCGAGCCATGTCCCACCGAACTCTTGCCGCAACCACGGCGGCACAAGCGTTGGCTGGATTTGCTCTTTATTGTCACCTTAGCCAACGGCTTGCGCGGGTTATTCCATCTGGAATTTCAAGGACCGACCACCCATGAGCCAATGTGGTTGCGTCAGTTGGTCTACCAGACGGAACTCGTGCGTCACCATTTTCTCGATCTGCAATTTTTTACCAGCGTCGTGTTTTATATTGGCCATGGAGCGGGGAAAAACGATACCGGTCAGTATGAAACGGTCACATTCTCTGGCAAGCCCAACCTGTCCTGGTCGTATGGTGTCGTGCATCTGTGGCGGCTGCCAGCCGAGGTGCTCCTGAAGCTGGGCCTGCCAGGCTTGCTGCCGCTCATCGGCCTGACCGATATCCGCGATGCAGAGGCGCTCTTTCCCCAGGTCATGGAACAGATTCAGGCGGTACCCGATGTAGAACGTCAGCAGAATCTGCTCTCTGAATTGATAGTGTTGTCTGAAAACGAGGAGTTACTGCATATGGCCGAACATGTGATGGAAAAGCTGGGGTGGCAACTCAACACCCCCATGATCCGCCGACTAAGGACGCAAGAGCGACAGGAGACCCTGCGCGACATGACGCTGGAAACGCTGAACAGACGCCTTAACGTGGATGCATCCATGCTGCAACGGTTAGAAGTGTCACTGGAACAGATCAGTGATACGGCACAACTGAAACATCTGGTTGATGTAGCGTATACTTGTACTGATATAGGGTCGTTTGAGCAGGAACTGGCGACTGCTGTTGCGCAGCAGCCAGAGTCGGTGTAAGCCACGTCTTTTGTGCAACATCTGTATCCTTCGGGTGCTTTGGGCGAATCTCAGACGTGCTGGCGACGCAAATAGCCCCCGAAAGGGGGCTTCTGTTCTTTATTGTCACCTTAGCCAACGGCTTGCGCGGGTTATTCCATCTGGAATTTCAAGGACCGACCACCCATGAGCCAATGTGGTTGCGTCAGTTGGTCT
>JAAURD010000264.1 GCA_012034075.1 Chloroflexaceae bacterium | reverse complement strand
ATGGAGAAGCCCTGCACGCAGACGTAGGTGCGGCTTGTAGCCGCACAGCGGTCGGGCACGACCGTCACGCAGGTCGGACGCGGGCGCATGAACGTGGGGAGTAGGAGACGACCGTACGCAGGTCGGACGCGGGTCACGAGCTTCATCGGTCGGGACGGCCGCACCGGGTCGTCGGTGCTTAATATGGAGACATCTTGTGCGGTGGAAAGGGAACGCGGCTGCAAGCCGCGCCTACAGCCGCGAGCGGTCGGGACGGCCGCGGGTCGCGCCCATCACCATGGCCTCTGCGGCGTTGCGTCTCTGCGTTGAATCTTCGCGGAAATGCCAGGGGAAATCGGGCATGGCATCGTCTACGCGCTCCCCTTGTGGGAGCAGGGCCGGGGATGAGGGGCACGCGCATAGGGGCGTCAGTGTGCTGCGCCCATGAATGGCGTATTATACGGTGAGTTAAGATACGCCTTCATGCTCCTTACTGAGTGGCAGCATGGTCGTCGTATCCGTATGCTGGGAGTCGGTGAGTTGGGGTGCGCCTGCGTAATCCTTGATGAGCGGCAGCATTGCTGCGGCAATAGTGGCAACCAATCCAACGTTATACAGCATGATGGCAGTCAGGATCCCCCATTGCAGGAAGAAGACCCCACCAACGGTCACAATACCCGGTACAATGCTCAGCACAATGCTCGCACGCATGGTGTTTTCAAAGTCTTCGGCAATCTCAAACAGGTGGATAAGCTGGCTCAGGCTACCGTCCATCATCACAATCTGCGCCGTGTCGGTGGCGATGGTAGACGCGCCGCGCATCGAGATCGAGACATTGGCCTGCTTAAGCGCGATGGAGTCGTTGATGCCGTCTCCCACGAAGCAGACAAAGCGTCCTTCCGCCTGCAACTGCTGGACCATGCTGGATTTGTCCTCTGGCAGCACATTAGCGAAGTAGTGGTCGATGCCCAGGTCATGTGCCAGGCGGCGGGTGGGCTGCTCCTGATCACCGGAGATGACGTAGGTAGCGATGCCGCGCTGGTGCAACTGCTGAATAATCTGCCGTGCTTCCGGTCGGATGGTGGGGTGCAACTCAATAACACCTACAAAGGTAGAATCTATCGCGATATAGACCAGCGAGTAGCCCTGATCCTGACACTGCGCCTGTAACTCGTACACCTCATCGGGCAGGGCAATCTGTTCTATCTGCATATAGCGGTCGCTGCCGATGCACACGGTCTTTCCCGCAACCTGTACCTTGAGGCCGTAGCCTATTTCATAACGGGTATGGTCGGTCGTCGGGAGGGAGAGGTTGTGCTCGCGGGCAGCCTGTAAGATAGCACGGGCGATGGGGTGGGTTTGTTTGTACTCGGCAGCGGCGGCAAAGGTGAGCACCTCGTCAGCGCTCAGTCCGTTCCACGGATGCACCTGGCTGACGTGGGGCTGTTCCTGGGTGAGCGTGCCGGTCTTGTCAAAGACGACTGTATCTACTTTGTGCAGTGACTCCAGCGAGCGACCATCTTTGATGAGCACACTTTGCTGTGAGATGATTTGCAGGTAGTTGAGCAGACTGAGGGGCGCGGCAATGCGCATATTGTAGCCGATAGAGGACCAGAGGACGGCAAGGGCACTCTGCACACTGAGCGTGACCATCGCGATGGCAAACAGCCCCAACGTGGGGGGAGCAGACTGGTCGGCCAGCTTTTCGCCGCGTGCCTGCATCGTCAGGGTGAAGCCGGAGGTATTGTTCAAGATCTCGCCGATGCTGGCGGCGACGGTCGCCTGCCCGGCTTTCTCGACCCGCACCTGGATGTTGCCGGAGAGCAGCATTGTCGCGGCAAAGACCTGCTCGTTCACACTGCGCTCGGCCGGCTGGGATTCGCCGGTGAGCATGCGCTGATCGATAGATGCCTGACCCTGTACAATCGTGCCATCAACGGGAATAGCTTGCCCGGCATGCACCACCACAATATCGCCTATCTGCACCTGCTCAAAGGGTATTTCCTGCTCAACCCCATCTACCAACACCCAGACCGAGCGGGGCTGTTTGCCAAAGACACTGATGAGGTTCTGGTGTGAGTTGTGTTCGGTTTGAAGCAGCAGTTTGCGGCTGGAAAAAAGAGTGTACAGGCAACTGACACTGCAAAGAACTGCCCGGTCAGGAAGATGCCCGGTACAATGATCAGGTCGATCAAGGACATCGTGATTTTACGCTCATAGATGATATCTCTGATGCCATTGCGAACAAAATAGACGCTGGTGTAAAGCATACCCGGAATACAGAGCAGGGCCAGCGATGGGTAGATGAACCCGCCACTGGTGACAGCCAGACATGCCAGCGAGACAGCAATGTAACGGTCAACGGCACGTTCTTCCTTGGTGGCCTCGCGGTCTGCTTCCTGCTCACTGTCGGTGGCAAGCTGGGCAATCTGTTGGCGGCGCATGTCGCCAAGTATCGGCAGCCGGTGGTACCAGCGGCGCGATGGGTTCGATAGGAGGGCTTTGTCCTCACGGGGTTGGCGTGGCTGACTGTTCGCCAGCAGTTCGCCCAGGCAGGGCTGTTTCCGTTGGCGGTAAGTATAGACTCCGGTATAAGCAGCACCGCCCGCAATCATCATTTCAATCAGCACGTGGTTTGGTCCTTTCCGCGCTCCTCAGTTGCTTCTGGCGTGCCAGGTCTGGATGGTACGCCTCCTGATAGCATATCATAGGAACGCCCCGATTACGCCTTAAAGCGCCACACTCCGTGGAACAGGATGACCGGCTTCTCACATTGGGGCAGTGTCCGCCAGCAGCTGGTCGTGTGGGGCAGCGCCCAGGCCATTGCGGCAGCCTGGGCCGTGACCGATCCGATCACCATATTCCAGTCATGTTGGCTCTGATGTTACTATCACTATTGGAGATTGTTTATCATCCCTCTGTTGGCATGGACTCAATCAACATCAGCGAATGTATCTGGGTAGGGATAATCCTGGTTACGGTAAACCCGGCTTCATTCAGTACAGCGCGAAATGCTGTTTCGGAACGGACACCACCGGGGCGTTTCTGTCAACATCATTAGGTCTAATAGCTTGCTGAGAGCTGGTTGATTGCGCGAAGTCATCACCAAGTCTGCAATCAGCAGCCTGCTCTGTGCTGGCATCGTCTCACGGCATACGCGAAGCGCCTGTGCTGCCTGCTCATCGTTATAGCCCGCAAAGACCCAGGAGAAGATATAGACATCGCCCCCCGGTGGGATAGACTGAAACACATCACCGCTGACGACCTCGCAGCGGTCGGCAACATCGCTGCTAGCGATAAACTGCTTGGCTTCTTCGGCAACGTGGGGGTAATCGTAGAGGGTCCCTCGTATGTTAGGATTGGCCTGCAAAAGCTTCACCATGAGGCTACCAATACCTCCACCCAAATCAACGACTAGGTTGACACCCGAAAAATCATAAGCATTCACAATACTGTTGTGTGTGGAGATCAACTGCGACCGTACACCATCATTAAAGATTTGGTTGCGCTCCGGATCGGACCCAAAATAGTCATAGAGGTCTTGCTGATACAAGTGGTGGTAACCATTTTCGCCAGTACGGATGGTGTGAACCATAGCATTCAGTAAGTTCAGTCGCCAGGAGGCACCACTATAAAGCACCCAGTCACGCATTGATTCTGGTGCATCGGTGCAGAGTGTGCTGGCCAGCGGCGTCAGCGAGAACTGTCCCTGCTCATCTTCGGTAAAGATATGCATGCTTGCGAGCACGCTCAGCATACGATACAGGGAAGGGGCATGGGCACCACTTTCATCGGCCAGTTGTTCGCAACTCTTGGGACCTTCGACCAATAGATCGGCAATGTTGAGTTTAGCTACCACGTAAAGGGACTGCATCACCAAGTGACTCACCGTCAATTGCATTATCGCCACGTTAGGCTGTATACCTTCAAATGAGAAAATCACCATAACACGTCTGTCCTTTCCTTCACTTCAGGTTCTCAAATAGCACATTGAGCAAAAAGACACATTACTATAGCATATGCAGTGTTCCAGGTCAACGTACCTTCTCAGCCTTGGTGAGAGAAAAAGTATGGTATACTAACGCCATGCCAACGACCCTGGAAGAAGCGACCCAACGGATTATCCCGTTCCAGGCCAAATCTCCCACAGAGAGCAAACACAGGCTGGTGGATCCCGATGTATCAGCACCAGAACCAGAGGAAAACGTAGCGTATGAGTACAATCACCGTTCAGCAGCTTGCCGGTGATGAACATCTTGACATCCTGGCCGAATTTGCCGGTTATGCCTTTGGGCCATCGCCGCCATTGCCCGATAGCCATATCGTAAAGCGGCATGCAACCTGGTACGATGAAAGCATGGTGCTGGCTGCCTATCGCGATGATGAACCGCTGGCGATTGCCGTTGCGACGCCCATGACACAACATGTACGCGGTCTTATCGTGCCTATGGCCGGTATTCGCATGGTCACCACGCATCCGGCTGCCCGCCGTCAAGGACTGGTCCGAATCCTGCTCACGCGGTTGTTCAGTATGATGCGTGATCGTGGGATTGTGGTCTCTACGCTCTATCCCTTCCGCGAATCGTTTTATGAGCGCTTTGGCTATGTGCGATTTCCCAAACCGCGTATCGTCACCTTTTCACCCGTACCACTCCAGCCCCTGTTACACCTGAACCTTGAAGGCCAGGTCTCACGGATGCCGATACGTGAAGGGTTTGCCTATTACTGGGATTGTTTGCAGCGGCAGCAGCAGCAGACACATGGCATGGCGCTTACCAGTGAAAAAGCGGCTCTGGCGATCAAGGACACCAATGACGTCTGGTTGGCATGGGCCAGGGTCGCCGATACGCCAGTCGGGGCAATGATCTACCGTATTGTGGGGACAACTGAACAGCATCGCATGATCGTTCAGCGCTTCCATGCGCTGGATATCCGTGGGCGCTACCTGTTATTGGAATGGTTTGCCCGACACATCGATCAGATCAACGAGATCGAGGTGCAACTTCCTGCTTTTGAGCGACCAGAGACATGGACCGCTGATCTGGATATCCGCTTAAGCACCTGTCTCGGTCCTATGGGTCGAGTCATCGATATTGCCCGTCTCAACGGCATCGCGTGTGGCCCTGGACAATTCACCGCTCAGATACGCGATGAATACTGTCCCTGGAATGAGGGGAGCTATGCATTTGAGTGTATCGATGGTCGCCTGCACATTCAGCGGGTGCAACAGGCTGCGTGCATCCTGACCATACAGGCGATCTCATCGCTTATCTATGGGACGCATGAGCCAGCAATGTTTGCTATGCGTGGCTGGGGTTGCCCTGATGCTGCACTCCAGAGCACCATGACGAGCATGTTTCCCCTCATGCAACCCTATTTGCACGAGTCATTTTAACCACAAACCTGTGCGTTTGCTCAGACTTTCTGAGTTGTTGTTTCACCCAGCAGACCCGATGGCCGAAAGATTAAAATGATAATCAGAATACTGAATGCGGCGATGTCGGCGTAATTGGCGCCGGCAAAGGCGCCCTTCGTGAAGAGTGACAGATACGAGGCTACAAACGCTTCAAGAAACCCCAGGACAATCCCTCCAACCACTGCACCCGTGATATTGCCAATACCACCCAGAACAGCCGCCGTAAAAGCCTTGAGACCAGGGAGAAACCCAACATATGGGTTAATCGTGCCAACACGAATACCAAACAGCACACCGGCGGCACCACCCAACGCACCACCAATCAAGAACGTCAGCACGATAATCTGGTTGACATTGATACCCATCAAACTGGCGGTAGCACGGATCTTGCGCAACCGCCCGAATAGCCCGCCCCAATGCTTGTCACATTCACCAGATAATTCA
>JAAURD010000263.1 GCA_012034075.1 Chloroflexaceae bacterium | reverse complement strand
CTCTTCAGTTGGCTCGTCGGTCGGCTCTTCGGTTGGCTCTGAGCTGGGTGTCAGGGCCAGGGGGCCAGGGTTGAGCGACTCAAGTTCAGCTGGTTGTTGCGGTTGTGGTGTGGTTGAAGGCACATACGGTAGTGGTGTGGTTTGCCAGCGCTCGATGGCATGGGTCGGTGAAACCGAAGCTGCTGCCACAACCGCAGTGGTGAACAGGGTCAGAACGATCAGTAGAACGAATTGCGATGATAATCGGTGCATACCAAATCCTTTCACTCTGTCATTGCTGGTGATACTATCGGTGATCCATCTGTGTTGCTATGTGTCATTTACCGTTGCACCATGGGTAGGAAGATATGACGAGTGACTGATACCTGTGCCTGCGTAAGTGGATCACCAAGGAGAACAAATGTCTGTATGGTATTCTGGCAGCAGCTTCCCTGGGTAAAGAGTTCGAGGTAGCCGGCCTGAACCAGGTTGCCAAGATAGGGCGCAATAGATGGACGGTGCCAGAGGGTGTGATAAAAACCGTGCTGCAACAGATCGTGGCCGTAGGCGACCCCCAGCCCGGTCGGCCCCCAGAGGGCGACCGCGCCACCATTGGGTTGCAGCACCATGCGCTCATCAATGGTGGTACCACTGATGGCCGGCTGGTGAAACGAGCTACTCAAGCAGGTCATTGCCAGGACAATCGGTAGACGCTCGCCGTTGGTGAGCTTGTTGGGGTCAAACAGCCCCAGCAGGTAGGGCTTTTCGGCCTGGAGATCGGTGCTGGCCCACTGCCAGTAGTGGCTATGCCCATGAAACACAACGGTACCTGCGCCCGTTTGCAGCGCGTCGAGCGTGCTCTGATGGGCCTGCATGGCATCTGATTGACCCCAGGGAGCGGTTGGTTGTTCCGGTGAGGGGTCATAATACACCCGTGTGATAGTCATGCCGTCGGGTTGCAGCGCAATCGCAGACTCCGCCGCCGCCGCAAAATCGCCAGCGTCGTCGGGCTGGCCCTGGGCATCCAAAAAGTTATCAGCCAGAAAGACCGCTTGGCTACGCCATGGCCCCGGTGTGTCGTTGGTCTCATAGCCCACGATTTTGCTGACCAAGGCGGTTAACTCGGATGCGCTCTTGACCGGCAGACGCCCCAGATGCAGGTCGGGCATGGGATCAGCAAGCGGGTCATCGCCATCGAGCTGCGCATAACAGGTCTCGCAGGCGGTTTCGCCTAGCCAGGGATCGACCATGGCGAGATAGGGCGGGATGATATGGGTATGGTTGAGCTGGCTATAGTTGCGCGGATCCGACGTCCCATCGCCAACCAGGGTTACTGCCTGTGGCGCTGGATTCCAGGTGCTGGCAGCATAACGCAAAAAGGCCCGAATAGCATCAGGCGCAACTTGCCCATCACTCCACGCATCATAGATTGACTGGATCGTGACCACAGCCACAGTATACCCCTGTTGCCGCCGCAGATCAACCAGCGGTTGTAACGCTGCTTGAAAGTCAGCCGGGGCGATATAGATGACCTGGGCATTGAGCGGGAGCGCCAGGTTGAGCGGTGTGTGGGCCTGAACTGCGGGGGTAACCAGCGTATCAGGTGTGGTGAGCAGGTATGTCTGTGCATCCGGGCCGTCCTCGAAAACCAGGTTTGCCGCAGTGGTGCTCAAACGCTGGGGCGTACTGGCACTGGTGATCGCGTACAACGTGCTCTCCGTGGCAGCACCACTGAGCTGGTAGCGCCATGTGCCACTCACGCCACTAAATGTAATGTTGCCGCCGGCAGCATGCAGGGTGACCGGGCGTTGCCAGGTGATATGGTCAAGCAGCACGCCGGATGGCGCAGCACCGGCAATCGTGCTGATGTCGATCTGTGCGGCGGCGGGAAAGCTAATCGTTTGCGACCAGTCACCGATGCCCTGCCAGGTAATCACTTCGGCCGCGCCGCCAGTGCTGATTTGCAGCTGGTGGGTGGCGCTGGTGTAGGCGCTGCCAGTGAGCGTGAGCACCATCGGGCCGCTGGCAAAGGGCATCGTCGGAGTGAGTGGCAGGGTGACCTGCTGGTTGCTCTGACCAGGGCCGGAGCGCAGATCGACGGTAAACCAGTGATCGCCATCTGGACCGGGCAGGGTTGAGTCATAGATTGCTGGTTCATACCAGCTGCCGTTTTCCAGCGCACTGGTCCGTAGCGGGGCGGTTGTGGCGGTAGTATCGCGGGTGACCATGCGCAAACCAGGGTCGCTGCCAGTCACCAGCCAGTAGGTGTCGGTGGCGTTCCAGCGGTCGCCGGGCGGCGGGGCGTAGAAGCGTAAAGTATCATGGCGTCGAGGCGACCGTCGTCAGTGCCAAGCAACTCCAGTGCAATTGGGGTGCCCTGCTGCCAGAGTTGCAAGCGCGTTGGGTCCAGACTATCCAGCGCGAGGCCGGCGTTCGCCAGGGCATCACCGCGCACCGTTTGCATGCCGGCTTGATCAACGCGCAGCTTGATGGCGGCGGTTGCTGCAAAGGGGTTGGTTGGGCCACTGGCATTGCTGAGAAAGGGTGGCGTGCTCGCCATCTGTTGTAACAGGCTGCTGGCATCGGGTGCAAGCAGGCGACCACCGCTGATCCTGGCTTCGATGCGGGTGGCGAGCTGCGTACCCTGCTCATGGGCAAAGATTGGGCTGAGCGCCACGACCACAAGAGGCTCACCACGGAGCATGCCCTGACGCAGCACGATGAGCGGTGTGGTGGGCAGGCTGTTCTCCGGTGTGTGGGCCAGGTCTGGGCGTAGGTCACCGTCAACCAGCTGGGGCACCGCGGTGGTGACCGGGGTCAGGGCAGCGGTTGCAGGCCATGGCTGCGTCTCGATGTGGTTGATCTGGATGCTGAAATCAGCCGGGTCGGTCAGATGGATTGCTAGCAGATGGGCCGGCAGTTCCATATCGCCAATGATCGTGGGCGCCAGGTCGGGCAGGTCCATGGTTTGACTGAGCACCGGGCCAGCTGGTGCTTGCCAGAGCAGCTCAATGCGATCGGCAGCGGTTTTCAGCTGTACCCCCGGCGACGGGGTATCTGGTAGCTGGCTACGTGCATTGGTTGGCGTGGTTGTATGCAATCCGCAAACCAGGAATAAAAACAGTCCGATCAGGGTAAGAGGACGTTGGATCATCATAGCATGGGCTTTCTCAGGTGCTGTTGCACGTTTCTGTTTTTGGCCGGGTGTGATAGTCATACACCAGCACACCCGGTGCTTGATCTTGCCCTTAACGCGTGATGACCGGTAAGAAGACCTGGTGCGCATTCTGGATGCCCGGCAATCTGGCGCTAAATGGCCCATACTCATTGATGGTACCATCGAGTTCGATCTCTTGCAACCAGTAGACATACGGGCCGGTAGCGGTGGCGCTCTGGTCGAACCAGGCATACAGGGCGCCGCTATTGCTCCGCCCACGAGCGAGGATAAGCGCGGGCGTTACCTGTACTGCATTGGCACGGTTGTTGTCGTTACTGCGCAGCAGGTGGAAGCCCCAGGTATCAATCTCGGCCCCAGTGATCCAGGTCAACTGAACGCCATCGGGTTGATAGATCGCGCGGAAGCTGAGCAACTCGATAGCGCTGGGGTCAATCGTGGTAATGGCTGAATCCGCCTGATCATTGACGCGGTTGCCCGCTTCATCCTCAGCACCGACCACTTCTACAACATTGACGATCTCGCTTTCGGTAATACCGTCATCGATCAGCTCAAAGCGGGTCTGAATCTCAAAGACTTCGCCCGGATCGAGCGGGCCAAGGCTGTCAGTGACATCGTTCCAGCCTAGGACCTGGTTGACATTATCGACTTCATCGGCAACGACGCTGCCACCGACATAGGCAATCGGTCCCTGGAAACGGTCAAAGAGTGGGAGATTGACAATGGTGCTGGGGCCGGTGTTGGTAATCCGGATCGTAAAGGTGATCACGCCATTGACCAGACCGGGGGTGGCAACACCTTTGTTGACCTCGACGACCGGGTCGCTGACTATCACGGAGGCATCATCGCTATCGGTGACACTGCCACCAGGATATTCGCCTTCGACGATGCCAATATTGATATAGGTGCCGATTTCGGTCGTCACAATCGCTTCAAAGGTGATATCGACCGATTCACCTGGTTGCAGGCCCACACCCTGGGTGACATCGTTCCAGATGAGTGTTCGCCCGATAGCAATTGGCTGCACTGGGCTGGCACTGCCCTCGATGAAGGTCATCCCATCGGGCAACTCATCAGTAATACGGACCGGTGAGAGCACCATTGCGGTACTGTTGTTGGTGGCTCGCAAGCGGAACGTGATAATCTGATTTGGCGCAACACTGACCAGTTCAGCCACTTTTTCAAGTTCGATCGCAACGGTGCCTTCAACCACCAGGCCCGCATCAATATCAGTATTGTTCTCACCAGGTCCAACCGTGATTGTGTCGCTCTGTCCGGTATCCGGGTCAATGTCACTATCAACACTGCCATCAGTGCCCTGGTTGGGGAAGGTAAACCCATAGCCGGGAATCTGAATGACTTCGATGATATAGTCACCGGGTGGCACGTTCGTGAAGAGATAGTTGCCGTTCACATCAGTCACCGTCGTATCAACCAGGTTGCCGTTCGTATCATACAGATTGACGATGACACCTGGTACGCCGGGTTCACCGTCATCCTGGATGCCATTGTTATTGAGATCGAACCAGACCCGGTTACCAATAGTGGCGGTGCCTGGCTCATCCTGGAAGATGCCAGCATCGATATCGGGATTGTTCTCGCCAGCATCAAGCGATACCACGTCAGTCAGACCATCGAGCGGGTTGGCGTCGCTATCGACGCTGCCATCGCTGCCCTGCTGCTGTGGGCTAAACGTATAGCCATCGGGCAAGACAAACTCCACCTGGTAGTCACCGGGCAGCAAGTCGATAAACTGATAGAAGCCGGTGGCATCGGTGGTGGTGGTTGAAATGAGATTGCCGTTGCTATCATACAGGTTAACAGTGACGTTTTCAACTCCCACTTCATTGGCATCTTGCAGTCCGTTGCGGTTGATATCATTCCAGACAAAATCACCGAGTGAGGCGAGATCCGATTGATACATGCCCGCATCCCAGGTAAGATCGACCTCATCAGCATCAAGATTGATCAGCGGGGTGCGACCGGTGAAGGGATTGGCATTGCTATCAGTTGCCGGGTTGTCGCCCTGGTTGGGTGGACTGATGGTATACCCCGGTGGCGGGGTAAACTCAACAAAGTAGTCACCCGGTTGCAAGCCCGTAAAGGTGTATTCGCCCAGATCACTGGTAAAGGTGCGGTCTACCAGCACATCGTCGGGGGTACCGGGGATACCATCGGGGCCTGGTTCATACAGATCGACCTGTACGTTCGGAATACCTGGCTCATTGGCATCCTGAATGCCGTTGTGGTTGGTGTCTTCCCAGACAAAATCGCCCAGTGCGGCCGCCTGGAAGAAGCCAAAATCGACGGTGAGATTGGTGTTGGGATCGGTGTCGCCATCGTTGGTTGGCTCGTCGTTGTTGGTCAGGGTGACAACGCTCGCAACGACGCCAACGCCTGGGACACGGGTACCATTATCATCGTTGTTGATGTTGGTATTGGGACTGGGCGCTGGTTCGCTGTTGCCGCCGGTGCTGGAGAAGTAGTTGCTGAGCGGACCACCGGGGACAAAGTTGCCTTCGGGCAGCACAACCAGATAGTCGCCAGGCGGCAACTCGGTAAACAGGTAGTTGCCGTCGGCATCGGTCGTTGTCGTATCAATCAGCGTATCGATACCGGGGGTATAGATGCCATCGCCGTTGGTATCGGCATACAGATCGATCTGGACGTTGGGCAGGCCAGGCTCACC
>JAAURD010000262.1 GCA_012034075.1 Chloroflexaceae bacterium | reverse complement strand
AGGGGCGCAGCGCGCTGCGCCCCTACAAATCAGGCGCTCCAAGTGCGATCTGTAGGAGCATCTGCGTGCTGCGCCCACCCGAATTTGGTATGAGCCATGTCTAAACCAAAAAACCTACCCTTGAGAGACCCCCGGCCCTGGGACCACCAGGGGAGCGTGTAGACGATTCCACGCGGTCGTCCCGACCGCCACCCCTCACCCCCGGCCCCTCTCCCCTCGTGGGAGAGGGGAGTCCCTGCTACCCGATGCTGCTCGATCTCCCGCTTCAACGCTTCCCAATGCATCACGAATACTACGCAGGCAACGGCGAGCCACGGCAACGCCAAATTCACGCGTCGGGGCAGTCGCTTCAACCGGTGGGCAACCCGTGGCATAGTTGGTCACACATGCGAGCGCGGCAAAGGCCATACCCAGTTCCCGGGCGAGAAACACCTCAGGCACCAGGGTCATTCCCACAACATCCGCGCCCATTCGATGAAACGCGTGAATTTCGGCCGCCGTTTCCAGGCGCGGGCCTTCAGAGCAGATATAAGTCCCTCTGGCAAAAGCACGTTCGGTGGTGGCGCGAGCGGCCTGATACAGCCTACTACTCATGGACGGGTCAAAAAGAGGCAGTGTCGCAGGGGCCGGTTGATACGGCAGCAACGGGTCGGCAGCGGGGGGGCTGGGTCGAATGAGCGCACCCGTGTACGAGTCATATCCAGCAGGTGGTTCAGCACCAGCAGATCGCCCACTTCTAGCAGCGGGTTGATCGCTCCAACGCCGTTCCAGCTCACAATAGCCTGGACACCCAGGGCATGCGCTGCCCACAGGTTGGCGCGGGCATTGACAAATGGCGGAGTGAGATCGAGCTGCTCCAGGCCATGACGCGAGGCAAAGGCCAATGCTGTATTACCAGGAGCATTGAGCAGCCGCAAGATCGGGAAAGCGCGACCATAGGGTGTCTCCTGATCGATACGCTCCACTGCGCCCAGCTCGGCGCTGAGGTCAAGGTGATAGGCGGCGGTGCCGCCCAGAATCAGGATCATGGCGCATGTTGATCGTAGGTATAAATATCAGCAGGGGCAAAGACACCTTGATCCGTACTGATTGCGGTGATCAGCTCGGACGGAGTGACATCAAATGCAGGATAAAATGCGCCAATCCCTTCAGGGGCGGTGCGCACTCCGGCACACATGAGCACCTCACTGGGATTGCGTTCTTCAATCGGTATCGCTGCTGCGTCGGGTGTCGCCGGATCCGGCCCATCGTACCCTAGCACATAAAACGGCACCTGATGCCGTGCTGCCAGCACTGCATATTGATAGGTGCCCACTTTATTGGCAATACTGCCATCCATCGCAATCCGGTCGGCAGCCGTAACATACACCTGGAACAGGCCGCGCTGAAAGCAGTGACCCGGCATATTATCGGTAAGCAGCGTTACTTTTAGCCCAAGCTGTTGGGCCTGGTGGCTGGTTAATCGTGCGCCCTGGAGGTACGGTCGCGTCTCAGTCGGATAGAGCTGGATGGTCTTGCCCTGTTCACATGCTGCGGTGTAGAGCATCCAGTTGAGTGCCGCACCCGCAAAACAGTGCGTCAGGATAGCTGCGCCATCGGGAATAAGATGGGCGGCATGGCGTCCGCAACGTTCTGCGACGGTATCGCCACGAGCGACCTGGGCGTCAACACCATCGGCAATCGCCGTTTCGGCCGGCATGCCCTGAGCAAGCGCGGTTTCAGCGACATGCAGCGCATGGCCGACGACGGCATGCAGATCATCGGCGGTAGGGCGAGTCGCACGCAAGAGCGTAGCCGCATGCTGAAGCGCGGCACGTTGGGTCTCACGGCGCTCATGCGCAGACAGGCGTGCCACCAGCGCCAGCCCATAGCCAGCGACATACGCCAGTGGTGGCCCGCCCTGCACAATCATATCTGTAATGGCAGTAGCTACGGCATCGAGATCGCTACAGCGAACAAACACCGTATCATGTGGATAGCATCTGCGGTCAAGCACCAGCACCACACCATGCTCACGGTCATAGCGAATGGTATCACCACGACGAGTTAACAGCGGTAGTGTGGTCTGGAGCATCATCTCCCCCTCAGGCAAAGGTGAGCAGCACTAATTCATCGGCACGGTATGGTTCGTGACCACCGGTCAGTTGCTGGTTACGGGTGCTCCGGCAACGTTCAACCAGGTGCTCTAGCACATCCAGTTGATCATCTGGCAGTTCAGCTAGGACCTGCTGCATACTCAGGTTATAGTGGGTCTCTTCAGCCAGCATACTGCGGATCGTCTGGACTCGTTCATACTTTGTATCGCTCATCGGAAAAAAATCCTCCTTGATTTTTCTAGCACTGATTTCGTCAGTAGAACCAGTTGTTGCTGCCCGCGTCATCTCTGTCTTTTTGTTTGCTCACCATACAGTATACAATGGCTAGTTACAAACGATGTTTCCACGTTTATTCTGGTTTTTGTCAGTTTTTTCAGTTTATAACGTTCTTTTCATATCCATACCAATGTGCGTTTTACTGACCTATGTTTGCCATCCATGGGACTGGCATTCGGCGCGACAAACCGCGCCGCTATGGATTTCGGTGAGCGTATACAAAAAGGCTCTCTGGTATCCGCTTGATACCAGACGTTCCTTGAGATACATGCTCTCTTCCATCAAGAGACATTGGCATCTTCGTGATACACGTATCTGACGCCCAGATGCTGGGCCATCTGTTCAAAAATATCGGCCTCACGGAATGGCTTGCCCACAAAATCATCACAGCCAGCAGCCAGAATACGTGATCGTTCGTCTTCAAAGGCACTGGCCGTCAGCGCAATAATCACCGTATGATGATTATCGGTATGGTGGTTCTGTTCCGCTGTCCGAATAGCGTGGGTTGCCTGAAAGCCATCCATGCGGGGCATGCGCATATCCATCCAGATAAGGTGCGGTTGCCAATCCTCCCAGATCATCACACAGTCCTGACCATCCGCAGCACTCTGTACCACAAAGCCAGCCGACTCAAGCAGGTTCACCAGCAGCCGGCGCGTGTCCGGCGAGTCATCCGTCACTAACACGCGGTAGCCCGGCTGATCAGGGGCAACCTGGGCCACACGACGATCAGGGTTTTCCGCGGCCGGCTGCTCATTGGCATCAAGCACTACCACCGGTAAGGTAAGACGAAAGGTCGAACCAACGCCGATCTCGCTCTTCAGCGTAATATCACCCCCCATGAGCCGCGCATACTGCTGGCTAATGGCGAGACCAAGGCCGGTGCCCTGCGAGAGATTCCGCACCGCTTCAGTTTGGAAAAAGGGATCAAAAACCTGCTCCTGGTCTTCGGGCGCAATCCCAGGGCCACTATCTGCCACATCGAAGTGCAACCACTGGCGTTGTTGCCCCGTTGCTGTTTCATTGCGAGCACCATCGGCAGCGCCAGTTACCTGATCGGCACTCAACGCATGTTGACTGACCGACACACGCAGCTCAACGTATCCCTGATGGGTAAATTTAATCGCATTGCCCAGGAGATTGATCAGAATCTGACGCAATTTGCCCTCATCGGTAAAAATGACCGTCGGCATAGTGGGGGCATACTCCAGGCTAAGGTCGAGCGATTTTTCGCGAGCACGCAAGCTCAAGAGCGATATCACATCATTGAGCACATGGTGCAGATGAAAGCGGCTTTTATCCAGGCGGGTACGCCCCGCCTCGATTTTCGACATTTCCAGCACCTCGTTAATCAAACTGGAGAGATGCTGACCACTACGGGTGATAATCGTGAGATACTCTTGCTGTTCGGCGCCAACCATCGGGTCCCGCTGCAACAGTTGCGCAAATCCAATAATCGCGCTCAGTGGCGTGCGTAGCTCATGGCTCATATTGGCAAGGAAGGTACTTTTGGCACGATTGGCAGCTTCAGCTTGTTCTTTTGCCTGCACCAGCTGTGTCTCAATGCGCCGACGCTCGCTTATTTCGCTGGTTAGTTGCTCGTTGGTTCGGGTCAGTTCGACCGTGCGAGTCCGAACCTGCTGCTCCATATCCTCATACAGTTCGCGCAACTGGTTGGTCATCTGGTTGAAGACCTGCGTCAACTCACCAATTTCATCACGGGTTGTGACTTCGGCCTGAGCGTTGAGGTTGCCAGCGGCAACTGCATGCGCCGTTTGTGTCAGCTGGCGTATCGGCCGCACAATCTGTCGTGCAACGAGATAGACCCCGATGATCAAAATGCCAGCGGCAATCAGGCCAGCAAAGGTAATATTCAACGCAAGCTGGTTAATTGGCGCAAATGCTTCGTCTCTGTGCATCTCTACCAGCAGGGCCAGATCCATATGATCGAGCCATTGATAGGCACCGATGACCGGAATGCCTTGATAGTTGAGGTAGCGGCCGGTGCCACTCTCACCAGCCAGCGCACGGTCAATGCCCTCTGAATGGACTTGACGGGAAAACTCTTGCCGACCAAACCGTTGCGCCGATACAAAAACCCCGGTTTCATCAATCAAATACATTTCCCCCGTATCACCCAGACCGGCACGGTCGAGAATAATGCGATCCATCCGATCCAGATTGAGATGCACCGCCAGTACCCCCAGACGGCGTCCAAGGGAATCGAGCAACGGCGTGGCTATCGTCATTCTGGGCTGACCAGTGGCTGGATCAGGGTAGACATTCTGGATAAAGGTTTGATTGCGCCCAAGCATGGCATAACGTGTATCACTGAGATTCAGGTCTTCATTGCTCCCTTGCGATGAAACAATGACAACACCATCGTTGTTGAGCATAAAAAGCTCCTCAAAATCAGGACGACGTACCACAATATCACGCAGGGTTTCGGCAAGTTGGGTATAGGCGACTTGATAGTCAAGTGATGCGCGATTATCACTTTCAATTATTGTTGTGGTTGGTTCGACAATATCGTTCCAACGTGACACAAAGGAGAGATCATTGGCCTGGGTGCTGATCCAGACTGCCAGTTCGTCTTGACGTGCCAGTGCGGCCACTCGTAAACGTTCAATAAGTGATCGTTCAAGCGTATCCGTTGCCTGAACAAAGGCAACGATACCAGCAACCCCGGTTATCACCAGTGATAACAGCACAAAATAGCTCATCAAGCGAGCGAGCAGGCTTTTCCAGAAGAAGGCCATAAGATAGGTCTATCGGCTTTATGGGGATGCTGCTATCCCTAAAAAGATCATCTGTTTTATAACGCTGCTGAACGGTTATGTTTGCGGTACATGCACCACCAGAACCTGATGTCCTATCGCTTTATCGCCATCGGAACAAGCAGTATTGCTATCGAATGGTGGTACCAAAGGGGGTACCACCACCTGTTTCGTATTCCTAACCATACAACAAGAGCGATACGTCATGCATGTAAACGTCATTGCTCTGTGTATTATAACGCACTCTGCCTTTAGACTTCGATGAAAATCTGGTTAACGGGGCTGATCAACAATGTCCTGGAGATCATCTTTCATCGTTGCCAGCGTGTCAGCTGTATTTGCACCGCGCAAAATCTCATTGGCCCCCGTAAAGAGAACACTGGAAGCCTCGTTGTATGCAGCCCCCGTCTCACGTGAAGGCCGCGCCACGCGCACGACATCTTGCAGCCGTTCAAGAAATGGCAGTGCTTCGATAACGTCGGGATCTTCGGAGACCGAACGAATGGTCGGTACATAACCGCCTTCAAGTGCTCGCCACTTTTGAACCTCTGGGCTGGTAAAATAGCGCACAAATTCAATCGCAGCTTCGGGACTGGTCGAATAGGCAGATACTGCGAGTTGCCAGCCACCAACCGTACCGACACTGGCATTTTCACCGGTATGCGGTAACGGTGCCACATCAAATCGATCACGAATAGGCGAATCGACAGCACCA
>JAAURD010000261.1 GCA_012034075.1 Chloroflexaceae bacterium | reverse complement strand
CCCTGCTGCTGCTGGTATTCGTGTACTGGCTGTGGCTGCTTGCGCATTCGTAGGCTGCCGTCGCAGGCATATGTTGTGTGCTGGTCAACAGACTCGTCCATATGCTATAATCATGCGATAGGCAGTTCGACAAAACCGGCGATGATTATGAGTAATGCCAGCGTGCCCTGCTCATTTGCACAAGATTGCGCAAAGTGGTATACTGCTTGCATGACGTACAACGCTGCTCAATCACGTAACCATCCGCTTTGTACAGAAAGTGAGCCATGCCATGTCCCTTCGTCCCCAACGCAGTCCGGCCAACCTGACCGTGCTACCATCGTCATTTACGCTGTATCCCGAAAGCGATGGGCAACCAATGGCCGATAACACCTGGCAGTACTTCTGGAATGTGCTGATCAAAGAGAACCTTGAATGTCTGTTTGCGCACCGTGACGATGTCTTTGTCGCGAGCAATCTCTTCTGGTATGCGGTCAAGGGCGACCCCGCTGAAGTGGCCGCACCAGACGTGATGGTGGTCTTTAAGCGACCCAAAGGACACCGCCGGCGCTATCTGCAATGGGAAGAAGAGAACATTGGCCCGCAAGTGGTGTTTGAGATTCTCTCGCCCAGCAATACCGCAAAGGAGATGCGTGACAAATTCGACTTCTATGAACGGAATGGGGTAGAAGAGTATTATATCTATAACCCAGGACCAGCGGAACCGTACCCGTATCTGAGGGGCTATATCCGCCGTGACGACCAACTGAAGCCGATTGAGCAAATGGATCGCTGGATCAGTCCGCGTCTAGGCATTTTGTTTGATATGTCGAGCGGGGAGTTACAGCTCTTTCATCCGGATGGGCAGCCATTTCGGAGTCATGTGGAGTTGGAGCAGGAACGCGAACGCGAGCGGCAATCGCGCCAGCAAGCCGAGCAGGCAGCACAGGCAGCGCAGGCGCGTGCCGAGCGGCTGATAGCTCAATTGCGTGCCTGGGCATCGATCCGCAGAACCTCAACGGCTAATCCAACTCTGGAGCGCAATCATCCTGCAATGCACGCCTACATGCTCAGGTCTTGCGGTATAGGAACACAGCTGAATGCGTCTTTACACCGCAGAAGCGAAAGTAAAGGCACGAACATGCAGTAGTTTCGCCCATCGTCCATTATCCATTATGCATTGCCCATTGTCCATTACGCTTGCCCCTTCGACAGAACGGGCAGGTTATGCTATAATGGTTGCTTAATAGTAGAGCGTATGAGATGCTGGAAGTGGTGCCCGTACCCTGGATAGGGAGGCTTAAATGCGAAGCCGGTGCAAGTCCGGCGCTGTCCCGCAACTGTTAAGTCGCTTGATTGCTCGTTGCATCGAGTGGACTGAGCCAGGTCGCCGGCCACTTCCATATCTTCAGAGCCTCGTGGATCGGGTATGGAAGATAGTACGCGGTGACCCTGTTCAGACTTCTGGCTGTGCGTTATGCCGCAGAGGAGCGTCAGCAGGAGTTGCTGGTGTTTTGCCCGACCACACTGTATGGTCGGTTTTTTTATGCATGAATCATTGCGAGAAACAGGACAACGCTATGTCGCAAGAAGAGCACGGCACCCAACTCCACTCAACCCCAGAAGCACAGGCCCGGCGTGAGGCAGTCCGCCAGGAGCAGCGCAAAAAAGGGCTGGTCATGGTCCACACTGGCAACGGCAAGGGCAAAACCACGGCGGCTCTGGGGGTGTTTCTGCGGGCCTGGGGCCGTGATATGCGGCTGGGCGGCATCCAGTTCTTCAAACATGAACATGCCAATTATGGTGAATTGCGGGCACTGAAACGTATGGGGGTGGAGCTAACTCCCATGGGCGATGGCTTTACCTGGACCAGCCGCGATATGGATGAAACCCAGGCCAAAGCCTTGCATGGCTGGGCGGTGGCGCAACAGAAGATTACCAGCGATCAGTATGACATCTTTTTGCTCGATGAGTTTACCTATGTCTTGCATTTTGGCTGGCTTGATCCGAATGTCGTGGTTGCCTGGTTGCAAGCGCATAAACCACCCATGCTCCATATCATTATCACTGGACGCGATGCCCCACCAGCGCTGATCGCCTACGCGGACCTGGTCACGGAGATGCGTGAGGTCAAGCACCCGTTCCGCGATCAGCAGATCAAAGCGCAGCAGGGCATAGAGTTTTAACTCGAAGGAGAGCATATGGCACACCATCCATTTGATCAGTTGCTGCTGATCGGCCATGGCAGCCCCAGCAGCGTGGGCAACAACGAATATCTGGCATTTACCCAGAGTCTGGCCGAGCATCTGGGGTTACCTGTGCAACCCTGCTTTCTGGAATTGGCCGAACCATCGATTGAAGCGGGGATTGAGGCGTGCATCAGCAACGGGGCGCAGCAGATTGCGGTGCTACCACTCTTTCTGGGTGCAGCCGGGCACTACAAGGAGCATGTGCCGGCGGTCCTGAGTGCCATGGGCGAACGACATGCCGGTATGACGCTGGCGTATGGTCGGTCCATCGGGGTGCAGCCAGCGCTGCTCAGCGCACTGCACGAACGAGCCAGCGAGATGCTTGCCGCCAGTGTGTTGGATGCGTCGCCAGCAGCGACAGCGGTGATTGTAACCGCACGCGGCAGCAGTGATGCGCAGAACAACGCCGAAATCTTTCGGCTGGCGCGGCTGCTGTGGGAAATGCAGCAACAGGGCCTAGTGGAAGTGGCCTTTCAAAGCGTCACCTGGCTCACTGTCGAGCAAGCCATCGAACGCTGCCAGCGACTGGGCGCATCATGCATCGTGGTCGTGCCTTATCTGCTCTTCAGTGGGTTTGTGCGCAGCGATATTGAGCGTCAGGTGGCGGTTGCCCGCGCATCGCTCAACAATGCGACCGAGATACTGGTAGCCCGTCATCTCTTCGGGCATGCCGGTCTGGTCGAAGCGGTAGCACAGCGCTATGCGGAACTGGTCGATGCGCAGCAGCATGGGCAATGGCATGAAGCGCACCATTTTTTGAGCCTTGATGCGTTTGCAGGTGATTTCCATGGGCATGAGCATCACCATCACCATGGGCATGGACATGGGCATGGGCATCATCACCACGATGAAGCACAGTAAGTGTGCATCAATTAGCAACACCATTGAGCAAGCGCACGATGGCTGCCAGTAACTGGTCTCAACATGGTGCCAACACTGGTTGAGATTACGGCTATTTTGACGTACAATAAAGTGTGAACATGTTTGCACCGAGGGGAGAGTAAAGATGGCAATGCATCTGCGTGAACCGGAGTCCATTGCGACTCAATCATTTCGCATCATTCGGCAGCATCTGGATGAAGCGGGCTATCAGTTTGAGCCATCGCCTGCTGCGATTATTGAACGGATTATTCATAGCACCGCCGATTTTGAATTTGCCAGCCTGACCCGCATCAGCGATGGTGCGATTGAAGCCGGCGTCAGCGCGTTGCAGCGTGGCTGTGCCATCATCACCGATGTGCAGATGGTGCTGGCCGGGCTGGATGGGCAGCGTCTGGCGGCATTCCAGTGCTCGGCCCACTGCTTTGTGCGTGACCCGCAGGTGCAGGCCCGCGCTAGCACCGAAGGCGTCACTCGTAGCGCGATGGGCATGCGTCTGGCGGCCGAACAGGGCCTGCTCAACGGGGGTATTGTTGCGGTGGGTAATGCGCCGACCGCGCTGTATGAGGTCATCGCCCTGAGCCAGCGCGGCTACGCGCCGGCGTTGATTATTGGCGTGCCGGTGGGATTTGTGGGCACTGTCGAAGCCAAGACAGCACTGATGGAATTGACCGGCGTGCCCTGGATTGTCACTACTGGCTATAAAGGCGGTTCAACCATCGCCGTAGCCACAGTCAATGCGCTGTTGCGACTCGCCTCGGGTGATACCAATAGCACGCTGTAGCGGCAACGAGCGACCTATGGACAATGATGAGCACATGGTTATGCCACGCAAGAAACGTGGCAACCGCACAGGCTATACTACCGGCAGCAATGCCGCCGGCGCCGCCCGCGCTGCAACCATCGCGCTCTTCACCGGCAGCTGGCCCGCTGAAGTTGTGGTGACGTTGCCCATTGGTGAAACCACCCTGATGAGGCCGGTCGCTTGTGAATTGGAGGTAAACGCTGCCTCTTGTGGTATGGTGAAAGATGCCGGTGATGACCCGGATGTCACACATGGCGCTTTGATCTGTGCTCGTGTGCAATATCACACCGAACCAGGCATCCATCTGGATGGTGGGGTTGGCGTGGGCCGGGTGACCCGGCCCGGTCTGGGGTTGGCGGTCGGTACGGCGGCGATTAACCCGGTACCCCGCCAGCAAATTTGTTCAAATGTTCGCGATGCGGTGCAGGCAGTTGCGCCCAATGGTGCCGAGTATCTCCAGCAGGCCGGTCTGCACGTCATCATCAGCGTACCCGATGGTGAGCGCCTGGCCGCAAAGACGCTGAACCAACGGCTGGGCATTGTGGGTGGTATCAGCATTCTGGGCACCAGTGGCAAAGTCTTTCCCTATAGCACGGCGGCCTGGCGAGAGAGCGTGGTGCAGGCGATTGAAGTAGCGACCTACCATACCCGTGCGCATGTGGTGCTGGCGACCGGTGCCCGTTCGGAGCGCTTTGCCATGCAGTTCTTTCCGCATCTGGCGGAGACATCGTTCGTCGATATCAGTATCTTTACGGGCGAGGCGATTAACACCTGTCTGCGCTGTGGTGTTGCGGCCATCACGCTGGTAGCCATGATTAGCCGTGTGGTCAAAACGGCGCAGGGGCATATGGTGACGCATGTGGCGGGCAACCAGGTTGATCTTGGCTTTGTTGCCCATGTATGCCGCGATGTTGGTTGTGCCGCCGAACTGGTACAGGCGGTCGAACACGCCAATACCGCACGGCATGTGCTTGAAATCTGCCAGCTGCATGCTGATCTGAGACCGCTGCAACGTCTGCTGGAACTGGCTCAGGCACAGCTGGTCGCTTTATGTGATGGCGCTGCGCATTGCCCGTCAATTGACGTGATCCTGGTCGATTTTGACGGTCAGCTGATTGCCCGTGCAGGACAGGCCCAGGAGTATTGCCGATGACCAGCACGTCGCGCATCCTCGTGCTTGGGCTGACCGCCGCTGGTCGTGCGAGCCTGCCGGATGCGATGGTTCAGCGGGTCTTGCAGGCCGATGTGCTGGTGGGCGGGCAGCGCCAACTGGATTGCTTTGCGGACGCCGGCGGCGAACGCTTGCTGGTCAACCTTGGTCTGGAGCATGTGGTGCGGCGGTTGCGTGCGGCCCTGACCCAGCAGCAGCGAGCGGTGGTGCTGGCTTCGGGTGACCCGCTGTGTTATGGTATTGGGAGCAGTTTGCGCCGTTTCTTCGCGCCAGCGGAGCTGGAAGTTGTGCCGGCGGCCAGTGCGTTTCAGCTGGCCTTTGCGGCCCTGGCTGAACCGTGGCACGATGCGTTGTTGCTCAGTGCGCACAACCGCCCACTTGAGACGGTGGTTCAGCGTGTGCGGCAGGCAGCCGTAGCGGCGATTCTCACCGATCAGCGCCATACACCGGCGGCGATTGCGCAAGCACTGCTTGAGGACGGTACAGCAGCCGACACACGCTGCGCGATCTGTGAAAATCTGGGCTATCCTGAAGAGCGGATCCTGCTGACAACGTTGCATGATGCATGTCATCAGCTCTATGAGCCATTAAATGTGATGGTAGTATGGTGCATACCCATTCAGAACCAAGCATAAAGCCTGTGCCCCCCGGTTTGCCCGACGATGCCTTTTCGACGACCGGGGGCTTGCTCACCAAACGTGAAATACGGTTGCTGGCGCTGGGTGAACTGGCACTGGGCGATCAAGAGGTGCTCTGGGACATTGGCGCCGGGAGTGGTGCGGTTGCGATTGAAGCCGCCCGC
>JAAURD010000260.1 GCA_012034075.1 Chloroflexaceae bacterium | reverse complement strand
CCACGCTCCTGGGGAGAAGAAGCGTGGGAACGAGGGGGAGAGAGAGATTTCGGCTGATATGCCAGCGCGGTACATCTTACCGCATGGCGTAAGCGATACCTGCTTGCAAGTTGCTCCGCGTAATAATACCACGGAGTTCGACCCCAAGGTTCACCAGGGTCTGGGCAATCTGTGGTCTGATACCGGTGAGCACCACCTGTGCCCCCAGCAAGCGCGTCGCTTGAGCTGCCTGGATCAGGGTGTTGGCAACCTGCGTATCGACCACCGGCACACCAGTGATATCCAGAATAGCAATGCGTGCGCGGTTTTGCTCAATGCCTTGCAGCAGGGTCTCCATCACTTGCTGTGCCCGTTGCGTGTCTACCGAGCCAACCAGCGGCATCACCAGCACATCATCGCTGATCGGGATGAGCGGCGTGGAAAGCTCAGCCAGCAGCACGGCCTGCGCCCGTACTTCGGCTGTGCGTTGCAGCACACGCTCCTCCAGTTGCTCGTTCAGCTGCTGCATCTGGGCGTTCACCTGTGCCAGTGAGCGGTTGGCAGCCTCGGCTTGCTGGCGTGCCTGTGATTCACGCTCAAGTAACTCGATGCGTTCCTGTTCGGCTCGCTTTAAGTCGCTGATATCGGTGGAGATACCGCCAACCGCATAGATCATGCCATGCTCGTCAACAATCGGAAACTTGATCGAGTGATGGAACATCGTGCCATCGGCCAACTCAACCGTCTCTTCGGCATGGGTGGGCTGACCAGTGCGATAGATCGTCGCATCGTTTTGACGCCACTGATCGACGACATCGGCCGGAAACAGGTCATACGCACTCCGACCGGTGATATCATCCGGCGTCATACCTACCAGCGACGCGGCATGGCGATTGATCAAGATATAGTTTGCGTTCGCATCCTGCACATACAGACTGGCAGGGATGTTATCGACAATGCCTTGCAGCAGCGCCTGGTTCTTACGGAGCGATTCTTCCAGGTGTTTGCGTTCGGTGACATCACGAAAGTAGACGGACAACCCATCACGCGAAGGATAAGCGTGGACCTCAACCCAGGTATCAAGCGGTGGATAGTACTCTTCAAACCTGACCGGAGTTTGCTCGGCCATGGCGCGATGATAGTGCTGATAAAAGGGGCCGTTCGCCGCATCCGGAAATAGGTCCCAGAGATGCTGGCCCAGCAGGTTAGCCCGTTCGGAACGCAGCATCTGCTCGGCCTGCGCATTGATGTAGGTCATGTTCCAGTTGCTATCGACCGCAAAGAACGCATCCGTAATGCTCTCCAGAATAGTGGCAATGCGCTCGCGGGATTGCAGCAGCATAGCTTCGGTCTCTTTGATGCTGGTGATATCTTGGGTGACCACCATGCCGGCCAGAATATCGCCCCGTTGGTTGCGCACTGGTACGGTATTCATCAGAAAGATTGAGCCATTGTAGGGGACTTCTACCCGATTCGACACACCTTCCAGGGCCGCTCGGTATTGCGGTTCAATCAAGGCACAGGTTTCTGGCGGGAAGATCTCCCAGATGGTCTTACCCTCCATATGGGGTCCATCGAGGCCAACCGCCGCCAGGCCTACGCCATCGGCAATCCGAATGCGCAGATCATGGTCGAACACCACAATCGCCCCATTGGGAAAATTGCGGGCAATCACGCGATCAGCTTCCAGGGCCTCTCGTAACGATGCTTCAACCTGCCACTGAATGGTCATATCCTGGCCGGTCAGCATCAGGTGGGTGACGCTGCCTTCATCATCACACACGCTGGTCGCGGTCCATTCAATCAGGCGGTGATCGCCATCACGGTTGGTGCAGAACGTTTTGATCGATTGCGGGGTACTATCTGACTGCACTGCTTTGATACGAAGTTGGACCGGCATGTCATCAGATAATCCGACTAGCATCTCCCAGACGGGCAATCCATACACTTCGTGATGATGCCGACCAGTGACATGCTCAGCATCGGGGTTGAGATGGACCATGCGTCCATGAACATCGAGCACGATCACCGGGGCACGAATAGCGTTCACCATAGAAGCGATAAAGCGATATTCTGGCTTCAGTGATGCCTTCTTTTGCTGTTGTGGCGAGCGACCGTTTCCTATTTCTGTGTTGGGATAATACCACATATTATTTTTCCCCTGGTTTTGTCGAAAAAACCGTTAACCTCTTTTAGATTCTTTGAATCGATTCACGTAACGATCTGTACCATTTAATGATAAAGACGAAAATAACGTTCTTACTGTCGTACCCTCTGTATTTGCTCTTAACCCATTATGCCGTATTTTCCTGCCTGTTGTCACTATGCCAACGGTGCAGATTAAGAGGAGAAACAGGGGAGGTTATCCTCCGCGATCTTAAGCAGCGGTTTCAATCCCCCATGGGGATAACCCGCATATCGAACGTTGAACCGTGTGCTTGTAGCGTGCTGGCGGTCACCCTTCTCCCCTGGTGGGAGAAGGGCCGGGGATGAGGGGGTTACAGCATTATGCTGCCGACATGGCTTTGGTGCCACCCCATGTGTTGACAATATGCTCGTCGTAGCGATCAACCGTGTCGATCACCGATTTAATCGTTGCTTCTAGCTCGTTCTGATCGCATGTTGAGCCAACAATTCCGTGCTGAAAGACAATATCCTTATCTTCATCAATGCCAAAGGCGCCAAAGCGCATGGTATCGTTTTCGCGCAGCAAAAAGAGCATCAACTCCGAGGTAAGCTCAGTGCCGCTCGCAACATACGTTCGCGCCGTAATGGTCGAATCCGTTTCGCCCCAGGCGGAGACCTGGACAAATACAAACGCCGCGCCGACCATCACATGAAAGATCGGACTTTCCGCTTCCGTCTTGACCTGTTCCCCAAAGAGTTCATGCATCCACGGGGTGATCTTTTCGTAGCACTCGCGCTGGGCATCCGTCAAAAATTCCATGGTTCCCCCTTTTCCTTTAGCCTTCAAGTTTGCTACCGCTGCCACTGCTACTGCTGCCGCCGCTGCCCATGCCCAGTTGACGCTTCAGCTCTTCGAGTTCCGAATCGACGGCTGAATCGGCCTCCAGGTTACGGAACTGGCTGTCGAGCGAGCCGCTCTCCAGCTCGGTCATCGCTTCGGCCTTGGCCAGGCGCGAGTCAATCCGTTCTTCCAGACGGTCCAGTTTATCCACGGCACCAGCATTGCCGATGCCTTGCATCGTCTTTTGCATGGTCTCCTGCGTGCGGGCGCGATTCTTCTTGGCGATAATCAGATCACGCTTCGATTGGGTTTCGGAGATGCGTGTCTCCAGGTCTGCCAGCGCTTTGCGGAGCATGGCTACTTGATCGCGCTGGTTGGTGTACTGCTGCTCATACTGGGTGGCCAGCTGTTCGGCCTGGGTTTGCGCTGCAGCGCGACCGCGCCAGACCTTCATCGCCCTTACGGAGGGCGGCCTCGGCATTGGCGTGCCATTTTTCTACTTCGGCCCGCTGCTTCTCCCATTGCTGTTGTAGACGCTTTTCATCGGCCATGGCGGCGGCTACATTGCTCTTGGCCTCATACTGTTGTTCGCGTAACTGGCGCAAATACTCCTGGGCCATCTTTTCGGGGTCTTCGGCTTGATCCAGGGCAGAGTTGATATTGGCACTGAACAGATCTTTAATTCGACCAAAAATAGACATCGTTGGCTCCTCCTATAAAACAGTGGGTCACGAGCATCCATTGCAACCGGGTGCGCCTATGGCGTGCGGTTGCTATCCACCTGTACCATCCTACTGGTATTGTAGCAGAAGAGTTGGTATTACACAATGACACACAACAAACATTAATCGTAACCGGCTGGTCCTGTGATATGCGGTTGCATAGCTATCCATACCATCCTACTGGTATTGTAGCAGAAGAGTTGGTATTGCACAATGACAGCCAGCATGCGGTGTTTTTCATGGGTCGGTGTGCGTGCAGGGCATGCCAGTCTCTTGGCTGTAACCTGCAACTTCCGATTCTGGTTTATACTAACACTATAGATACATTGCCAGAATGCGCATGTTACAGGAGGGTTTTTGTATGAATCGAGTCTACAACTTTAATCCAGGTCCAGCCACCCTGCCGCTGGCGGTGCTTGAGGCGGCCCAGGATCAACTGCTGGACTACCAGGGCCAGGGGATGTCCGTGATGGAAATGAGCCATCGCTCGAAACCGTATGAGGCGATCAATGCCCAGGCCGAAGCGCGGATCAAAGGGCTGCTCGGTCTGGGCGATGATTACCGTGTGCTCTTTTTGCAGGGCGGGGCGAGCCTGCAATTTACGATGCTGCCGATGAATATGCTGCCCGCCGGCGAGACTGCCGATTATATCCTCACCGGCTCATGGTCGGAAAAAGCGGCCGAAGAGGCTGGGCGCGTTGGTCAGACGCATATTGCTGCGACCACGGCCTCGGAGCACTACTGCCGCATTCCCAATCAGGATGAGATAGCGCTGAGCGCTAACCCTGCCTATGTCCATATCACCACAAACAATACGATCTACGGCTCGCAGTGGCATACTCTGCCCGATGTGGGCGGCGTTCCGCTGGTCGCAGATGCTAGCAGCGATATTCTCTCGCGTCCCGTCGATATGGGCAAATTTGCGCTGGTCTATGCCGGTGCGCAGAAAAATCTCGGCCCGTCCGGGGTGACTATCGTGATTGTGCGCACGGCATGGCTGGAACAGGCCAGCAAAGCGCTACCGGTCTTTTTGCGTTATAGCACCCATCTGGGCAAAGATTCGCTGTATAACACGCCGCCGGTCTTTGCCGTGTATATGGTCAATCTGGTGCTGGGATGGATTGAGTCGCTGGGTGGTCTGGAGGCGATGGCTGAACGCAATGCACAAAAGGCCAGTACGATCTATGGCGTAATCGATGCAAACCCGGGCTTTTATCGCAACCCGATTCAGCCAGAGAGCCGCTCGTTGATGAATATTACGTTTCGGCTGCCCACGCCAGAACTGGAGCAGAGCTTTTTGAGCGGGGCAACCGCGCAGGGGATGATCGGTCTCAAAGGGCATCGTTCGGTCGGTGGTATTCGTGCTTCGATCTACAATGCGATGCCCCAAATGGGATGCGATGCGCTGGCCCAGTTTATGCAGCAGTTTGTGCAGCAGTATGGGTAATTCCGGGCACTACAGACGGGACTTGGGATGAAAGTGGTCATGCTGTCCAAGGCGCTGGTGACGGGCGCATACCAGAAGAAGCTGGAGGAATTGGCACGCTGTGGCGAGATGGACCTGCTGGCGGTGGTGCCGCCGGCCTGGGATGAACCACGGGTCGGCCGCATCCACCTGGAGCGGCAGTTTACCCAGGGCTATCGCATGGAGGTGTTGCCGATGATGCTCAATGGGCAACACCATCTGCACTGGTACCGTGGCCTGCATCGCCTGATGGAGCGTGAACGCCCAGAGGTCTTTCATATCGATGAAGAGTCCTTCAATCTGGCAACTTTTCTCGCAATGCGGGCGGGGGTGGCGGTTGGCGCGCGGTGCTGTTTTTTCAACTGGGCCAACAATGAGCGAACCTACCCCTGGCCCTTTGGCTGGTTTGAGGCGTATACGTTGCGCCATGCCGCCTGCGCGATTACGGGCAACCAGGAGGCGGCCAACATTGTGCGTAAGCATGGCTATACTGGCCCGGTGGTGGTGTTGCCGCAGTTTGGGGTTGATCCCGATCTGTTTGCGCCTGACCCAGACCGTCGCTTTGCGCCAGCAGATGCGCATACGCCATTTATCATTGGCTATATGGGGCGCTTTGTGCCAGAAAAGGGCATCCTTGATCTCTTGACTGCGCTGCAGGGCCTGCCGCCACAGGTGCAGCTGCAGCTGGTGGGCAGTGGCGAGTTTCAGACGACGCTGGAGCGGCAGGCGTGGCGAGCCGGCCTGGCGCCGCGTCTCAAGATTGTGCCCACGGTGAA
>JAAURD010000259.1 GCA_012034075.1 Chloroflexaceae bacterium | reverse complement strand
CACGCAGATGCTCCTACAGATCGCACTTGGAGCGCCTGATTTGTAGGGCGCAGCGCGCTGCGCCCCTACAAATCAGGATATAAGCTCTCCGATGGGAACGCCATTTACGTCTCATACCGCATCAGAAAGCGATCTGTCAAAAAAACCTACCCTTGAAAGGGGCCGGGGGTGAGGGGTGGCGGCGGCACGACCGCGCTGTGCCCGGCCGGAATGCCAGCGAGACCCGAGACGCGGCTTGCAGCCGTCCCTAGGGAGTGACGTAGGTGCGGCTGTAGGGGCGTCAGCGTGCTGCGCCCGAACTCATCGTCTAAGCCATGTGGCCAGGGGAGATCGGGCAGCAGTGACTCCCTTCTCCCCTTGTGGGAGAAGGGCCGGGGATGAGGGGCAGCGGCCGGAATGCCAGCGAGACCGTAGGCGCGGATGGGATGTAGGGGCGTCAGCGTGCTGCGCCCAACGGCAATTGTCAAGGAACAATTCATTTCAGCGGCAATTCAACCGAAAGGAAGCATCCATGGACCGATGCAGTGTCAATAAGAATCGTACCGGAGAGCAGGTTCACCCGCTCGTAAATCCCGGCCAGGCCGTTGCTTGCCGGGTTTACGTTGATAGGTTCGTTGTACGAACCTCCATGATCTTCCACTTGCAGGCCAAGGACTTCCTGATTCGCCCAGAGACGCACAATAACCGCATTATTATGTTCTTGACGAGCTATGGTGGCCAGGGCTTCCTGGAGGATGCGATAGGTGGCCATTTCGATAGTCGGTACAAACCGTCTTTCAAGGCCGTGATGATGAAGTACAACCTCGATATCAGTCTGTTCACGATAGCGCTCGATATGCCAGAGAACGGTCGCCAGCAAACCGAGATCATCGAGCATCGGTGGTCGCAGCTCAAGTGACATTTCGCGTATTCGCATCATCAGCTCTTTCACTAATAGATGAGCCTGTTCAAGTCGAGAACGAGCCTGTTCAGTGGGCAGGCGTTGTACCAGTTCGAGGGTCAGGTTGAGGCCGGTGAGAGTCTGGGCAATTTCATCGTGGAGTTCACTGGCAATATATCGCCGTTCCGCCTCTTGTACTTCGATCAGGCGCTGTGATAGGCTTTGTAGCCGTTCTCTGGCGCTCGTCACTTCGGCAAAAAGACGCGCATTCTGGAAAGCAGTACCTACCTGTTGACCAAGCGTTGAGAAAAAGGTAATCTGGTCGAAGGTAAAGCTCTCCGGATTGAGACTAAACAGATCGAGCACCCCCTGGAGCGTGCCTTGTGCCAAAATGGGAACACCAAGGTAGTTCCACTGTCCAGTCAGTTCATCTGGAGCAAAACAGGGAAGGTCAAATGTTTCGGGTGTGAGATGTAACAGCAGCATGGTGCTCTGTTGTTGGACCACCTGACGATTGTGTGCAGTCGCCACCGGTAGCCGTGCCAGTGCTGCACCATTCAGGCACTCAATACCCCAGGCGGTTTCACGTGAGAGATAGCCATCATCTTCGTGATAGAGATACATCGCGCCAGCACGGATGTGGAGATGATCGTTGAGCAACTCTTGCAAAGTGGTGAGTACATGTGGTAGTGCAAGGTTGAGGTTAATGGCCTCGGTAATACGATTGATAATCGTCAGTTCTTGATTGCGTCGCTGCATTTCCTCTTCGACCTGCTTGCGATGGGTAATATCAGAGGAGATACCGCCAACCGCATAGATTTGGCCCTGAGCATTGGGTACAGGAAACAGGTTCGTGAGAAATGTGTGTGCTTGCTGGTTAAGGATCAGTTCAGTTTCTGTATCGAGCACCTGACCATGCTGAAACACCTGCTGGATATGAACTTCCCAGGAGGGCGGTTGATCCAGTTGGAACAGTTCCATATCGGTTTTACCGATGATGTGTTCGTCTGAGCGTTGCAGGATGGTCTGAACGGAACGATTTGTCAGCAAGTAGCGCCCTTGCACGTCTTTCACAAAGATCGCCACTGGTGCATGATCGAGAATACTCTGGAGAAGCACACGATTTTCATGGAGTGCAGCTTCGACCTGTTCACGGGCAACCCGATCACGCAGGGTATTGATACCATAGGCTAGATTGTCGGCCAGTTGTCCCAGCAGGTTCATCTCCTCCGGATCAAACGCGGTCACGTCAAAGGTACAGACACAGAGCGCGCCGAGAACCGTTGTTTGATGTCGAAGTGGTAATCCAATACAGACTGCCGGTTTGTGATTCGATGAGCCTGTGCATGGTGATTCAACAGCGCGGGCTGCCGAGAGTCTAAGCACCGATGGTTCACCTGTGCGCAGCGCAGTTTGGGCCGGCTCCGGGCCTATCTGGTTGATCTGCCCGGTCGTTCGTAGATGTTCGATCAGTACGGGATCATGCCCAGCAATCGCGACTGGTTGCACCGTGTTGTCTCCGAGCGATTGCGGAAAACTGACCCAGACCAGGCAATAGCTACCCTCATCCACAATGGTCTGGCAGATCGTCTGCAACAAATCGGCCTCGCTCGTGGCACGAAGCAGGCTGGTGTTACACTGGCTCAGCGCCCGTAGTGTCCGTTCAACACGTTGTAGGGTTGCCTGCGTTTGCTGGTGCTGTTCGATCTGTTCTTGCAGCCCCCTATTGGCCTGTTGGAGGGCCTGTTCACTCTGCTGCAAGGCTGCTCGTGATTGCTGGATCGCCAGATGGTTTTGTACCCGGATCAGGACCTCATCAACGCGGAACGGTTTGGTAATGTAATCGGCTCCGCCCGCTTGAAAGGCTTCAACCATGCCGCCTATTTCATGCGTTGCGCTGATAAAGATGATCGGGATATCACGGGTGTTCTCATGCTCTTTGAGCTTTTTGCAGACCTCATAGCCATTCATATCGGGCATCGAAATATCAAGCAAAATAACATCAGGCGTTTCAGCCTGGGCCGAACGCAGCCCGAGTTTACCATCTGGAGCCAGGCGTACCTGATACCCATGCTCACGCAGAATACCATCGAGCATGCGGAGATGCTGACGATTATCATCGATCACCAGCACGGTAGCGTGCTGATCGGTATTGATGGTATTCATTGGATCGCTCCATCATGCTGATATGCCTGACTCAGCAGGTGCAGCATGGAACTGTATTCAAAATCGTGCGCCATGGCCGTCAGGGCACGGGCAATTGCTGGATCGTAGATGGCAATGTGTTGCATAATCTGGTGAATAGTCGCTGGCGCCGTGCGGAGCAGGGCTTGCTCCAGACTCGCCCGCAACGCTGCGGGTAAACGGGCGATATCAGCCGGTGTGATGTTGGTCATGACGGTTTCGGCTGGGGGCTGGGCAACGGGTTCATCATAGAGATATTGGACGCCAAGATGTTTCTCGATCATTGCGAGAATCTGCTCGTGGGTAAATGGTTTGCGCACAAAATCATCACAGCCCGTCGAAAGAATGACCGCCCGTTCTTCTTCGATAGTGCTGGCGGTCAGGGCAATCACGGCGGTAGCCTGACCACTGGTGGTTGCTTTGATGTGTCGGGTTGCTTCATAGCCATCCATAACAGGCATACGCATATCCATCCAGATCAAGTGGGGTTGCCAGGTTTGCCAGATATCCAGGGCCTCCTGACCATTACTGGCTTCACGCAGCAAAAAGCCGAGTGGACCAAGCAACTGCATCAGCAAATGGCGATTGGTCCAGCGATCATCGACAATCAAGATGCGATAGACGGGCTGATGCTCGGCCAGACCAATGATATGGCGGTGGGTGTTGATGACAGGCAAGACAGCAGGATTGACGACCGTCACCAATGGATCGAAGATAAACGTTGAACCAACGCCAACCGTACTTTGCACTATCAGGTTGCCCTGCATGAGCTGGGCAAATTGACGGCTGATGGTGAGACCAAGGCCCGTCCCTTCATGGGAGTGCAATCCATCTTGAAGCTGGGTAAATGCCTCAAAGATGGCCTCATGTTGTTCAGCCGGAATACCCGAACCCGTATCTTCAACTTCAAAGATCAAGCGTGTGCGAGATTGGCCCAGCGATTGGGTCGTCTCGTCAGGGACAGTATGCTGCTTGACACGCAACCAGACAGAGCCCTCACTGGTACATTTCAGCGCATTATTCAGGAGATTGATAAGCACCTGACGCAATTTGACTGCGTCGGTGATAATATACCGAGGCAGATTGGGGTCGCGGGTAAAGACCAGTTTGAGACGACGGTCCGTTGCTCGCATCTGAAACATATCTTCGAGATCGTTGAGCAGTTCATCGAGATTGCAATGCGTTTCATTGAGGGTCATACGACCGGCTTCAATTTTCGAGAGATCGAGCACGTTATTGATTAAGCTCAAGAGGTGCTCACCGCTGCGCCGAATAATATCGAGATTTTCACGTTGTTGGCGGTCAAGCACCGGGCTGCGGTGAATCAGCTGGGCAAAACCCAGAATGGCGCTAAGTGGGGTTCGCAGTTCGTGGCTCATGTTTGCCAGAAACAAACTTTTCGCCTGACTGGCTGATTCAGCTGCTTCTGTGGCTTTTTGCAGTTCAACCCGCATCTGTTCGCTCTGTTGCAACTCATGCATCAAGCACAGGTCGGCCTCAATAATCTGTTTAAACTGCCATAATAATTCCTTATAAGAGGATGGAAACTCGCGGTGTTGTCGATCAAGCACACAAATTGTGCCGAAGATGGTGCCATCGGGCCAGAACAATGGTACGCCTAAATAACAGATCATGCCAAGCGCAATATCGGGGTTATGATCCCATAGCGGGTCTTCCAGGGCATTGGGCACAGACAGCTGATCACGCTGCTCCATCACAGTTTCGCAGTAGAGACCCGTCTGTAAATTTGCCAATTCGCCAGGTTCATAGGGGTTTCCATCATTGTGGCTGGCAGTGAAAACCTCTATTTGCGTTGGATGCACACGCATAATTAACCCGGCCGGCACCTCATACATCTGGGCCATCAGGTTCACTGTTTGCTGCCATCGTGGAATAAGGTCTTCCGGCACATGGTAGTCTGCAACCCGTGCAGAACAAGGTATCTGAGCATTGATCATGGTATCTGCTGCTTTCTCCAGGTTTTGATCGATCTTGATCCTATCATACCGTGAACCGGGTTTCCGTGTGAAGCGCAAAAAAACGGAGAAACCGCGGGAAAGACACTGAATTATAACATCCACATATTGTGTTTTTGGCAGAAACTGGAACAAATCGGTGAGAATCTAGGATATAATATGAAGAGAAGAGCCGGTGGCACAGACCAGTTATCAGTACCAGCAGATATGCCATTTCATCTATCAACCGAACAGGTTCTGGCGATGGCGCCAGATGCCGCTTCAGCCAAACATGGTCAGAAGCTGGCAGTTGCCCATTCATGGAAAGATGTAGGTCAGAACGAACAGGCTGCATGGGGTGAATGCAAGGGCAGTGGCAACCAACCGTATCAAGTGCAGGTCGATCTGGCCAGTAGTAGCCTAGGCTACCGCTGTTCATGCCCCAGCCGCAAACAGCCATGTAAGCATGTGCTGGGTTTGCTGTTGCTGCTCGCCGGGCAATCACCGCATCTCACGCACAAGGCACCACCGCAATGGGTGGCCGAATGGCTGGCCCAGCGGCAAGCACGTGCCCATAAACAGGCACAAAAAGCCGAACAGCCGCGAACCGTGGTGGACCCAGAAAGCCAGCAAAAACGCCTGGCCAAACGCTATGCCAGCGTCAACGATGGCCTGCTTGAACTGGATATCTGGCTGGCTGACCTGGTACGCCAGGGATTGGGCAACCTCTCCGCTCAGAGCACGCTCTGGGAAGAACGCGCAGCACGCATGGTTGACGCCAAAGCACCGGGGATCGCGCGGTTGCTGCGGCAAATCGCCCAGCAGAACATCCAAAGCGAGCACTATCAGCGTGATATGCTGGAACGCCTGGGGCGGTTACAGTTGCTCATCGAAGGGTTTCAACGAATGGATGAGCTACCCATCGAACAGCAGGCCGACCT
>JAAURD010000025.1 GCA_012034075.1 Chloroflexaceae bacterium | reverse complement strand
ACCCCCGGCCCCGCTCCCACAAGGGGAGAATAGACGATGCCAGGTCGCAATTCCTTCACGGATCAGACGTAGGTGCGGCTTGTAGCCGCACGAACCCCACCCCCGGCTTTGCTCCAAGTTGGGCGAGGGGTGTCTGCATGCACAGTCTTTTTTGTATATTCATGTAATAATTTTTAGGAGTGAGGAATAGCTCTCGTCCCAAACGCGCTCCATACGAAATAGTTACATCACTATTGCAAAGATTACCCCCATTTCTGACAGCTGATCGAGTTTAGGCAGATTGCCTCAACTATGGTATACTGCTATCAGGGACAATCTTTCAACTAAGTACAGCGTTGCGTTAATCTCTGTCGAAATTCCTTCACGGATCAGACGTAGGTGCGGCTTGCAGCCGCACGCGCTCGCATAGCGAATCCAAACGTGCGCCGCCAGGGTCCTCAGGACAGCAGGTTCTGTGCCAATTTCGGCAAACATTTCTGCAATGCTGTACGAAGACTATTCTCTGCTGGATGGACAGACAATGCTCGGTGCATATGCTTACCGGGTGTGATATTGGGCGTTACACGATTTGATGGTTTTGTCTTTGGTCTGGTGTATGGCGGTAGTGCAGCTTCTGTGTATGGTATGCTTACCGGTAAGCTGATATGCTGGCTTTTGGCGCGGCAAGCATCACCGTAACGAAACTCTGCCCTGCAGCCTTGTCGCGCGAAAAAGCACATTGTGTTTGACGTTACCGTTCATGTCATAGTACTATAGGATGCTACAATGAGAAGATGCTGCCAAGCATACCGTGATACAGAGCAGAGCTTGCAGCATCGGTGTTTAGCAACCTGACAGACTGGTGCAGCCCGATACCGGGAGTAATGTTGCGTGGTATCAGTTGATCCAACAAGCATCATGCATACGTCGATTGAAACGACGTATGTGTTGCTGCGCCTGGACAAGGCAACATATGTTCTGAATGGCGCCTACGTGCGAGAAGTCACGCGTTGGCGAGCACCAACTATGGTGCCTGGCGCACCAGCACTGATGCCCGGTATTATTAACCATCGAGGGGTGATTATGCCGGTGGTTGATATGCGCTTACTTATGCATATGGCCGAAAGTCCTCCAGATCGCGCAACCCGGTATATGATGATCCATCTTGATGACATTGAAGCGGCGTTTCTGGTAGATAGTGTCATTGACCTGATCAACCTGAGCGATACCACTGTTGAACCACTGCCAACAGCAATTGACCCACAACGCTCGCGGTTTTTGAAAGGGGTTATCCGTATCGCACAGGAACCGCTGGGATTGCTTGACCTGCCAGCTATTATGGAGTCACTGTTATCAAAAGCGTAACAGTTAGCACAACCGATTTATTCTTGATTGTAGTCACACGTATGCGGAAATATGTAGTACGACGTGACCAGCTCGTGGAGTTACGCATTATCAACCACCGTGCTGATCTGGAACAACCAGATGAACGAGGACGTCCTATGTTGCCTGGCGATTTGAGCAGATTGCTGGATCAGGAATATCTTATGGACAGCAGACGCTGCCATGCGCTCATTGTACCAACGCGTCGTCGCTCAATAGCACTGCTGGTTGATCGCGTAGAAGACGCCTATCATGTGGCCGAATCGACCATACAACCAATGCCTAAACTCCTGAATCGCCAACTGCTGCGACCGTGGTTTTCAGGTGTCTATGTTCGTGATGACGATCAGCATGTCCTGCTCGTTCTTGATTTGCGCCAAATTGCTCAAGATGTGTTTATGCTACCAGAAGTGAGAGAAGGAGCATTACCGTTGTGGAACAGACCCGAACCATAGACAATCTTTCCAATCCAACTGCAAAAGACGATCAAATGCAGGCTCAAAAGAACGACAACCGTCTTTTGATGCGCCGTTTGCTGATTATTACCAGTGCTGTTTCCGCTCTGCTCATCCTCTTAGCAGGTGCCTTAGAACTGTTCAACTGGGCTCAGCTGTTTGTCCCTAGTGTGAGCATTCTTACCGTCACCCTGATTACCTGTATTATTTCGTTTATCGTCCTGGTACGCCAACAGACATTACTCTCCATCAGGGTCTATTGTTACGGTCTGGTTCTGGCATTTTCACTGGGAGCATATATCTATGGTGGTGTGAATAGCCCGGTTGTCATAGGGTATCTTTTGCCCATCGTCGTCGCTGGCCTCATTGGCGGCAGTAATGATAGCTGGCGCGTAGGCTCGTTTGTTGCAGTGTGTTATACCATCTTGATCATCTTGCAAGAGGGGTTTGGGGTGAATCCTGTGTATGCCATATCGCCGGCGGCACCCTATATATCGTTGATTATGGTGCTTTGTACCGGCGGCATGCTGGCGTATGCTTCATGGTCGATCAGCCGTGATCTTGTCACCGCCTTGAATGACTCCAAAAACCACGCCGGTGAATTGCTGGTGAGCACCGAACGTCTGATGGAAAAGAATCTCCAGCAAGTTGAACTGGGCAGCGAACTCTCTGCGGCAGCAGCCGAACTGCAAACAACATCACAGCAGCAAGCAAGCGGCGCCACCGAACAGGCCAGCGCCGTTTCACAGGTGAGCACCACCGTCGAAGAGCTAGGAACGACGGCGCGTCAGATCGCGCAAGCATCGGAACATGTGGCGCAAGCAGCGCAACAAACCCTCGAACATCTGAGCAATGGACAGGTTGCGGTTGATGAAAGCGTTCAGGCCATGGAACGCATTCGCACCCGTATGAAAGACATCTCCGCCAGAGTGTTGAGTCTCGGCGAACATTCACAGCAAATTGGCGAAATCATCGACCTGATTGATGATATCTCCGATGAAACCCACCTGCTTGCCTTAAATGCTGCAATTGAAGCAGCCGGGGCGGGCGAACATGGTCGCCGCTTTGCGGTGGTTGCCGCCGAAGTGAAAAGCCTTGCCAATCGCACGCTTGCCGCCGCCAAAGAGGTCCAGGGAGTGATTGCGGAGATTCGCCAGGCGACGAATGCAGCCGTGCTTGCCGCCGAAGAAGGGGGCAAGGAAGTGGAACATGGCGGTGAACTGGCGTACCGTGCCGGCCAGGTTATGGATACCATCCTGATGATGGCCGAACGTACCGCTCAGAGCGCGGCCGAAATTGGCATGGCCACGGCACAGCAACAAAGCGCCAGTGAGCAAGTGGTAGAAGCGATGCGGGAAATTGCCGAAGTAGCGCGTCAATCAGCAGTCGGGGGCGCGGCAGATGGCAGAGTCATCCGCAATGCTCACAGCAATTGCCGACCGGCTGCATGGCACAGCGCAATCAGATCAGGTATAATCAATGGTATGTCAGTCCCGATCGGTTGAACCGCTGATGCAGAAGACCGGTAGAACAACGTTAATCAGAACCACAGAATATCGTTCAGTACCTTCTGTGTTGTGGCAACAGAGGTTATGAAATCGGTGATGGTGACCCTATGGATCTGACCCAGTTTTATCATCAATTTCGCGAAGAAACGGCAGAAAACCTGCGCATCTTAAGTGATGGGTTACTGGCATTGGAGCAAACATCTGGGCAACGCTCACCGGAAGCGCGAACCCATATTGACTCTATCTTTCGTGCAGTTCATACGATTAAGGGATCGTCACGGTTGCTTGGCTTTAACACCATCTCAAAACTTGCCCATACCATGGAGAATGTCCTTGGTGCTGCACGTGAAGGCAGTCTCACGCTGAACTCGGAGCTCATTGATGTCCTCTTACGCAGTGGCGATACCTTGCAAACCCTGACAGTCGCCGGGGTTGAAGGGCAACATACCACGGTCGCAATTGAACCACTGATAACCCAGTTGCAAAACAGCCTCGAACAGGCTGGCCCGATCAGCGGTACGAGCACCGCCGATGCTGCCTCTGACGGAGCACCTAATACAGAACAGGACAGCGCAAATGTTGACACAACTGCACAACCCAAAGCAACAACACCGCGTCCGGTAGTTGCCGAAACTGCCCCATCAACCGATAACGATGGGTCTTCAAGTGGTCAATTCACGGTGCGACGCAGTGCCAGTCGCCAAACTGTGCGGGTTCGGGTTGATCGGCTTGATCGCTTGCTGAACCTGACCGGCGAGTTAGTGGTTGGGCAACAGATGCTGGCCTCACATAGTCGCCTGTTTCAAGAAATGATGACCCTGTTGAATGAGCAGGAACAGGACCTGCTCGATGTTCATGCCGAACTCCAACAACTGCGTCTGCCCGCAACCGCGTTTCAAACCATCGATGCTGGTATGAACGCTGCGCTGCGCCACTGCAACCGCAGTAAACAATTATTGCGTCGTGAAACCGAGCAGTTCGACCAGCAGGCCGAACAGCAAACGATGCTGCTTGAAGACCTGGAACAAGAAGTGATGCATGTACGGATGCAACCCATCGCAACCGTGTTTGGCGCTCTCCCTCGCGCCGTGCGTGAGCTTTCACGCTCAACCAACAAAGAGGTCGAACTGGTCGTCAAGGGCGAAAACACCGAACTTGATCGCAAAATGCTCGAAGCCCTGAATGATCCACTCATTCACCTGATTCGCAATGCCATTGACCATGGCATCGAGCCACCCGAAGAGCGCATGGCCCAGCAAAAACCACGCCAGGGGCAGATTACCATCAGTGCAGAAGCCATAGGCAATGAAGTGCGGGTTCGTATCCGCGACGACGGTCGCGGCATGAACCCGGCGAAACTGCGCGAAGCAGGAGTACGAAAAGGGCTGATTAACGCAGAAAATGCCGCACTGCTGTCAGATCAAGAAGCGATTGAAATCATCTTTCAACCGGGCTTTAGCACAGCCTCCATTATCACCGATGTCTCCGGGCGCGGGGTCGGGATGGATGTAGTACGCACCAATATCCAGGAGCTTGGTGGTCAGGTGCTGGTAGAATCAGAACTGGGCGCAGGCACCGAATTTACCCTGGTGTTGCCACTCACTCTGGTCACCACCCGCGTACTGCTGTTGCGCATTGGTGAACGGACGTTTGCACTTCCCGCACTTGGATGTCAGGGCATTGTATGGGCACACCAGGATAGTGTGCAAATGATCGAAGGGCGTGCTACCATTGTGCATGAAGAAAAGACCATCTCATTGGTACGCCTGGCCGATTTGTTGCATATTGAAGGCGACCCGAGCTTTCAGAAGCGAGAGCGTTCACCTGCTGTGCTGATCGGCAGCAATCAGCGACCACTCGGTGCCCTGGTCGATATCGTGCTGGACGAACGTGAGGCTGTCGTCAAACCCATGGGCACCCTGTTTGAAGCCCAACACTTCTACAGTGGTGCCATACAGCTTGGTGATGGGCAACTGGTCCTGTTGCTCAATCCCTCTGCCCTCGCACAGTCAGCCAGAGGCATCGCGCTGGTACAGGCAGCCGTCACACCCATACATAAGAAGCAATGGAACGTGCTGATTGCCGAAGACTCATTCACGACACGTGAGTTACTCCGCAGTATCTTGCAATCGGCCGGCTATCATGTCACGGCCGCAACCGATGGCAGCGATGCCCTTGACAAACTACGGGTACAGTCCTACGATCTTATGGTTACTGATGTTGAAATGCCACGTGTCGATGGGTTTGAACTTACATCGCGTGTCCGTCAGGAGTTACGACTGGATGAATTGCCTGTGATTATTATGACAAGCCTCGCTTCTGATGAGCACCGACGACGTGGACTGGAAGTGGGCGCACAGGCATATATTGTAAAGAGTCAATTTAATCAGGATAATCTGCTCGAGGTGATCCAGCAACTGCTTGGACATGAAGATATAGAGACGCCATCACCGGTAGAACCCTGATGGATGTTCCACTGGGAACGAACATGCATGCGTCACATTGTGGTACGACAGCAAAGGCGAGGTTTTGACTATGACCGAAAAAATTCTGGTGGTAGATGATAGTAAATTGGTGACCGACATTGTGAAGATGCGCCTCGAAATGCATGGATACGAGGTGCGTCTGGCACATAGCGGTGAAGAGGCCCTGGCATGCATCGAAGAAGAAGTGCCCGATTTAATGGTACTCGATGTACAAATGCCAGGAATGGATGGCTACGAAGTGTGTCGCCAACTCCGTGAAGATCCATCGCTCGATGATTTGCGCATTATTATGCTCACATCAACCGAAGATAAACATGCAGCGTTTGAAGCCGGAGTCGATGACTATTTAAACAAAGATATTGACCTGCTGAACCTGCCCAACCGCGTGAAGTTGGTATTGGAGATGGATTAACCCGGCTACAAAGCCACGAATATAACTTTAATATGAGAGACCCTTTGCGGATTTTGATAGTTGATGACTCCGCACTCGTGCGACGTACCTTGCGTCAAATGTTGGAAAGCGATCCCGACATTCAGGTGATCGGTGAAGCAGCAGATGGGCAAGAGGCTCTGGCGTGTGTGCAAAATCTGCGTCCCGACTTGATTACTATGGATGTTCGTATGCCCGTGATGGATGGTCTGGAAACAACCGAACAACTGATGGCCTATCACCCCACACCGATCCTGGTCGTAACCGGATCACTATCACGGTATGACGTCGATATCACATTTAAGATGCTCGGGGCAGGGGCGCTTGAGGTTGTCGAAAAACCCGATCTGTCAAATCCGAATGAGATCGAAAAGGCACGTCGCGAGCTTATCCGTCGCATTAAAACGCTTGCACGAGTCAAAGTTGTTACTCACTTGCGGGGACGTCGTCGCAACCTAGCCCGTGGTGGCAGTAACCTCGTGGCTGCATCCACTCCGCCGGCCGAACCGGTGACACCACCACAGCCCATTATCCCAAAACCCGCAGTGCTGGTTACCAGAAGCCCTGATCCTATCCTTTCGTTACCGCCGCTCGCCACCGAGAAGGTGGACTCATTACCCCTGGCCAGGACAGAAAAGCGTCCTGACACCTTTCCCCTGGTGATCATCGGGGCATCTACCGGAGGGCCAAAAATCGTCAAACACATTCTCGCCGGCCTCCCCGCACGCTTCGGAGCAGCCGTCATCGTCGTGCAACATATTGCCGAAGGATTCAGTACAGGTATGGTCGAATGGCTCTCGCTCACCTGTCAATTGCCCGTCTTTCTCGCCTACGAGGGCGCCCAGATTATTGCCAACACGGTCATGGTTACCCCGGATGGCTACAATCTCTACGTCAAACCGAACAAAACGGTGCATCTCAACGATCAACCCTGTCTGCTGCGACCTTCCGTCGATATTACCATGCAGACGGCCGTCCCCGTCTTTGGATCACGGATCATTGGTGTCCTGCTCAGTGGCATGGGTCGTGATGGCGCCATTGGCATGCAAACCATTCATCGTGCGGGTGGGTATACCCTGGCCCAGGACGAAGCAACATGTACCATCTACGGCATGCCACGGGCAGCATACGAACTGGATGCCGTAGATGAAATGCTGCCCCCAGAAGGGATTTTGCAGGCTATAAAGCAACGTGTGAGTAAGATCTAACCGGATAGAAAGTACCGTTATCAAGATGCTCGACTCGTCCCGATCAGACCCCAATCTGCAACCCGTTCTCAATCTGCAACCCGCATTGTTTGAGGCCATTCGCAATACATTAGCCAGCTACAGTGGGATCTATCTGGATCGCATGAACCAGCGGGTGTTAATGTCGAGCCTATCCAAGCGTACCACTGCTACCAGAATGCCACTCGAAGCCTATGCAGCCCACATCACACGACCGGCGGGCCAGAGTGAACTCCAACAACTCGTTGAACTGTTGCTCAACCATGAAACCGTCTTTTTTCGCAACCGTCCCCATGTTCGGGCATTAAAAGACGTCATCTTACCCCGCATGCACCGGCAAAAACCAGCCAATGAACCCATACGAATCTGGAGCGCCGGCTGCTCAACCGGTGAAGAACCCTACTCTCTCGCAATCATCGCCCTCGAAACGCTGGGGCATCCATTCCCCCGCAACATCGAAATCCATGCCACCGACTTGAGTCAAGCCGCTCTGGCCCGTGCGCGGACTGGCGCCTACCGTGGTCGAACGCTCAGCAACGTCACTGCCCCCATGCTCACACACTACTTTGACCAACGTGCTGAAAGCCGCGTCGTCAAACAACATGTGCGAGAAATAATCACCTTTGAGCAGCACAACTTGCTCGAACCATTTCCGCCCTGGGCCATGGACCTTGACATTATCTTTTGTCAAAATGTGACAATTTACTTTCAGGTATCTACCTTTCGCATGCTGGTAGACCGCTTCTATCGCACCTTGCGTCACGATGGCATCTTATTTCTCGGTTTCTCCGAAACACTCTGGAATATTTATGATCAGTTTCGCCTTCAAGAAATCGCCGGCGCGTTTATGTATGTTAAAGCACCATTAGCTACACCCGAACCGCCATCAGCAGTAACCAGACAACCTCCATCAACCCGTAAGCCCTTGATGCCCGATGCTCTGGTGTCATCGCATCGTTCGTCCATACCAAAAGCCACACCAACGCAGCAACCCCATACCAAAACCACCCGATCCTTCCGAGAAGAACGCAAAACCACCGGGCTTTCAGCTGCAAACCTGGAGAAACCACCACCGGTGTCACCGTTACCAGGCAATGAAATCGTACAGCGTGGTCAGTCACTGCTCGCCGATGGTCAGGCAGATGAAGTCTTACATATGCTCTACAATGTACCGCTCAACGACTCCTATGCGCCACAGATCCTCGCACTCATTGCCCGTGCGCATGCCAACCGTGGCGATTTTGAACTGGCCGTTGCAGAAGCCCGAAGAACCCTTGAACTCGATGTGTTGACGACAGAAGCGTATATTCTGCTCGGTATTTTATACGCCCAGCAGGGCCAGATTCAAGAAGCTGCCCAACAACTTGAACGAGCCCGTTTTCTCGATGCCGAATCACCATTGATCTCGTATCACCTTGCCGAAGTCTATCGCCAACTAGACCGAGTACAACCAGCCATACGTGAATATCGCAATACCCTCCGCAAATTACAAACCTGGTCAAATGACACCCTTCTCGATGGCGTCGCTGTAGGATGGATTAAGGAAACATGTGAACGTTATCTCAAAATACTTACTCAAAAACGTTAGTTCAAATAAAGGTTCTGTCATGATGCAAAGAAATGGCTCCTACCAAACACACAATCGTTCACCACTTCACATCCATAGCAGTCTCTGGGGACACGGAGCACTTGCCAGCCAATCCATGCGCCGTATTGAGCCAGCCATCCCCGATGCTCTTCCAGTTCCCGCACCTGCCATGCCCTCAGAAGAAGAGCAACGACGACAGGCAGAACTCGAACGCGAACTCCAAATGGCACGTGATATTCAGCAAGGCCTCCTCCTTGCCGCCGTTCCACAACTACGCGGTTGGGAAATGAGTGCTGTCTCATCTCCCGCCCGTGACCTGGGTGGTGATCTTTACGATTTTCTCGATCTCGGTGATCATTCGCAAGCCATTATGATTGGTGATGTTTCGGGCAAAGGTCTGGCCGCAGCCCTTCGCATGGCCGTCGCACGCACCGTGTTTCGCCACAAAGCACGCCTGTGCCTATCGCCCGGCCCAACCCTCGCCGAAGTGAATCGCGAAGTCTGTACCGATATTCCGCAAGGCATGATTACCATGCTCTATGCCGTGCTCGATACTGCTCAGGGCAAGATCCAGATGGCCAATGCCGGTCATACCTATGCCGTCCTGTTTAATACCGAAGCACGCGAAATAGAACTCCCTGGTTTGCCGCTGGGCGTCGATTCAGACAGCGACTATGAAGAAGATGGCGTGATCATCCCTGAAGGTGATAGCATGTTATTATATACTGATGGCGTCACTGAAGCCATCAGTCCCGATGAAGAAGAATTTGGCTTCGAGCGGTTGCAACTGTTACTCCAAACGCACAGCCATTTCAAACCACGGGCATTGATGAAACTATTACTGCGAGAATTACGTTCATGGAGTCAAAGCACGGAACAAAGCGATGACATCACCATCGTCATTCTCCGCCGACGTCTCACCAGCCTGGGAGCAGAATTGCGCAGTATTGTCAACGACGTGTTGGGTGATGAAAAGAGCGAACCGTTCTGGTTAGAGTATGTCATCCCATTGCTCGGCGACCGGCCCGAAGATGCCTTGTATGATGCCTGGAGTGCCATTTTACCCGATTTGACCAAATCGGCGCGAGCCAGCCTGGGGCGTGGTATGGCTCGTGAATTGGGACAACAGCTTCGGCTCGTTGCCGAAGAATACCGACCACTGTGATCGTAGAGAAAACGGATAATGGTTCCAACAAACCTGTGTCCACAGTCAACAACATCGAAGGTTGCCTGCATATCGGCAGGATAGCGTTGACCGGTTCGCTCCGATAACCAGGATATATGGGAGCAAAAACACCGGATGTTTGAACTATTCCGTGCAAAGTTGGCGACAACATGGTATAGTACTATGTCCACAGCAATCGAAAGTTCGCTCCCATCTGGGAGATTATCGCTTCGGTAGCTGTTCGAGTTGAGGCGTAACATTGTGACAATGTTAGTTCCAAATTCAGAACGAAAACGAGCGAGCTTTTCTATGTCTGCTCATGAACCGCTCATGTTCATGCCCCTCGATCTTGATACGTTTGCGGGCAGTGAACGATTTGTCGAAGGTACCCGTATGGGTGCTGCATTTAGCCAGGGTATCCGGGCATATCTCCGCGCAGCCTATGCCGAAGGCATCGAGCATTTCAAGGCAGCCCTGATTGCTGCCTATGTGGAAGGTGAAGAAAAAGCACAGATTTTTGATCGTGAGCGAGCGATCATCTATCTCTATATTGGCAATGCGCTTGCATTTCAAGAAGATTGGGAAGCTGCGCTGCGCGATTATCTCGAAGCAGTTCAGACCGATCCGAGCCTGGCCGAGCACACTACACCTTGGGGTAGCATTTGCCGCCCGCGGTCAGATCGACCGGGCTATTTCGGCGTTTAAAGAAGCACTCGAACATAATCCCAATCTCTATGAAGCCCACTTCTCATTGGGCCGTTGTTATCAGCGCCTGGATGATGCGGGACGAGCCTATATTCATTATTCCAACGCCTGTGATACCCGCCCCCATGCCGCTGAACCGCGTTATTACCTGGGACTGATGCATCAGGGCCACGGCGCCCACGAACTGGCCCAGCGTTGTTTTGCCGATGCATTGCGCGTAGAACCAACTTTCGTCTCACCAGCCGTGCAAGATGAAGTGCTCATTACCCGAAGTGAAGATGAAGTGGTACAATGGTACTATCGTTTGAGCCACGACCTCAAACAACAACAGTATAAGGAAGAAGCTGAACGCATTTACCGGGCACTCTTGCAATGGCGACCCGAAGAACACTACGCACGCTATCTGCTGGGCAATTTGCTGGCCCGTGCCCGCCGTTGGGATGAATCAATGGCGGAGTATGGTCAGGTCCCTCCACAGAATGACTACTACGTGCGTGCGCGGTTGCGCATGAGCATTGTCTTACGCTTGCTCAAACGCACCAAAGAAGCCTATGATATTCTGTTTGAATGTGCCAAACTGCATCCCAGTGAAGGGCAACTCTTTCTCAACATGGGAAAACTGTTGTATGACATGAACATGCATCATGCAGCGGTACGTGCATTTGAGCGTTCGGTTCAGCTGCTCCCCCATGATCCACAGGCACACTACCTGTTAGGATTTATGTATATGATTTTGGGACACGAAAACTGGACCCTGGCAGCATGGCGCAAAGCCGTCGATCTTGCTCCCGATACCGACTCACTACGCTACGACCTCGGCTACATGTATATTCGTCGTGGTCGCTATGATCTCGCAGTTGGCGAGTTTAGTCGTGTGCTCGAACATTGGCCCGACGATGTCGAATCAAACTTTATGCTCGGCATGTGTTATAAAGAACTCATGGAACCGGCACGGTCCATCCCGTTGCTCGAAAAAGTATTGCGACGGAATCCGCGCCATGCCCAGGCACTCTTTTATCTTGGTGCATGCTACCTGCAAATTGGCAATACCTCTCTGGGGAAAGCCTACCTCAGACGGTATGATCATCTTATTCGTCAGAACCAGACACGTTCTCGAGCATCGCGCTCAGAATCACAACGAGCTGATAGACGGGCCGACAAGCATTCTGAAGTAGTATCGGCAGCAACATAAAAACATGAGAAGACCACAAAAAACAAAGCGGCTGCAATGAAAGGACGCGATTGCTATGCAGGATAATCAACACGTCGAGGTTAATATTCCCTCCAATCCGATCTTTGAACGGGTGGTTCGTGCCAGTGCGGCTGAAATTGGTGAAGCATTGGATTTTCCGGAAGATCGGATTGAAGACCTAAAACTGGCCGTTAGTGAGGCCGTGACCAATGCGATTGAACATGGAAACCAGAATATGATCCACAAACTTGTCGAAATCGTCTTCGCACTGGATCAAGAAAAACTGGAAGTACGTATTACTGATCAGGGAAGTGGGATAGGAGAGATGATCTTGCCAAGCGAGGTTGTGATGATCACCGAGCAAACGCTTGATGAACGAACAGGAGGCGGTTTTGGCCTATCACTCATCAAAGCGATGGTTGACGATTGTGAAGTACAGTCATCCAATCGAGGAACAATTATCATCCTTCGATTGTATCGGAAAGGGCAAGAACAATGAGTGATATGGTCAATCGTGAAAAATTTGGTGATGTTGTTGTCCTGCATATTCGCACCAATAGTGTCGATGCTGTGTCAGCAGCTGCTATCGAAGCGGCCTGCAACGAAATGCAACCTATCACCGTGCTTAATTTTGCTGAAGTTTCGTTTATTAACTCGGCAGGTATTTCGGTACTATTGAAATTTGTGGTAAAGGCACGCAAGGCAGGCTACAAACTGTTTGCTATGAACCTCAGTCCGCATCACCAGAAAATTTTCAAGATGGTGGAAATGTCTCGCTTTATGCCAACTATTGAAGAACGCGATCTGTCATCCTACCGTCAGTCGTAACAACCGTTTCCTGACAGGTTGCACCTGGTTGGTCGGGTCAGACGAAACAACAGAGATTCTGGTTCAGTTTGTTCGCTCATGGTATACTATACAGAACAATACAATCTCTACCACGGATCTTCTGCACGGACAGCGAAGAATCAAACGTCAAGTATGAGCATTGTGTGGAGGTAAAAGAATGTCACTCAAAACAGTGATGATTGTAGAAGACGATATGGCAATCCGTCGTCTGTATAGCTTTCTGCTCACCAACAGTGGCTATGATGTCATCGAAGCAGAAGATGGTATGGACGCCCTCGAGAAGTTTACCCAGCAACCCTGCGATTTAATTATTACCGATATGAATATGCCGCGCATGGGTGGCATGCAACTCGTTGAAAAACTACGCGAAACATCCTATAAAGATAAAGTGTATATCATTATGGTCACTGCGTATGGCACACCAGATACCGAAAAAGAAGCAATTCGTCGAGGATCAAACGAATACATCGCCAAGCCGTTTGACTTTGAGGAACTCGAAGGCCGAGTTCGTGATTATTTCGAGAAGAGTGAAAACGCCACCCACTCATAACTTGTCCAATCACCCAGAAGAAGTGTTCCTCAGCGCCATACATGCTGGGGTACCCGGCTATCCTCCGTATGTTCATCATCGCAGATGATCTTCTGGGCAAGCCACCGAGAGACACTTGCCATTGATAGCAATGTTCAGTGCGCTGATCAATCTATCTCCACACAGTATGCCGGGGCCGACCAGCTCTCCTGTCGGCCCCTTGCGATCCATTGGTCAAAACCCTTAAAACTTCAAATCCACCAGCAACGACCGCGTCGCCTGCAGCCGTTGCGTAATAATATGGGCAAATCGTTGCATCAAATTATAGCCCATCACCGGCTCAGCCTCACACTTATTCCGTAAACAAACGCCATCAAACACGGTTGCCCGAGTCGTCTCCAGTGCCCGTGCATCATATGCCCAGCGATAGGGCGGAAAGAGCCACGACCAACCCAGCACATTCCCTTCACCAATCGTCTCAAAAACAATTGGCCCACGACCCTCAACCAGGGTCTCAACCGTCACCTTCCCTTGCCGGATAACATAAAAGCTATTCGCTTCCGTCCCTTCGCGAAAGACAATATCGCCAGCCTGAAAGTGAATATTCGATGCACACCCGGCCAGGAATGCCAAATGCTCTGCGCTCAAGCCATCAAAAAAGGGATGATCCTTGAGCATATCCTCAATTGTTTGCATCTTTGCAACCCCTCTGCTCTTACCGTTTGCTCCATTCAACCATTGACCAGTAATCTTCTTGCCAGTATAGCACAGTATCACTATGCATAATGGAACATTCTGGCCCAAACCGATTTGCTTCAGAACGCTGCTTCAGGGCAACAGAAACGGTGCTACTATCAATGCATCAGCCCCATCATCTGGCGCCGAATCCGGGACCGGCCCATGCAGCGCTAACCGCTGACCCGTTTCCGCATCATAGATACCCACTGCCAGCCAGTACCGTCCCGCTGGCAAATCCACCGGTAGCGGAATGGGATGAAACCAGGTCACAAAGTGATGCAACGACCAACTACTCGTCGGTCGGTCTGGTCCACCGGGCAGCGTATCCGCCTGGCCCACCCGTTCACCCTGATCATTCAGCACATGCAAAAAGAGCCGATAATCATCACGCATCGGTGCCCGCACCTGCCACTGCAACGTCAGCGAAATCATACCAGTCGTTTGCAATGGCGTCGTATCAACATCATACCCCACCAGGCCTACCCGATCACCAAAGGTCGCATCAATCGTATATGCATTTGGTCGTGGTAATTGGTAGACAAAAGCATAATCAATCCCATGTATCTGTACCGTATGCACCAACGACCCGTGCTGCAGCACCAGTTCTGTCACATCGGTTTTGATCTGGCGTTGTAGCTGGTTCACATACAATACCACATAATCCACATGACCGGGTACATGCGACCAGCTTAAGTCCATCACCGCTGAGCAGACATACGGCAATATTACCAGTTCATACCACGAGCCAACCGCGTGATCACACCCATCTGGCTGTGCCGCAATATACTGTCCCGCCTGCTCCAACCCCTCGCCCCAGCCAACATACATCGTCTCTACTGCCATCTGTCCGCCACCCAGCAACGGGTTATAATAGGCCAGCTGAAATGGCTGATACCACCACAGGTTGATGATCAGCAGAACGCTGAAAACCACCCCAATAACCCATTGTGTGGGCTGCCACAAACGCAAACGATCTCTGACAACAACAAATAGCCAGACCAACCCGATGGCTGCCAGCGTATTCACCAGAGGAAAGATAGGCAGAATATACCGATCAAATTTTTTTGCCGGAACGCTCATCAAAACCAGAAAGAACAGGACAAAACCCGCTAGCAGACTCGCCACCAGCACCTGGCGTCGATCCAGCACCGCACGCTCACCCTGACGCCACAGCACAGCCCCTCCCAGCGCCAGCAAACCAACCAGCACCCACGGCGTCAGACGCAACACCAACGCCACCGGGTAGTACAACGGTCCAGGATCACCCACCACTTGACCAAGGAAAAAATTGCCCCAGGAATGCGGCTGCGCTCCATTACTCGAAACCTCGCGCACCACCGTCCAGATTGCACCACCAGCATCAACCCATGCTGCCGGCCAAAGCGCAAGCCACACCAGCATCGCTAGCACACCCCAGAGCAACAACGCTGCCAACAGCCGCAAGCCAGAACGTACCGAACTTGCCGACCCAGACTGGTGGGCATAAACCCACCAGAAACCGACCAAGCCGATCACACCAACCATCGGCACAAGCACCACCGAAGGCGATTTGGTCAGCAACGCCAGACCACCCAGCACTGCCGAAACAACCAGCAGCGGCCAGTTGATCCACGAACGACGGTCAGGCGTTGCAGCACCAAACCCCAGCGCAAGCATCGCACTTAGCAGCGAGAGCGTTACAAACGTTGTGAGCAGCGCATCAACATGCAACACCTTGCCATGGGCTATCAGAAACGGGTCAGTTGCCATCAGCAACGCAGCCACCAGTGCAACCCGAACATCAAACAGACGTCGCAACAACCAAAAACTGACAGCAACACCAAACGCGTTCACCAGCGCCACCGGCAAACGCAACAACCACCGATAGAACGTAAAATCGGTGGGAGCCGCCTGATACACACGCACAGCACGACCATAATCGCCATCCAGAATAGCATCCAGCGCTGGGGTTGCCGGCACAACCCACCCCTGATCTGCCAGCAACTGATACACCTGGGCACCCACTGCTCCCAGCCACATCGTCGTAACGCCCGGATGACCAACCAGATTCGTCTCGGCATATGTTCCACGCTGCAACGCCGCCCGAAAAACCTCCGCCCGAACTGACCAGTGTTTGGCCTCATCCGGCGTCCAGAAATCACCAGGAGCAATGATCGCCGGGGCCAAAGCCAGCACAAACAGCAGCAGCCCCAGAACCCCAGGAGCTACCCGTAACCAGGCTGAGGGAGATATCCAGGTATCTGTCCGCTGCTCTAACCGTTGTTCTGCTTGTTTCATTCCCAAAACGCTGATGTTCTTTCTGAACTTCGTTCGCCCCTCGAACCATTTATGGTCGTATCCCGCAACACACTCGCTACCGCAGCCTGTAAACTATGACTCGTCTTCATCCCCGCAAAATCGATCCCCAGGTGGACCAAGGTTTGCGCCATCTGGGGCTGAATACCCGTGAGCATCACCTGCGCACCCAGCAATCTCACCGCCTGTGTTGCCTGTATCAGCACCTGGGCCACCTGTGTATCAACCACCGCCACCCCTGTCAGATCAAGCAGCACCAACGTTGCCCCCGAAGTCGTGACCCCATCCAGCAATGTTTCCAGCACTTGCTGCGCCCGCCGTTCATCAATTGCCCCAACCAACGGCATAATCACAATATCACCTGAGATCGGGATCAACGGCGTTGCCAGATCGTTAATCAGCTGATTGGCCTCCTTCGCCGCTCGCAGAGCCTGTTCCAGCTGTGCATTGGCAGCAGCAAGCACCACCTGCTGTTCACGATGGGCCGCCCACGCTAGCGTATTATCAAGTGCCCCCGAAGCTTGAACCGCCAGCGTTTCATACAACCGCACTTCATTTTGATGAAACGTTGCCCGTCGCAAACGAGCAACATACAACCAGCCAATCAGCACTCCCTCACTGCCCCGCAGCGGCAAACCCAACGCCGCCATCACCGTCCTGTGCCACGACGGCTGAAGTGCCGTGATTGCGGCCGGCTGCCCCGTTCCAACTGACCAGGCCCACACCATCTGGAACGGATTCGCCTCAGTTGCCGGAAAACGCAACACAGGGAGCGCCGAATCAGCCATCACGCCTCGAGTGGCTTGCAATCGCAATACCTGCTCATCCGTATCAGTGAGATACAGTACTGCGATATCGGCGCCAAGCAAGCGCACTGCTTTATCCAACACCAGATCAGCAAGCCGTTCTAGACTCCGCACATAACGCGCAATCGAAGCAATTTCATACAACAGCGACAATTCAGTCTCGCGTGAAACCAGAGAAACTGGTTCATCCATACAAATTTTTGTGCTGTGTGAGTCTGTTTGCCCAATAACATATACCGCTACCGTTTTATTGTGAAACGCCACAGGGCCTTCATCCGCCGCAAATTCACCAAAGCTATACATGCCAATCAACGGCGTATCATACCCTAGCTCCTCACGGATCGCCGCCAGTTCCGCTTCCGCTTCACCTTCGAGTAACGGCGGACGTGTGACACAGTTAATCACCATTGCTGCGGCTGGCGCAACTCCCCCAAGTTGCGCAACCGCATGACGAGCAGCATACCGCGCAGCATCACGCAACGAGTCCGGCTGACCCTGCATAATATGCACGATCGCATGTTCAGGCAACATACCGATACACTCAATCGAACCATCCGGATGCACGTTCAACGGCAAACGTACCAGACATTCACCATTGGCACGCGGAAACCCGATGGGATGATAGCGCGTGACCGTGCGAAAGTTTTCGGGCGTAATCTCCTGCGGTGCAAGCAATTCGCGGTACATATCCAGTGGAGTACGGCCATCCAGTTCATAAATCATATTACGCTCGCTACGCGTCACCACCATATGCCGCCCCATCGGAGTCCAGCCATGATGGACGCCAATACCAACAGGCACCGCCGATACCAGCAGCATCAGCGCAATCGCATCTCCCCCCAATGCATCATGTACAAACAGCGTCGTCTGATCATAGGCCAGATTATCCCCGGCCGCTCCGCCTACGAGCGAACAGAGCGGGCCAAGGGTATCGGCAATATGCTGCAAGGCTGCATCAACCGATAGCCCACCGGTCAGTCCATCGGTGAACAGAAGCACCGTGGCCCGTTTTTCACTCTCTGTCGGTGGTATAGCCTTCAATAACGGCTCAGTCACCCGTGTCGCTGTCTGGGCTGGTTGTTCGCACAATCCAGCCGCAAAGGCCGTCAGTACCTCCAGGTCATCACCCGCCAGCGTCAGTACCGCTACCCCCGATGCCATACCTCCCCGATTGGTGATTAACCCTCCGGTGCAGCACCCAATAATCCTGGCTGAACCTACAACTTCACCTACTCCCCGCACAACTGCCGTCTGGTCATACTGATCTGTGGTAAAAACCAGTGCCGCCTGCGCCGGCCTGTGCTGCAGTGCAGCTATCGCTTCCATCGCAGCGCAACGTCCCGCATCCGCCGCATCTGGGCTGTTGCTTGCGCCTGAGCCTGCTCGTATCATCCGTAATCTCCTTCTGTATAGCTGTTTGAACGAGGGGTGTAAACCATACAGCTGTGACCTGAGGGTATCCTTACATTGTAGTCTGTTGGCATGCTCCCCAAAGCGCCAACCTGGCTGGGCAACATCGCCCATCCAATCCTCAGAAAATATAGTGTACCATGACTCCTACCAATCTGCATTCGCCACGCCCGCCTACCGCAGTGGCGCAACATTGCTTGTAGGCACGCTTTCTGCTATACTCTCTAGCGTAACGAGCAGCACGATGATGGTAATCGTAAACGGTAAACCGTTCGGTAACCATCCAACGAAACAGTCTGGCCCTGAGTTAGGAAGGAGTCGTATGATGACGACAAATAATCCAGGTGTTGCATTATTGCGCATGCAGATCAGTACCACGGCCCAGTTCTTGAAGATGATTTTGCAGGATGTGACAAGTGAACAGGCCCACTGGCTACCTCCCGGTAGCGCCAACCCGATTGGTGCAACCTACGTACATACCGTCATGGGCACCGATGGTGTTATCCATGGCATGTTGCAGGGCAAGCTCCCACTCTTTGCCACTGAGTGGGTCGGTAAAATGGGTATCAGCGAAATGCCACCGATGCCCACACCCGAAACGCCCGGTATGCCCGACTGGTCCGAATGGGCCCGTCGCGTACAGGTCGATATGGAAGCAATGCATCAATATGCAGATGCCGTTCATGCCGCAGTCGATACCTATCTCGAATCATTGACCGATGCCGACCTGGAACGTGAGGTCAGCGGGTTTGGGCCTATGGGACCATCGCCCGCGGGCAAACTGATTAGCATCGCCGCGCTCTTCGATACACTTGGGCATTGCGGTGAAATTGCCTGTCTCAAAGGCTACCAGGGCCTGAAGGGCTACCCCATGTAACATCGACCAGCACCATGGGATAGGGCAGCCGGCGTTGTATCTCGCCCGGCCATCTTGTATGCTATCAACCGTATTCATATCAGGTCAGGCAGAGCAGTTTAGGTGGGGTAACCAAACATGATGCCACTTTTTCGACAAACACAGTATCTTGGGCGCTATCGCCAGATTGCCGAGGTCTTTATCCTCCATGGATTTGGCTATGTCGTCGAACAACTTGGATTGCATAAACTGCTCTCCATCTCCAACCGCTCACTGTTTGTCGCGCCATCTTCCACCGTGCTCAGTGCGCCGGAACGACTGCGTGAAACGCTGGTCGATCTGGGCCCTACCTTTGTGAAAATTGGTCAGTTCTTAAGCACTCGTTCCGATATGCTCCCGCCGGACTTTGTCCATGAACTGTCGAAACTGCAAGATGCCGTGCCGCCCTTTCCTTCCGATCAGGCCATAGCCATTGTTGAAAAGGAACTGGGCCATCCCATCAGTGAACTCTTTCAAACGTTTGAATATGAACCCATAGCCGCCGGATCGCTCGGTCAGGTGCATGCCGCGGTCTTACCCAGTGGTGAACATGTCGCCGTCAAAATCCAGCGACCCCATATTGAACGGCAAGTCGAAACCGACCTCGCCATTATCACTGATCTGGCAACGCTCGCCCAGGAAAATCTCCACCTGGGTCAGGCCCTGAATCTCGAAGAACTGGCGCGTGAGTTCAGCACTATTCTGCGCAACGAACTCAACTACAATCGCGAACGACGCAATGCCGAACGCTTTCGAATGATCTTTACCGATAACCCTAATGTCCATATCCCGACCATCTACAGCGACTATTGCACCTCCCATGTGCTCACAACTGAACGCCTCTTTGCCCCCAAAATCAACAACATCCCAGCGTTGCATGCCGCTGGGATTGACCCCACGACCCTGGCAAAAAATAGCACTGGTCTCATCTTTCAAGAAATCTTTAGTGGCTTCTTTCATGGCGACCCACACCCCGGCAACTTTTTTGCCCTGCCCAATAACGTCATCGGCGCTATCGACTTTGGTCAGGTCGGCGTCCTCGACCATACCACCGCCCGCCAGATGATGTTCCTTGTGCTCGCCATGACTCGTCGTGATACCGACAACGCCGTGCGGGCCATGATTGGCATTGGCATTCTCGAACGCCATAGCATCACCCCGGCCATTCGGCGTGATGTGCAGATGCTCATCGAGGGCGTCACCGGCGTCCCCCTCAGTGAAGTCTCGATGCAGGCCATCATTGCCGATATCTTCGCGATGTCACGACGGCACAGCCTGTCGATGCCCAGCCCGGTCGTCATGCTGCTCCGCTCACTCTTTATGATGGAGGGCATTGGTCGCCAACTCGACCCCCATCTGGATATCTTTGCGATTGCCAAACCCTACGTCGATAAAGAAATCGCCGATCAATTGTCGCCCGATGTGCTCTACACGCGACTCTCGCAACAGGGCCGTTTGCTCACCGACGAGTTGCTCGAATTGCCCGGCCAGGTCATCAACATTCTGGGTCGTATCGAAGATGGCAAACTTACCGTGCAGACCCACGAACGGGAACTGAAACCAGCAGCCCAGCTGCTCGCACGCGCCATCGACCGTCTCGCCTTATCCATTATCATCGCTGCCCTGATTCCGCAATTCCGTTCACTCTTCGATTTTCTACGGCGTCGATGGGTGCAATAAGCGCGTTATGTCCTTCTTTTTGCACGAACAGCAGTATCGTGATGGCTCAACCTATGTCGAGCACCGCATTACCATTGGCGGCGCCGGGGCATTGGGCGCCAACCTTGCCGAAACCCTGGCCCGTATGGGCTGCAACAGCTCCGCGTCATCGACCGCGACCGAATCGAAGCGCACAACCTCTCGACCCAGCCCTGGCAACAGCAAGACATCGGCGCACCCAAAGTCCGGATCCTGGGCAACATACTCTATCGTGCAGTGGGCAACCGCCTGGACGCCCGCCATACCGAACTGCACGCCAGCAACGCCCAGCAGTTGCTCCAGGAAAGCGCCGTCGTGGTTGATGCCTTTGACAACCGCGAAGCCCGTGAGGCCATCGGTCAGGCCGCTATGGCCCTGCACATTCGTTGTTTGCATATTGCCCTGGGTGGTCGCGGTGACTACGGCTGTGGCCTGTGGGACCAGGACTACATCACCGAAGGGCGCACTCCCGCGTATGACGGCTGCAACTACCCACTCACCCGACCGCTGGTATTGCTCGTGGTCGCCGCGGCAGCCGAAGTGATCCACACCTATCTAACAGATAGAACCTGTCACGGGTTTGAAGTCACGTTGCGTGATCTTCACCTATGGAAAAGCACATAGCATAAGATATCAATTGAGGAGAATGTATTGTGTGGGATGAAACGAGCTTGCAATTGCTTGCAAATGCAACGAACCTGGTCAATCAAGGATTTAGTGATCTACCAGCATATGACACATCAATCGATGTGGATGCGCTCCAACCAGTGTTATTGGAGGTAGCACGACGGCTGCAAGAGAATGATCCCTACCATCACCCGCTCTATGCCGGTCAGATGCTCAAACCACCGCACGTCGTGGCTCGCATCGCCTATGCCCTGGCAATGACCTTAAATCCCAATAACCATGCGCTTGAAGGTGGTCTTGCTAGTTCACGCATGGAGCAAGAAGCTGTGGCCGACATCGCCGCCATGGTCGGCTGGCCCACCTATCTCGGCCATCTGACCGGTGGCGGCACCATGGCCAACCTCGAAGCGCTCTGGGTTGCCAGTCAGATCACCGGGCGCACCCTGAAGATTGTCGCTTCCAAGCAGGCCCACTATACCCACCAGCGCCTGAGCGGCGTCCTGGGTCTGCCCTTTAAGGCCATTGCCACCGATAAGCACCTTCGTATGGATATTGACGCTTTGAAGCACGTTTTAGAACAGGGTGACGTTGGTACCGTTGTGGTGACACTTGGCACCACCGCAACCGGTTCGGTCGATCCGCTCGCCGATGTGCTTGAGCTGCAACAGAACTATGACTTTCGCGTGCATGTTGATGCCGCCTATGGGGGCTATGCCGGGTTAGTGAGCAACCTTTCACCCGAAGTACGCCGCGCCTACGATTGCCTGGCTGAAGCCGACTCGATTGCGATTGACCCGCATAAGCAGGGGTTACAGCCCTATGGCTGTGGCTGTATCCTCTTCAAAGACCCGTCCGTCGGGCAACTGTACAAACATGACTCGCCATACACCTACTTTAGCTCCAATGAGCTTCATCTGGGCGAAATCAGCCTGGAATGCTCACGCCCTGGCGCCGCCGCCGTAGCCCTCTGGGCGACCCAGCGCTTGCTGCCGCTGGTGCCAGGCGGGCAGTTTGCGCAGCAACTTGAGCAGAGTCACACGGCCGCGCTTGAGCTATCGCGCCGCCTCAAGGCCGATCGGCGCTTCCTGCTGCCTTTTGAGCCTGATCTCGATATTGTTGTCTGGGCCATTCAACCAACCCGCGTCTCACGTTCCTCCGAACAGGCACGCCAATTGCTCCAGCATGCCGCCCAACAACACCTGCATCTCGCCCTCGTCGATATGCCGTTGAGCCTGTTTGAGCAACACCTGGCCGGTGTGGTTGTGGACCAGAACCATATCACCTGTATCCGCAGTTGCCTCTTCAAACCGGAGCATGCCGATTGGATTGACGCTATCTGGCAGCGCATTGACCAGGCCTACGAGGCCGCCCGAAAACCCTAACCACAGCCGCTTATGGTTCATCTTCCAGTTGATGTACCATACGTTGCGACGTGCTCGCCTCGACCGCTGGTTCGTCGGTCGAGGCCAATGCGCCGCCCAGTGGCGATGACGCCCCGGTCAGCCGTTGCAAGGTTGTCGCGATCAGCTGATTTTCGGCCTGCACACGCGCCTCATACGCCTCAAATGCCTGGCTCTGGCGCTGACGCAACGCCAGCGGCGCGATATGTTGAATATCCTCGATCACCACTTCGCCGCGGAAATCGGCGGCTGCCCGTGCCCGCGCCGCCTCAAGCATGGCAATCTCGGCGCGGTGCGATGGGATGCGCAATTCCTGAATAATATGCAATGCCAACGCCTCCAGATCACGCGGAATAACCACATGCGGCAAAATTTCACGCGCACTCGCTATCTCGTCGGCCAGTTGCGTCGTCGCCTCGGCATAGGCCCGCCGAAAGACCGACGCATCTTGCCGAAATGCCTGCACCCGCTGATAGATCAGCAGACGCTGCCCCACATCGGCTAGCGGCGAGACCCACACCCGCAACCCAAAACGATCCTGGATTTGCGGTCGTAATACCCCCTCTTCAGGATTCATCGAGCCGATCAGCACAAACTGGGCCGAAGTAATGCGTACCATCGGCCCGCGGCGTACCATCGTGCGGCCCTGGGCCGCAGCATCCAGAATAGCATCGATAATGTGTGGGTCAAGTAGATTGATCTCATCAACATACAAAACATTACGGTGGGCTTTGGTCAGCACCCCTGGCTCCAACAAGACACGCTGCTGCTCAAGTGCTACCCGCTCATCAATGCCGCCGACAACATCTTCCAGACGAGCATTGAGCGGTAACTCAATCAGGCGCATGGGTCGCCAGACACGGCGCACCTGCCCCTGCTGATCAACCTCTTCGTGCTCAACCATAGGCAAAATATCGAGCAAACCACGCACAGCTGTGGTCTTACCCACGCCATATGGCCCACTCAGCAACACTCCGCCAATCTGCGGGTTAATCAGGCCTAGCACGAGGGCCGTCTTCAGTTCGGGTTGACCCACTAGGGCAAGCAACGGGAAGGGGAGAATGTCATCCATCTTACAGCATTTCAATATCGTAGCTGATCAACGGGATATCGGGGCGTTGTGATTCAATAAAATGGACAACGGACTCTAATTGACCGTGGGCGTACCGTTGCGTGGTCGAAACACAGACAACCCCAAGCACCGCGCGTTGCCAGCGGTCATGAGCATCAACTTCGGCAATCGATACATTAAATTGATTGCGTACCCGCGTCAGCAATGATTTGATCACCTGGCGCTTTTCTTTGAGTGACCGCGCAACCGGCAAATGCAGGGTAATCGTACAACAACCAATCACCATCGCCGTGTGGGTTAATTCCAGGACCAGGGCCAGTTGATCTGATCACCACGATAGTGACCATTACCCTGGGGCAGTAGTGCAATTTCGGCCCGCAACAAGATCATCATCTCATGAATGCGCGTAACAGTATCACTCTCCAGCCAGTGCTGCTTACGCTCATTGCTCACATGCAAGCGATGGGCCAGATGATACGTCAGGTCAATCCCATCCAACGGCAACTCTTCAACTTCTTGCTGCACCCCGGTGGCCGCCGCTACCGCCTGCCAATAGGTGTCATACACCTTTTGTAGGCGCGGTATAAGCGCCATATGCCGTGCTTGCACATTATCCTGAAGGAGTTCTACATGAGCCATCATATAGGGCTTATATTGCGTAGAATGGGTTACCCGAAAGCGCTGCTGCCCCACGGTCGATACCAGGTAGCGCCCATCATCCAGGCGCACGCTGCTGTTAATCTGCGCGGTTGTTCCGACATGATAGGCTATCGGGTTGGGATCGCCAACTTCGGCACCATCGCGAATGAGCAATACACCAAACGGTTCATGCTGCTCCAGACAATGCGCCATCATCAAGCGGTAGCGCTCTTCAAAAATATGCAGTGTCAACGGTGACCCCGGAAATAACACCGTATGTAACGGGAAGAGGGGTAAACTGGTCATGACATCTCTCAGTGAATTGTACAAGTCCACATATTCTCAAAACCAGGACCAATATGCAAATCAATCGTAAACTCGATCTCCTGGTTGGCAAAGAGCTGTCGCGCTGTTTGATAATCAAACGACGTAGGCACCCCCGCCTGCATCAACATCAAACTACCCACATACACATCCAGAAGATCATGACGTAATTCAACACCACTGGCCCCGACTGCTGCCAGGATCGTGCCCCAATTGGGCTGGCCTTGATCACATGCCTGACGTACCGCATACGAACGGGCAACGGTCTGGGCTATCTGGCGTGCGCTGGCTTCGTTAATGGCACCGCGCACTGTCACCTGTATGATTTTACCACCTTTCGATGCCTCATCGCGCACAATTTGTAGCGCAAGGTCGTGGGTCAGGCCATCCAGGGCTTCTTGCCATGCACCATACTCCCACGAACTGGCTTCTTCGATGGGGGGACCTTCGGCCATACCATTGGCCAGAATAAGAATCGTATCATTGGGCGAGGTATCACCATCAATGGTCAAACGACCAAATGAGCGGGTTACACTCTGTTGCAACGAACGACTCAGGAGACGCGAATCAATCGCCAGATCCGTGGTAAGCAGACAGAGCAGCGTTGCCAGTTGCGGATGCACCATATTCGATGCTTTGGCCATGCCGGAGAGCGTAATGCGCCGACCTTCGCGCAGATGAACACGATATGAACGCTCTTTCGGCTGTTCATTGTTGGAAAGCATGGCCCTGGCGGCACGCGAACCACCACTGCTATCTAGTTCTGAGACCGCCCGCAAAATGCCATCACGCATGCGCTCCATCGGCAAGGGGTACACCAATCACGCCGGTCGACATCAGCAAGACGCTATCGCGAGCAATCTCCAGTTCATCGGCCAGAACCTTGGCACATTCTACCGCATCAGCGAGACCGGGTTGCCCGGTACCCGCATTTGCCTGCCCAGCGTTAATCAAAACAGCACGGATGGCCTCACGGTTACGGGCTAAAATCGCCTGATTAAAGAAGATGGGTGCCCCTTTGGTGGTGCTGGTGGTAAACATGGCCGCTGCAACACACGGCTCCATGGAATACACCAACGCCAGATCCCGTGATCGCCGACCTTCAACCAGGCCAGCCGATACCCCTGTTGCCCGGTATCCAGTGGGACTTGAGATATGACCATCCTCAAAGATAGTATAGCTCATAAGATATTCACACTAACCCTGATGATCTTCGTGCAAGCATCACTAATCCTGATACAGGATGATTAGCGGTCGGGATGACCCGGCAAACGCCATCATCTAAACGCCATCGCTCATATTCAGGGTAGCATTACTTGCCAACTTTTGCAACCAAACCGAATAAAGAACCGAAATCAAGATGGCGCCGGCTGACCGGATAACGCCAATCCATCTCGCTATTCTTATGATGTTCTATAGTACCACAGTTTTGTTGCTGGTTATGGTGATGATGGTAGTCTAACGGCACCATCGGTTATTTCTACCAAACCATCACGTTGTAACCCCGCAATCAGACGTTGCAACCAATCACTATCGGTAGCTGCATGAAAATCTGGTTTGATCTGTTGAGCAAGATGCTCCAGGGGCAGGCTGTCACCCGGTGCCAACGACCGCAATGCATCGACCAGACGACCGCGGTAATAGCGATTGGAACCCACAAACGGTTGGGCTGTTTCGGACACGCGCTTTTTGCTGCGCTGGGTATTGGTAGGGTAGGTCATTTCGCCCGCTGGCTGGTCATGCGGCTGATCAAAGAGGTTTGCATCTGCCTGTTGCCAGATACGATATGCACGACAATGACGTTGCACAGGGCAACGCCAGCAGGCCGGCTTGCTGGTCGTGCAAATCAGGGCGCCCAGTTCCATCAAGCCCTGGTTCCAGCTCCAGCCGCGCCCATTAGGGACGATTGCGGCTGCCAGGGGATGTACATCGCGCTCAGTGGTCGACGGATCATCGTCGGCGCCAATGAGCAAGCGTTGCAGCACACGCCGAATATTGGTATCCATAAAGCCAACATCTTGCTCAAACGCAAAACAGGCAATTGCCCCTGCGGTGTACGGGCCAATGCCCGGTAGTTGTTGCAATACGGCACAGTCGCGAGGAAACTGTCCGTCATATTGATCCAGCAGTGTCCGGGCAATCCGTTGTAGGTTCACCGCCCGGCGGTTATAGCCAAGGCCGGCCCATTGACGAATGACTTCGGCGGTTGGGGCAATTGCGAGATCTGCCAGCGTGGGAAATGCTTTGAGGAAGGCTTGATATTTGGGGATGACGCGATCAACCTGGGTTTGCTGTAACATCATCTCGGCTACTAAAATGTGGTATGGGTTGCGCGTATGACGCCAGGGTAAATCACGCCCCTCCTCGGCAAACCAGGCGAGCAATTGCTCTTGTAGGGCCAACAACGCATCATCTGCGGGCAAGGCTGGCAGCGGTGTTTCTTCGGCAATGGGATCGCGTTCAGTCGATGGAAGTGATCTATTCATACCGGTCTTTTGCATGTACTCCCTCGGCTGAACCGTTTACCCGCCGTGCTTCAATCACATTGGGCACCCGATTCAGTTTATCCAGAATCATCGTCAATTGATCGATACTCTGAATATTCAGACGCATCACCAGAATGGTTCGACCATCCTTCTGCGTTTGTACCTGTTGCAACTCTTCAATGTTAATATTGGCATCAGCTACGGCACTCGATACATCGCGCCAGAGACCTACGCGGTCCCACGACTCGATCCGAATAGGCACGGGATAGCCCTGTGGGTCACGTTCGCCCCAGTGAACTTCTACCAGACGTTCACGATCACGCTCATAGTCAATCGAATGACAATCGGCGCGATGAATGGTAATGCCACGACCACGCGTAACATACCCAGTAATAGGCTCACCAACCACCGGGTTGCAACACCGTGCCAGACGGGTTAACACGCTGCCCGTGCCACGCACCTGGATACCGGCGGCATCTGGTCGTGGCGGTGGAGTTATTTGTGGAATGTGAGCCAGATCATCGGCGGTTTGCTCGCTCTGGGCCAGCACCTTTTGCAGCACCTGGCGGGCGGTTGTCTCGCCACAACCGATAAAGGCAAACAGATCATCGGGGCCACGCCAGCCCGAGATAGAGGCAACTTCATCAAATGCGATGGTGACTCCTAGGCGTTTCATCTCTTTTTCGAGCAAATCACGGCCGGCGGCAATATTTTCGGCTCGCTCCAGGCGGCGAAAATAGCGCCGAATGTGGCTGCGAGCCGAACTGGTTTTGACAAAATTGAGCCAGTCACGGCTGGGGCCGCGATCCGACTTGGAGGTCATGATATCCACAATATCGCTATTTTGCAGCTGATGATCCAGCGGTGCAATGCGATTGTTGACTTTGGCCCCAATGCACCGATGGCCTATTTCGCTATGGATGCGGTAGGCAAAATCGACCGGTGTACTGCCTACTGGGAGGTCAATAATTTTACCTCTGGGCGTAAATACATAGACCTGCTCTTCGAAGACGTCGGTTTTAAGACTTTCGACAAACTCATGCGCATCGGTCATCTCCCGACGCCATTCGATCAGACTACGCAGCCAGGTGAGCTTCGACTCGAAGTTTTTGTCGGATCGGTTGAAACCTTCTTTATAACGCCAATGGGCGGCGATACCACGTTCGGCGACTTCGTGCATCTCGCGGGTGCGAATTTGGACTTCACAGGGGGTACCTCCAGGAATGAGCACGGTTGTATGCAATGAGCGATACATGCTCTCTTTGGGCACGGCAATATAATCGTCAAATTCGGATAAGACTGGTGTCCAGATGTTGTGGACAATACCCAGCACTCGGTAACATTCGCCCACTTCTTCAACAATAATGCGTACTGCTAGCTGATCGTAAATCTGGTCGAGACTAACGCCTTTACGCTCCATTTTGCGGTAGATGGAGTAGATATGCTTGGGCCGACCGCTGATGCGTGCGACAATCGATTCTTTCTCGAGTTCAATCCGCAGGCGCGACATGACCCGCTCGATGATACGCTCACGGGCTTCGCGGCGGAGCATGAGTTGGCGGGCAATTTCGCGGTATTTTTCACGGTTGAGGACTTTAAACGAGAGGTCTTCGAGTTCTGATTTCATGCGCCAGATACCGAGGCGGCTGGCAAGGGGCGCATAAATTTCGAGGGTTTCGCGGGCCACACGTTGCTGCTTTTCGGGGGGGGTTGCATCTAATGTGCGCATATTATGCACCCGGTCGGCGAGCTTAATAAGCACTACTCGTGGGTCATCGGCCATTGCAATAAACATTTTGCGATATGAGCCGGCCTGGGCTTCTTCTTTGGTGCGTGCTTCTAGGGCCGAAAGTTTGGTAACGCCATCGACGAGGTAGGCTATTTCTTCGCCAAAAACCTGGGTAATGTGATCGAGTGTGATGGCTGTGTCTTCGACAACATCGTGCAGAAGTGCGGCTGCCAGAGTACATGAATCCATTTCGAGATCGAGCAAAATAGTTGCAACCGCGACCGGATGGTTAACATATGGCTCACCACTCTGGCGTTTTTGCCCTTCGTGGGCCATGCAGGCCAGGGCATACGCTTGTCGGATCAGATCGCCATCTTCTGTGGGATGATACCTTTGGAAGTGCGCTACCAGAGCATCGGCGGTGGGACTATGCATCACCGCTTCAGCTGCACGATGTTCGTTCAGGTATGTTCTTTCTGCGAGATGGGAGATAGCCGCGCCGGTATGACCATTCAGGTGTGGTTTCCTGCTCTGTACGCTGAGTTCCGGCAATGGCGTTGCGTTCAATAAATCGGCATCAGGTTCGGACATAGTTGCCATGTAGAGATACATGCTGGTATGGTTTAGATCGATCGGTCAGCAGATGGTACAGAAAGCCTGCTGCAAACCAGCATGCTCCCAGAGTTCACACAAAAATGTATCGTTATACTTTTTTGTACTGCTTTTGATTGTTCAAAGTCCCCGTAATCAATCAAAATATTTTTTGGTTGTACACAGATCGGTGTCTGAAGTGGTTGAAGCCAGATACCGTCATTCTATTCTATATTTCGGGTCAATTGAGCAATTTCCATGGCCAGCCAGGATGAGTATACCAATTAGAATGTGTTCAGAATCTTATCATGGTGAATCGGCCTTGTCAAGCGAAAAAGAATCAGCAACATACAATCTCATCGATGAAACATGCGCTCGATAAAACCGGAAAAGAGTAGAAATCATGGAATGCTCATTCAAAATCATCTTTTTATGCACAAATACATCTTTATTTTGATTAATTCAGAGATTCACCAGAGCATCTGGTAGCTCATCTCTAGCGATATCGTATACGAACTCTGATGTATCACAGAGCAATCGGGATTATGCTATAATGCAGGAAGCATAATGGGCGGTCTGGAGAGAGACGATGACTGCGCAGAAGATACCAGACCTCTGTTGTTCACAATATCATTTCTATTCAATGAAATGCTCACACCTGTTTTCATACCGATCGACACAACAGACAATACAAAATACCCAATAACGAACCGTTTAGCGCGAAAGTACCTTTCAAAACCAGTATGAAATGCCATAAAGGAAACCAATACCGATGACTTCCCCACCAGATTATCTGCTGGTCTTGCGTCAACGCATTACAACGCTCGAACAGATGCTGACTGAACGCGAACAGTTGATGCAGCAGCAGCAAACGGACGTGCGAACGCTGACCAACGAGTTGGAGCATGCTTATACTACCATTCGTCAGTTACAAACGAATGTTGATCTGGTGGTTCAGCGGAAGGCCGATTTTCTGGCGAATTTGAGTCATGAGATTCGTACTCCGTTGAATGCGGTCATTGGTATGGCCGAGTTGTTGCTTGATACGGACCTTTCACCCAAGCAGCGCGATCTGGCGGAGATGATTTATACCGGTGGTACGACCTCTATCAATTTGATTAACGACATTCGCGATCTGGCGCTGATTGAGACGGGCCAGTTTGAGTTGACCCACCAGCCGTATCGATTGGCTGGTTGTGTTGAGTCGTCCCTCGATATAGTGGCTCCTCGTGCAGCAGCAAAACATTTGGACCTGATATATTATATTGATGAGGACACACCACAGATATTTGTGGGTGATGCTCGGCGTTTTGAGCAGGTACTGATCAATTTGCTCAGTAGCCTGATTCAGCTGACGGAGAATGGCGAGATTGCGCTGTTTGTGTCGGCGACGCCGTGCCCGCCGCCCGATGCAACGGCGCGGGGCGAGGATGGTGCGACCGAGGTTGCTTCGACGTGGTTTCGTATCGTGATAACGCTGGATTATCGTGGGCGGGCGATACCGCCGGATTTGCTGGCTGATTTTTGCAGCCATTGGGTTATAATGAAGACGCTTTACCCCAGAAGCGAGGTATACCTGGTCTTGCTCTGGTTATTAGCAAGCATCTGGTAGAGCTGATGAATGGCACTTTGTTGTTGAAAGAGAGCGATGTTCAGGATCAGACGCTTTCGCTGCGGATGAGCTTTCCGGCCGAGGCGGTGTCGGTGGCAGATACGTCCGCTGATATGAAATTTGTATCCGTGGATGACTGGTTGCCATTTGCTGGGAAGCGGGTTTTGATTGTTGATGATAATCCGACCAGTCGCGCAATTCTGGCACGACATGTACAAAACTGGAGGCTGGAGCCGTGGTTAGTGGCTTCGGGGCCGGAGGCGCTTGAGGCTATTTTGCAGGGGGAGCGCTTTGATATTGGGCTGATTGATTTTGATATGCCCCAGATGAATGGGGTACAGGCGGCTGAACGGATACGCATGCATTTAAATAAGGACATATTACCGCTTCTATTGATGGCAGGTTCAAGCAGTGATGCTGAGCAAAACGATGAATCGGTATTTGCTGGCTCTGTGCTTCGACCGGTCAAACCGGATCATCTGGGCTTATTGATGCTGCGTGTTTTACAGAGACAAAGCGATGAAGGGGTTTTATCAGCTGTTCCTGTGCGCTTTCAAGACCAGATATCGCGTCAGGCGTTGAACGAGCAGATGGCTGTGCGCCATCCGTTGCGGATTTTGCTGGCTGAAGATGACCGGATGAATCAGCGGGTTGCATTGCGGCTGCTGGAGCGTATCGGATACCGCGCTGATATTGCGATGAATGGCCTGGAAGTGCTTGAGTCTCTGGCTCGCCAGACGTATGATATTGTGTTGATGGACGTTGAAATGCCCGAAATGGATGGTTTGCAGGCGACGCGCCATATTCGGCGATTTTTGCCGGGTGAGCGACAACCGCGTATTGCGGCGATGACTGCACATGCGCTGCAAGGCGACCGCGAATATTATCTTTCGCAGGGAATGGATGACTATATAAGCAAACCAGTTAATCTGCAAGACTTGGTACATGTGCTACAGAAGACACCTGTATTGGTGTCACAGAAGCTGGGCATGGCGAAATAACGCTTTGTATTTGATGGTTATTACTCTTTTTTGTGGGTATTATTTTTGCTGTGATTTTTTGGTAAAACGACCCGATGGGGATGGTATGTCATGATGAGTATGGAACAGATGTTTCCAACTGCAATTGATCGAACGGAGCCGGCGCTGGTGCTGGTTGGGGTGCGGCGGCAAGTGATTGCGATGAGTAAACCGGCGGCGCAGTTGCTCAACGTATCGACGACAGCAGTCCGGGGACAGCACGTTAATGTGGTGGCAAAGGGTATTTTAACGAGTTTATTACATGGTACCGGTGTACATGAGAGCTTTTGCATGCTAAAACCTGATAGCGGTATGATGCTTATTGCGACCACACGCACTCTTTTAAAGGATAATGAGCGCCAGGCGGGTTGGTTGATTACATTGCATCTAGGGTTGCATGAGGCATTACAGGTATTACAGGGTAATAATGGGCATACATCTTCACAAAAAGGCGCTGAATTTGTTGATTTACAGCATAAGGTGCAAAATATGCACGATCTAGTTGAAATGTTGCCTCAGTTTAGTCGATACCAGTACTGGCAGTCGTTACTTATTGAACACATGCAAAAACTTATGGGCGAAATTGACTATTCAATCATTCAGCTAGAAATTCTGTTTGCCGGCTTCACTCATGAACCATAAGTGGCCGGCAAATTTGCTATTTCGGGGGGTTATCCACCCTTACTCACCTTATTTCACATTTTTTCCACACTCATTTTCCACATAGTTCAGAGGCGGCGTGTTGGGCCGGTGTGTGGCTCGTCGGTTGAGGCTGGTGCGGCTGGTTCGGTTGCTGGGCTGGCGCTGGGAGCAGCAGCCTGGTAGGCGATAGGGCTGGCTGGTGCTGTTTCTAGGCCGATGCGCTGGCGCAGTTGACGGATAAACTGCTGCACTGCGGCGTCTACCTGTTCTTCGCGGCCGCGCAGGAGCAGGCTGGTGCCGGCGAGCAGCAGGAGACCAACGCCAAACGCTTTGATGACGAGCAGGATGGCGATGCCGATGAGCCAGAGGCCGCTTTGGACGGCGCGGGCGATATGTCCCTGTTGGCGTTGATAGTGGTAGACGAATGCGCCTACAGCTGATAGGGCGATTATGGGTGCTAGGGCAAGTATCCACCAGAGTTTAAAGAGTATCATGATGGCGAATACGATGAGAAAGATACCAAGATAAAATGATTGTGGGCGCTTTTCCATGCGATTTTCCTTTCTTCTGTTGCGCACAATCCTGTAGCTAGTTTGTTGGGAAACGGGTTTTTGGTTGTGTCGCTTCCGTGTGATAGGACGTGGGGGTCTGGGGGATTGTTGCAGGGCAATTCTCAATTGATAATGGACAATGGAGAATTGGTTCTTGGGCACTTTATGAGGGAGGTTGGATATTTTCTGTTGGCTGGCACTGATGGCGGGGACTTCTCCCACAAGGGGAGAAGGGAGATCGATTGGCGCTGGCGGAATGGGTGGGCGGGCAGCAGGATATGCCGCTACGCTGGGGGGTGGAGCGGTGGAGATGGGTTGGTTGGCGCGTCGTTGCGCCGATGGTTGTGGTTGGCGCGTGTCGTTGCGCCGATGTTGCTGGTTATGCTTCTAGTTCGCGCCAGGAACGCCGTTTGACGATGTCGCTGATGGTTGATTTTTGCACTTTGAACTGGGTGGCGAGCTCGGTGATGATGCCGCGCCGGCCGTTGCTTTCTTCATAGTGGCGTAGGATGTTGCGCACCTGGGTTGCGTCGAGTTTGGCGGTTGGGTAGACGCGGGCTGGTTCGTTGCGTAGGATGCGCAGGACTTGGTAGTAGGTGATCTGATATTTTTCGGCGAGTGCGTATTTGCTGAGACCGTTGCCGTCCTGGTAGTCGGTGCGTACCTGTTGGGCGAGTTGTTCGGTGATGGGACGGTTGGGCATGGCTTGGGCCGAGTTGTAACCGATCGGTCGGTTGCTGCGCGTCGACGGGAGGGCGCTGAGGTGGAGCAGGGTTGCGGCGAGCGCGG
>JAAURD010000258.1 GCA_012034075.1 Chloroflexaceae bacterium | reverse complement strand
TTGGTGCATACGGAGCATGGGATTTTTTATGCGGGGCAGTCGCCGGGGGATGGTTTGCCGGTGCCGCTGACGCTGCGCCATTTTGGGGGTACGGAGCAGGGTGGTTTTGGTGAGGCGGTGATGATGGGGATTTTTGGGCAGACGCGGAGTGGGAAGAGTATTTTGGCGGCGCAGTTGCTGGCGGGTTTTGCGGCGCATCCGAGTATGGGTTTGCTGGTGCTGGATCCGCAGGGGGAGTTTGGGCGGGATCGTTTTGCGGCGGGGGATCATCGGGTTGATTTTAGTATTAGGCGGTTGCTGGGTGAGTTGCATACGCCGCGCACGATTACGGTGACGAGTACGGATGATGTGGCGTTGGAGGGGTGTGAGGCGTTTACGGAGATGTTGCGGCGGGCGGGCTTTTTTGAGGAGTTGGGTTTTAAGGGGGCGAATAAGGAGCGGGAGGCGAGCGAGCGTATGGCGGCGCTGCTGGGGGATTTGAACGATGAGGGTGGGAGGCGGCGGCCGATTCGGGATTTGCGGGCGGGTGATTTGCGGTTGCTGGTGAAGGATCTTTCGCGGTTTGCGGATGTGATTTATGCGAGCCGGCCGGGGACGACGCCGGGTGAGGGGCAGCGGGCGCTGGATGTGATGGCGCGGTTTGAGTTGGATCATGCGCGGCTTAGTCGTATTTGGTTGAAGACGCTGGAGTCGTTTCGGACGGATATGGGGCGGGTGCCGTTGTCGCAGTTGATTGGGCAGGTGTTGCAGGAGCGGGCGGTGGTGGTGCTGTCGTTTGCGCAGGAGCATGGGAATGATGCGGTGCCGTACTTTTTGTTGAATGAGATTTTGACGCGGTTGCGGCATGTGATTCATCGTAGTTTTCAGAGTGGTGCGGGGAGTAATGCGCTGGTGGTGTTGGATGAGGCGCATCTGTTTGCGGGGGAGCATGCGAGTGAGTGTGCGGATGGGGTGCGGACGCGGACGTTGTTGGCGCAGAGTGTGCGTATGACGGGGAAGTATGGGGTGGGTTGGATGTTTGTGACGCAGACGTTGCATGATTTTGATAAGACGATTTTGCGGCAGTTGCAGGTGAAGGTTTTTGGTCAGGGGTTTAAGATTGGGGCGGATCGTGAGTTTGTGGAGATGGAGTTGGGGCGCGAGGGGTTTGCGCGGTATTGTTCGTTGCCGGATCCGAAGCGAACGGGGCGGTATACGTTTATGATTACGGGGCCGATTGTGGCGTTGGGTTCGTTGGGGACGCCGCTGGTGTTGCAGAGTTTTCGGAGTAGTGCTGATTTGATTCGTTCGAATCCGCATTGTTTTGGGGAGGTGGAAGGGGAAAGGGGAAAGGGGAAAGGGAAAAGCGGGGAGGGGGAAGTGGAAAGCGGTGGGGTGTGGGTGATGGGTAATGGTCAGTTGGTGATGGGGGTTGAAAGCGAGGGGCGATCTGAGCGTTGGGCTGGGTATCAGCGGATGGTTCACACTATGGGGGGCGGCAGCAGCGCTAGGAGCATCACGATGAGTCTTGCACTTCGGGAAAGCAGGGCAGCGAGCAGGGGGAGGGGTGGCATGCGACTCTCAGTAGGAGGGGGGCATTGTGCTGGTTGTGGTGATGGTGTTGCTGGGGGCGTGCGCTGGTGGTTGTCTCTGCGAACGGGCCGGGCACGGTGCGCGTTGTCTCTGATCTAGCCTACCACCAGCTGGCACGACGATCGCTACGGGTGCGTGGGATGGTCAAGTGAAACTGTGGGATGCGGCCACAGGGAGGTTGCTTGAGACTATTGCGGCTCACGCTGAGCCAGTGCAGAGTGTGGCCTTTAGTTCAGACGGTGGCAGGCTTGCGTCTGGGTCGCGGGACGGTACAGTAAAGTTGTGGGATGCGATAGAGGGTACTTTGCTGCAAACGTTGGAAGGCCATACTGATTTTGTGACGAGTGTGGTCTACAGCGCGGATGGCAGCACGATTGCGTCTGGGTCGCGGGACGGGACGGTGAAGTTGTGGGATGCTGCCAGAGGTACGCTGCTGCGCACCCTGAGGGATCACACGGAAGATGTGACGACCGTGGCCTACAGCCCGGATGGAATGCGGCTTGTCTCTGGCTCGACAGACGAAACGCTTAAACTATGGGATGTCGCCGAGGGCACGGTGGTGCATACGCTGAACCTGGCAGCATACACACCAGAGATGAGTGAGACGAATGCTGTGCAGAGCGTGGCCTACAGCCCGGATGGCAGCACATTTGTTTCGGGATCGAATGATACCACAGTACGTCTTTGGGATACTGAGGGCAGGCCGTTGCAGGTACTCGAAGGCCACGACTTGCCCATTTTCGGCCTGACTTATAGCCCGGACGGTAGCACGCTTGCCTCGGCGTCAATGGACGGGACGGTAAAGCTGTGGGGTAGCACTGCCAATGAATACATCGGCGTTGATATGCCGAACGCTGCGGCACTGCACCTTTACTAGGCTGTGAGATTTGGAGGATGCGAAGTGGAATGAATCGTGCTACTGGTATTATCGTTTGCACGCTCAGTCCGCTTTTAGCGCAGTGCAAACGTCACCTGCACGTGCATCGTAAATGTCTGCTCACCCGCCTCGACTGGCACACTGGCAACAGCGTCCATCTCAGCCCGTTCAAGCATTGGCACCACCGGGGGCATGCTGCCAACCTGATCCGTAATCACCAACACGTCGCCAATCTCGGCGCCGGCCGAACGGGCCATCGCCGTCGCACGGGTTTTCGCGTTCAAAATCGCCTGCTCACGCGCCTGATCGAGCAGTGCGGATGGGTCATCCACATGAAAAGAGATGCCGTAGATATTGTTCGCGCCCAGTTGGACCACCTGATCGAGCAAATCACCGGTCTGATCCAGGTTGCGAATGGTAACATTGACGGTATTGTTCACCTGATACCCGGTAATCTGGCTGCCATCGTTGTTATACCGTGGATAGATGCTAAAGTTGCTCGTCTGCACGTCCTTGCTTTCAATCCCCATTTCCTTGATGCGGTTGATGATCGCGGTTGTCTGTTCATTGTTTTCGGCCAGGGCTTGCTGGGCATTGCGGGCATCGGTTTCGACACCAATATTGACCGTAGCGGTATCTGGGCGGGCCTGCACATCGGCCTCGCCCACCACCGTAATCTGGCGTGGCGCCGCTGTGCCCACTGGTTGCGCCGCCACTGGCCGATTCAACCAGAAGCTCGCGGTGATACCAAAAGTAGGGCAAACACTATTGCCCCGGTCATAGCGCTAACGATAACGATATGTTTCTGTTCCATGTTTCTGTCTGTTCTCCACTCTTTGTCTTAGAATCTGCTGCACAAGACCAATCTTATGCCGATGTTTCCGCAGAAGGATGCGCGTTTTCGGTAGCTATTCTTCTTGCGGTCTCTCTCTCAAGACGATCTCTGCCAAGAAAAAGTTCCTTGCTCCATCGCTTGTCTGTTTGATCGGCCATGTTCGGGTTTGTCAAATGTTCGGTCTGAATGTTCGGTATCACACTCTATGGTACAATAGATGCAGTGTAAAGCATGGTATCTACACGAAAGGAGCAAACAGACCGATGCGCTACCATTTTTATACCGCCGATGTCTTTACCGACCAGATTTTTGGCGGCAACCCGTTGGCCGTCGTGCCCGATGCAACCGGCCTCACACAAGAACAGATGCAACTGGTGGCTCGTGAGTTCCATCTCTCCGAGACGGTTTTTGTGTTGCCCGCTCAAAAACCCGCCAATACCCGTTGCCTGCGTATCTTTACGCCGCAGTCGGAACTGCCCTTTGCCGGTCATCCGACCATTGGTGCGGCCTATGTGTTGGCCATGACCGGCGCGATTGCGCTCACTGATGCTGCAACCACTATCACGTTTGAGGAGCCCATCGGGGCGGTGCCGGTCGTCATTCGGGCTGATGGCGGCAGACCAGTATCGGCCCAGCTATCCGCGACACGTGCGCCAGAGCTTGGCCCCGCGCCACCAGCAGTTGAAGAACTGGCGACCATGTTGTCGCTCAGCCCTGCCGATATGCCCAGCGATTTCATGCCAGCACAGGCGGTTTCGTGTGGCGTGCCCTTTTGCTGGTGCCGCTGCGTGACCGCGACGCCGTGCAACGCGCCAGTCTCTCTCTGTTCCATTGGGAGCGCCTGCTCGCTTGCTTCTGGGCGCCGCATATCTATCTCTTTGCGCTCGACCCGGAACGGAGCGACTCGGATGTGTATGCACGTATGTTTGCGCCAAGCATGGGCATTTCCGAAGACCCGGCCACCGGAGCTGCCGCTGTGACGCTGGCGGCCTATCTGGGCATGCGCGATAGCACCAGCGATGGGAGGCTCTGCTGGCGGATTGAACAGGGCTTCAGCATGGGTCGGCCCAGTTTGCTCGATGTCGAAGCCGATAAAGTGGATGGTCAGGTAACGCTGACACGGGTCGGGGGTGCCGCCGTGCTAGTTAGCGAGGGGAGCATGGAGGTACCATAGCTGCAAACGCCGCATCATAACGCGGCGCCATGTGCGACCAGGCATAGGGTTGGGCCAGCGCCTGCCAATCGTATTGGCGCAACTGGGCAAGGTCCTGGATGCTCTGCTGCAAGCGATCCACCAGATCGGCCGGGCCGTCGTAGAGGCAATCGGCATGGGTAGCGCTGGGCAATAATTCGGGGTAGCTCAGGCGGCGGGGCAGCACCGGCACACATCCACAGAAGAGTGCTTCCATGATGCCGATGCCAAAAAACTCCTGGATCGCTGTGCTCACCACAATATCGGCATGCCAGAGCAAGCGGCGATAGCTGGCACGGTCAGGCGCATAGCCCCAGTGCAGCACGCGGTGTTGCCAACGTTTGTAGGCCGTGACAAATTCGGGCGCGGTCGGGTCAATATGCTCGCCCGCGACAATGAGACGGAAATCGATGCCGCGTGCTTCGAGGGCAGCGAGCGCGGTGAAAAAAGCATCGGGCTGCTTGTCATACTCCCAGCGGCTATTCCATAGCAAAATCGGGGGGCCAGGCGGACGGCGCGGCTGCTCGTGGGCGGCTGGTTGCAGGCTCGCCAGATCAATACCGGGCGGCAAGACGCTGGATTTGGCGGCAATTGGAGCGATCTGCTCGATTTCGGGGTAGTCGTGCTGACGGGTGAGCATGGGGGGCAGCGCTTCGAGGAAGCTGCGTTGATGAAAGGCTGAATTAAACAAGATGCGGTCAGCCGTCAGTGCACTGGTATAGTTGATCCAGCCAAAGCTCATATCACGCCGACGCTCCGCGGGCAATGGGTACGTGAGCTGATTTTCGTGAAAGTAGAGCGCCATCGGCAGCCATGGCGGGCAGCAGTCGCGGCTCAGCGCCCGAAATGTCGCCAGATCAAGCATATCAGTCGTTACCAGCACATCTGGCGGCGATGCCAGCGTGCGCACCATGCGAGCAAACGTGATCGCCGCGCCACGCATACGCCAGCGCCAGCCACCCGGCGGCGGCAGCGTCAGCAGCGTCACTGTGTGGCGGCTGTGCTGCGCGTAGCCCTCGGCAACCGCCGCATGCGAGCCACCATGGTATGGATTGAGCCAGAGGATATGCATAGAGCACTACGTCGTCTGCTGCTAACGGCAAAAACCTGCTATACGCTCGTGGTTGAACCACGTTGATCTGATGCGTTCATACCAAATGCGGGTGATCCCTGGTATGCGCGTTGATCGAACGCGGTGGGCCCGTCTGATGCGTGCGTGCGGTCGTGCCGACCGCTGTGCGGCGGCAAGCTGCACCTACGTCTCATACCAAATGCGGTGATCCCTGGTATGCGCGTTGATCGAACGCGGTGCGCCTGCGTGTAGGTCGCAGCGTGCCCTGCGACCCTATAACGCAGGTGTGTGCATCATAGCAAGCTGGTTCAAGCACTAGCATATCATAGATGGTGGGGAAATGTCTACTCATACCAAATTCGGGTGATGCACTGGTATTTGACGCGGAGGGCCTGCGTGCAGTTGGCGCGTGCGGCGGCAAG
>JAAURD010000257.1 GCA_012034075.1 Chloroflexaceae bacterium | reverse complement strand
TCACCCCCGACCCCGCGAAGGCCCTCACCCCCGGCCCCTCTCCCACAAGGGGAGAGGGGAGTCTGCCATTCCTCACCCCCGGCTACTCTCCCACAAGCGACCCAGGGAGTCGCTACGCCCAACGCCAGATACAGCTCTTGAGCCAGCAGATGCAGCAGTCGAGGATACTGTATTGCCAGCGAGGAGCGAAGCTGAGTCGTTGGCTGGGCCTGACCCGGTAACCGCGCCAGCAGAAGGGTCAGCGGAATCCACCGAGCGGGTTGAAGCACAAAGCGATCTAAGCGTTGAAGCGTTGGAGCGCAAAGCGCAAAGCAGCACTGCACCAGCAACAGCCCATACCAACGAGACTGAAAAACCAGTACCGCCCAGCGTTGAACCAGCAGACACCACCAGCAAAACAAAATCAACTCCATCGGTCAGTACCACACAAACCAGTGCATCAGCGCCATCAGCAACGACCAGTACCAGCACCACTGAGAGGAAGCGCAAACGCCGGGGATCGCAGACAACCGGCGCCACTGCGGACGCGCCATCTCAAACCACGCCGTCGCGGACCAAAAAACCAGCCACTGCTAGCAGTACCAAGGATACACCACCGCCGCCCAAACAGCAACGCAAACGTCGCACCCGCGCAAAAACACCGGTACCAGAGACCACATCAGCACCAATGGCGCAAGAGCAACCGGTTGAGACTCCTGCACAAGTATCACCTGAAGAGGCACCCAACGACCCAGCGGGACCACCGCCCGCACAGACACCCGCAACCGATGCTAGAGATACGCATGCGCAACCATCAGCAGAGCCCGTTGCGCCAACCGATACAGCCGATGCGGCGCAATCCGGTGCAACAATCGCCGGGCCTGCCGAAGACCACGGCACATCTGAAGCACCCGTAGCGGATACATCACAAGCAAGCGTCGCAGCAGAGCCAGGCCCGCCAGCACCAGAGGCCACCACCCCCTCAACCGATGCAGATCAGCCCGGCGAGGCCCCCGCTTCAACGCTTCAACGCTCCAACGCTCCAACAGCGCCCCCCGACGACTCACCCGTCCTGCCCAATGCAGCCGCTATTCTTTCGCGGTTACAGCAACTTCGCGCCCAACGTGAGCACCGCGAGGACGCCCAGAACACCGACATCAGTTCTGAAGCTCCCAACCCGCCGCGCTTTGTCGCTGGCGATCAGGTCTTCTGCCTGCCTTATGGCTATGGCATTGTTCGCGAGAGCCGCATGCAGCACAATCACGAACAACTGCGCGTTGAATTTGCCGAATATGGCCTGCTCAACGTCGATCCGGCCGTCAACCTGGTGCGGCGCACAACCGACCAGGCCACAGAAGACCAGACCGAAGAAGCGTGATCCTCATTGGGGCCACAATAGACTGATTCCATATCAGGCATAAGTCCGGCTTGCAACGCCACACGCAAAGCGGCAACTGGTCCTATCCAAGCGCATACCAGGGATCACCTGAATTTGGTATCATCTAACAAATATACAGCCTTTACCGTTCTAGAATCAGGTACACCAACGGATATTCCCAATTGTCCAAATCGGATATACTATGGCTAGCATGAGTCGTGCTTGCCCCACAAGCTGCAAGTGGTATGGCTCAGGTCTTTCTATCTCCAGATATCTGTCAAGGCTCGATTGACTCTTCGAGTCATCGTCCAGGCAGATATCTGGAAAAGGTCAACCATAATGCATACATTCAATGATATTGGTATTCGCACCAAAATCCTGTCGGTCGTGGTCATTAGTCTTATCCTCAATAGTATTGTCGCCGTGGTTGTGTATTGGGGCATTCTTGCGAGCCTTGAACGTGAAGATGAGGTAACTTTTACTCATGAGATAATCACCCTTACTGATGATTTGTTATTGCAATGGTGAACATGGAGACCGGTGAGCGTGGCTTTGCGATCACCGGCGAAGAGGGGTTTTTAGAACCCTATGACCAGGGTCTACGATTATATAATGAGACCATGGCCCTGTTGCGCGAACAGTTAAGCCACAACGAAGAGCAACTGGACCGGCTGCAATCAATCGATGAGAAGGTGCAAAATTGGCGCGAGGTCGCTCTCGATACTGTTATTGAGCTACGCCATGAGGTCAATGCGGGCGATGCCGATCTGGATGAAATGAGCGCAATGGTGAGCGATCGGGTTGGTAAAGAGCGTTTTGATGCGATTCGAGATGAAATTATGGTCTTTCGCAATGTTGAGACCGATCTGTTGGAAACACGCAGCCTTGAGTCGGAAAATGCCGCGAACTTTTTGCAAGCGACGCTGATTGGCGGGACACTGCTGGCGGCACTGATTGGCCTGGTGATGGCTGTAGTGATCTCTGGCAGCATTGCCCATCGGGTCAATGCGGTTGCCAGTGCCGCTACCTCTATGGCCGATGGTCACCTCGAAGATACGTATCATCTGCCCGAAGGCAAGGATGAAGTGGGTCTGATGGCCACCGCATTTACGCGCATGGCCAACACCATTCGTAGCCATCTGGAAGAGCAGCGTAAGATTAACGAAGATTTGCGGGCTGCCAATGCCACCCGCGTTGCCAAAGAGTATCTCGAACAGATGGTACGCACCTACAGCCAGTTTGCCAATGATGTGGCACGCGGCAATCTCACCGCCCGGCTCTCGCTCAATGGTCGGGTAAGCAACGATGCCGATGAGTTGGTCAGCCTGGGTAGCGACTTGAACCTGATGGTGGATAGTTTGCACCGCATGACGCTGCAAGTGCAACAGGCCAGCACCAATATTGCCGCTGCATCGGCCGAGATTCTGGCGGCCACGACACAGCAGGCTTCCAGCACCACCGAGCAATCATCCGCCATTACACAAACATCAACTACGCTCGAAGAAGTGAAATCGATTGCCCAGCATGTCGCCCAGCAGGCCAATCAGGTGTCCAGAGATAGCCAGGAAGCGCTGAAAATAGCCCATGAAGGGACTCAGGCCGTAGAACATACCGTGATCAGTATGGGCCAGATCCGCGAACGTGTTGAGAGCATTGCCCAGACGATCCTCTCGCTATCGGAACAGACCCAGGCGATCAGTGCGATTACCACCACGGTGAGTGAACTGGCCGATCAGAGCAACTTGCTGGCGCTGAATGCTGCGATTGAAGCCGCCCGGGCTGGTGAGCAGGGCCGCAGCTTCGCCGTGGTGGCGCAGAATGTACGTGACCTGGCGGAACGCTCGAAAGCGGCAACGGTGGAAGTACGGAGCATTCTGGAGGATATTCAGCGTGCCACCAACGCAGCGGTGATGGTCACTGAAGAGGGCAGTAAACGTGTTGACCAGGGTGTTCAGCTGGCCAATCAAGCGGGTGAAGTCATCCATCGTATTACGACCGAGGTGCAAAACGAATCGCAGACCAACCTGCAAATGGCTGCAGCGGCGCATCAACAGCAGGCTGGTATGGAGCAGATTGGCCAGGCAATGACTGCTATTCAGCAAGCGACGACGCAGACGGTGGCCAGTACGCGGCAGGCCGAACGAGCGGCCCAGGATTTGCATACACTGGCGCAGTCGCTGCAAAAGACGATTGCATCCTATCAGCTCTAAGGGCGTATCACGCATGGCAAGCTATTCGATTACCACATCGAACAGGTTGCCATAGGTGCGACGGCTATAATCGGGGTAGATTGCCACGGTTGCCTCCTGGCCGGGTAGGCAACCAAAGGCCGGTTGTGGAATGCTAATCCAATCGACCAGGGCTTGCACTCGGCCATAGAGGTAGCCACGACGGCTGCGGTTCTTAAGCGCATATTCCACAACGGGGGCTTACGGCTGAAGAGACCCGTCATCTGACGGACGACGCTGCGGCTATTATCACGGTAGGTGCGAGCCGGCCGCGCCCCCAGCGCCCGCAGGGCATGCTCCAGGGCAATGCTACTATCAGGCTGTTGCATGATCTGTTCGACCTGACTGGCCAGGCGGTCTTCGCCCAGAAAACGCAGGACGGCGGTGATGCGGCCCGTGCGCAACCAATCAATCGCGCGGTCCCACGAGGTGCTGCCCTCGGCTGGTTGGTAGTCACACAGCTTGAGTAGGCCGGCCAGGTTTTTCACCGCAGTGGACGGGTTGCCCGGCTCAATCGCATAGGGCGTGGTCACCTCAATCTCCACGGTTGTTTCCAGGCTGCCATGGTCGGTATTCCAGATCAGTCGTCCTTGATGTTTGCCTCGGGTTGGCACATATTCGGTCAAAACATCAAAGGATAGCGAGACCTGTTCGGCATGGTGCAACACAAAACGTGCCTGGAGCGGATCGACCGCCAGCCAGGGATCATCGGTGCGCAGCGTGCCACTGAGCACCCCACCGCCATCGTTGACGATAGCGGCTGTGCGCGCAACGCGCCGGATCGACTCAACCCGGCCAAGGTTGATGAGCGGGGGTTTGAGCCGTGGTTGGGGTGGTTTATGCATGGTGAGATAGACCGGTATGGAGAGCGTACCCTTGTTGGTGATAATCTCAACCGCAGCGATAAAGTCCTGTCGGGGTTGCCGCAGCGATAAGCGCGATGGCTCAACGCCGAGCAAGACCGAGATGCCCGGCTCATGTGGCTTGATCCTGATGGTACTACTGATCGGGTTGATCCAGGAAGCATCGGTGCGCACAATGCCATGGATATAACCAGGGCTGCGGCGACGCAGGTGCAGCTCGAGGCAGGGGTTGCTATCGCCTGGATGAAGCTGCACTTCCAGTGCCATGGGGTCGGTTTCTAAACCATGGGAGAGCGCCGCGTTCGGACGCAGAAACGCCTCCAGAATAGCATCATAATCACCGGAATAGCGTTGAAGGGCCCGCTCAAGCCGTTGCAATAGCCCAGTCTGGGCATAGGTCGTCAACCAGCGCTGCAGCAGGCCGCTCTGCAGATGGTGCAAAGCGTCACTCCAGGCCAGGTCGCACAGGGCGAGCAGTTCCTCGGGGTCCATCGTTTTGCGCTGAATAGCAGGAAAGGGCAGCACCAGGGGTGTGCCACAGGCATAACAGAAGAGCGCTTGCTGGGTCAGACCCTGCAATGGCGGGGCATGGCACAGGGGGCAGGATTGCTGGAGGGGCTGCCAACTGGGCGGTTCCCACTGTTGCTGGCGCTGGTGCGGCAGCGGCAGCGCTTCACGAATGGTTTGGGCCTGGGAATACCGTTCATGGATGGATAAGGCCATCGCCCGTAGGATAATCTGCTCCACATCCGGGCTAATCGCCGGGTTCAGCTGGCGTGGCGGTATCAGTTCCACGCCGGCCTGGCGCGCCACCGATTCGGGCGGCAAGACTGCGGTGAGCAGATAGTAGAGCGTCGCACCGAGGGCATACACATCGGAATAGGTATCGGTGGGTGTAGCGCCATACTGTTCGGGCGGCGAAAAGGGCGGACAGACAGCACGGGCCAGGTGCTGGGTCTGGGCGGTGACATCGCCCACTTTGGCAATGCCAAAATCGACGAGGTAGATCATATTGTTGGGCGCCAGGCGGATATTGGCCGGCTTCACATCACGATGAATCACCGGCGGCACCTGTCGATGGAGGTAGGTGAGCGCATCAAGCACCTGGTCGATCCAGGGCAGCACATCGGCCTCGTTCATTGGCCCACTGTGCTCGTTCATCAGCTGATCGAGATCATGACCAGCAATATAATCCATGACCAGGTAGGGTTGGGGTGACTCGATAAAAAAATCGGTAAAGCGGGGCAGGTGCGGATGACGCAAGCCATACAGGAGTCGCGCTTCATGCGTAAAAGCCTCCTGAATCGAAGGGCCAGTCTCGTTGGTGGCTTTGATTGCTACCTGTACCTGGGACTGCAAATGGGTGGCCAGGTAGACCACGCCAAAGCCACCCCGCCCTAAAACTGCCTCAATGCGGTAGCGGTTGCCATTGAGCAGCGTTCCTGATGACAAGAGCATCGCCATCCCTCACCCCCGGCCCCTCGAAGGCCCTCACCCCCGGCCCCTCTCCCACAAAGGGGAGAGGGGAGTCGCT
>JAAURD010000024.1 GCA_012034075.1 Chloroflexaceae bacterium | reverse complement strand
CGGGCAGTCATTGGCATCACCATCGAAGAGGCCGAGGTGCGAGCACAGCCGGCGCTGCGTGACCGCTGGCTGGTTGTGGGTCAGCAGGAAGAAGAAGATAACCGGTTGCGCAGCCAGCGGACCTGGTTATGGGCTGAGCAGCACCAACGGGCGGCCCTGGTGCTCGATTTTGCCTATGGCAATAACCCGCTCGATAAGACCTTGATACCAGGGCAGGTCTTGGATGCCGATATTGCGTTTTACCCCGGTAGCTATCTCCAACGTGCCGTCGTGGTCAAGCAGCATGCGGTCGCAGAAGCTATCAAGAGCCGACCAGCGGGAGCAGCGGCAACCTTGGACGACGCGTTGGAACACTACGCCACCGCATTGGCTTGCAACCCCTGGATTGAAACCATGTTGCTCTTGCTCGATATGGTTTGGGTTGAGGTGCATGGTTCAACGTGGGTTCTTCGTGATTGCAACAACCAGAGCCTGCCCATGAGCCGCCATTCAGATGCAGGCTGGCCCTTGCTGGCCCTCAGTGGTGGTCACCCGGTGTTGCTGGCTGCCGAATGGAACGGTGCAAACCTGTTGCCGCTGGGCCTATGGATTGATGCGGTCTTTCATGGAGTGTAGACCATGACAACGATTGAAGCGTACTGGCACGAACTGGTAACCACTTCGCTGGTGGGTACGGGGCGTCAGACACCGCCACCAGTGCCCAATACCAACCCGGCTGGGCAACTACTCGCTGGACTGCCAAAGACCACACATGAGCGCTTTTTGCTGCTCACCGCTGCTACCGTCGGTCTCTATCGTCGTGCTGGTCAGCCAACAACCACCGCAATAACGCCCCCATTGCCACCATGTACACCAGACGATCAGCCGTCCTGTTCGGCGGCCGCAGCGCACCATCTGGCATCCATGCTCAGCAACAACCACCCGAAGGTACTCCCCGAATGGCTGGCAGCCGCCGCTGCGGCGGGCTATCGTGTGCCGCATCACCAGCTGGTGGCACTGCTCCAGCTCGGCACAAGCCAGAAATCGCTCCATGGGCCGATCCGTGCCGTCCTGGGGCAGCGTGGGCGCTGGCTTGCCGACCACAACCCGGCATGGGCCTATGCCCGCGGCAATGCCGACATGGGCCGGCTGGATGAGGCGCAGATGCAGCAACGCTGGGAGACCGGGCAAGCCCACGAGCGCCTGGAGCTGTTGCAGTATCTGCGGCAGTACAACACGGCACAGGCTCGCACGCTGTTGCAACTCACCTGGAAGAGTGAAAAGGCCGATGACCGCCGGCGCTTTCTGGATCTGTGTGGCGCCGGCCTGAGCATGGATGATGAACCCTGGCTGGAAACCGTGCTTGATGATCGCAGTACACATGTGCGAACATTCGCGGCAGTTCTGCTTGGCAAGCTGCCTGAGTCACGGCTCTGTCAACGTATGCAGCAGCGAGCGATGACGCTGATAACGCTGAAAGACGGTGGATTACTGAAACGGCGGAGCCTTGAGGTTACATTGCCAGATACCTGTGATGAAGCAATGGTTCGCGATGGAATTGCGTGCAAACCACCATCTATGTCGTATGCTGCGGGCAAAGAGCCATGGTGGTTGAGCGAGAAGAGCTGGTGGCTCGCTCAGATCGTGAGCTTTGTGCCCACAAATTACTGGTATCAGCAATGGCAGCTTGGCCCGCATGAACTCATCAAGGCTGCCCAACAGAGCGACTGGACAGCACTGCTGGTGCATGCCTGGACTCAGGCGGCGCATCGCAGCGGTGATCTCCCGTTTCTGGAAGCATTGCTCCCGTTGCTGCTCAAACACAACAATCAAGCAGCATTGGATATGTTGACCGAAGGGTTGCCCGCAGACTGGATTGAGACTATTATTCTACGGCTGTTGCACGAAGAACGGCAGCCCATACATCTGGAGCATGCGGCAATGCCCTTTCTCTTGCGCTACCAGCAACCGTGGAGCCACCGGCTTGCCCGCGCTGTCTGGCAAAGTGTGCAAGAGCGTCTGGCCCAAACGCCGCCGAAAAAGAGTTCCAGTTTCTGGTATACCATGTCCCAACTGGTGGTGCCACTGTCCGAAATGCTGGCCCTCCGTTTTCCGGCCGATATGGCACGAGAAGTCGCTGTGATTTTCGCTGACGAGCATGATCCCATCCAGCGATGGCATGATCCACTGAAGCACATGGTTGTAACCTTGCAGTTTCGCGACGATATGCTCAAGGAGTTGACTTTATGACCACATTTTTACGGCAGCACGCCGAACAGCAGTTTGCCGATGAACTGGCTGCCCTGATAGAAGAGGATAGCCACACACGTCCGACCAACTGGAAGCTCTCACCCTGGGCCGTGCTAACCTATGTGATGGGCGGCAAACTGAAGAGCGGTCGAACGATCAGCGCTAAATATATTGGCAGTCGCCGCTTGATTGAAATTGCGGTGGCAACCCTGGCGACTGACCGCGCCTTGCTCTTGCTGGGCGTGCCAGGTACCGCCAAAAGCTGGGTGTCGGAGCATCTGGCAGCCGCCGTTTCGGGTGACTCGACGATGATGATCCAGGGCACGGCGGGTACCAGCGAGGAGGCCGTGCGTTATGGCTGGAACTATGCTCGCTTGCTCGCCGAAGGGCCATCGGAGGCAGCCCTGGTTGCCAGTCCACTGATGCGAGCAATGCAGCAGGGCAAGATTGCTCGCCTGGAAGAGTTAACCCGTATTCCCTCGGATGTGCAGGATACGTTGATTACGATCCTCTCGGAAAAGACCTTGCCTGTGCCCGAACTCAATACCGAGGTGCAGGCCGTGCGCGGGTTTAACCTGATTGCGACGGCCAATGACCGCGACCGGGGCGTCAATGATCTCTCCAGTGCGTTACGGCGGCGCTTCAATACCGTCGTATTACCGTTGCCCGATAAAGCCGAAGAAGAGGTCGAGATTGTGCGTCAACGCGTGGCGAGCCTGGGCCGCACGCTTGAACTGCCGGCTGAACCACCCGCGCTCGAAGAGATTCGCCGCGTGGTGACCATCTTCCGTGAATTGCGCCAGGGTGTCACTAACGATGGCAAAACCCGGCTGAAAAGCCCGGGGAGCACATTGAGCACGGCTGAGGCTATCTCTGTGATCAACAGTGGTCAGGCACTAGCGGCCCACTTCGGCGATGGCAAACTCAAGGCCCACGATATTGCAGCCAGTCTGGTCGGCGCAGTGGTGAAAGACCCGGTCCATGATAGCGTTATCTGGAAAGAATATCTCGAAACGGTAGTGAAGGAGCGTAACGGTTGGAAAGACCTCTACCGCGCCTGCCGTGAACTGATCAACGACTAACGAGAGGCTGTCCTCATGCCCGCTGACCCGTACATATTTGGTATCCGTCACCACGGCCCTGGTTCAGCGCATAGCCTGCTTCAAGCGCTGGAGCAACTGCGCCCCGATATCTTGCTGGTTGAAGGCCCGCCCGATGCAGCTGAGGTGCTGCCATTGGTGAACCATCCGCAGATGGACCCACCGGTCGCGCTGCTGATCTACGTGCCAGATGATCCGCGTCTGGCCGTCTACTACCCCTTCGCCCGCTTCTCTCCCGAATGGCAGGCACTCTCGTATGGGTTAACCCAGCACATCCCGGTGCGCTTTATGGATTTGCCGCAGGCGCACCAGATGGCCATAGAACAGGCGCGGCAGGCGCCAGCTGAAGCCGAGACCGATGCGGCTGAGACGCCAACCAATGCCCCGCCCGAGACGGAGCAAGCACCGGCGGAAGCCGAATCAACCGCAGCCACCGATGACCCAACTGCGGCACTGGCCGATGACGATGACCCGCGCCGTGACCCGCTGGGGGTGCTGGCGCGTGCCGCCGGGTATAGCGATGGTGAGCGCTGGTGGGAGCATATGGTAGAGCAACGGCGTGATAGTACCGACCTCTTTGTGGCAATTCAAGAGGCGATGACCGCAGTGCGGGCCGAAACACCACCGCCGGCCAACCCACTTGAAGCCGAACGTGAGGCGCAGCGCGAGGCCTGGATGCGACAGGCTATTCGTCAGGCGCAGCGCGAGGGGTTTGAACGCATTGCCGTGGTGTGCGGTGCCTGGCATGGGCCGGCCCTGGCAACCATGCCGCCGGTAAAAGAAGATACGAAGCAACTCAAGGGCCTACCAAAAGCGAAGGTCAAAGCGACCTGGGTGCCCTGGACCTATGACCGCCTCTCCATGCGCAGTGGCTATGGCGCCGGCATTGAATCGCCCGGCTGGTACCGCCATCTCTTTCAGTCGGCTCAGGCCGGTCTCAACCATACCGATGTGATCATTCACTGGATGACGCATGTGGCGCGGCTCTTGCGCAGCGAACACCTGGACGCCTCCTCGGCGCATATTATCGAGGCGGTGCGGCTGGCAGAGACACTGGCAGCTTTGCGCGACTCACCGCTGCCCGGCCTGCCCGAAATGAACGAGGCTGCCCGTGCGATCTTCTGCTTTGATAGCGATGCGCCCATGCGCCTGATCCACGAGCAGTTGATTGTTGGCAATGAGCTGGGCAGCGTCCCTGAAGATACCCCGCTGGTGCCGCTGCAGGGCGATTTGCAGCGCGAACAGCGCCGCCTGCGCCTCAAGCCCGAGGCGAACTGGCGTGACCTGGACCTGGACCTGCGCAAAGAGAACGACCGTGATCGCAGTTACCTGTTGCACCGACTCCAGCTTATCGACGTACCCTGGGGTGAACTACGCGGGAGCGATCGTGCGAAGGGGACGTTCTGGGAAAAATGGCGGATCCAGTGGTTGCCCGAACTGGCAATCAAGCTGATTGAGGCGGGCGTCTGGGGCAATACGATCTATGAAGCAGCGGGTCACCGCGTGCGTGTTGAAGCTGATGGCATCACCAACCTGCCCGCCCTGAGCCGGTTGATCCACCGCGTGTTGCTGGCCCATTTGCCCGATGCTATTCCCGACCTGACCCTGCGCTTGCAAAACCAGGCGGCCCTGACCACCGATGTTGGGCAGATGATGCAGGCATTGCCCGATCTGGCAAGTATTCTGCGCTATGGTGATGTGCGCAAAACCGATACCGAGGCGGTTGGTCATGTGGTCGATAGTCTGGTGACACGCATTTGCATTGGTCTACCAGGTGCCTGCTCCTCGCTTGATGATGACGCGGCCAGTGAGATGTTCAAGTCGCTGATTGCCTGCAATCAGGTGATTACCATGCTGCAACAGCCGGAACAGCATGCCGCCTGGCAGGGTGTGTTGCAACGTCTGGCGGATCAGACAGGACTGCATGGCTTGTTGGCGGGGCGTTGCATTCGGCTGTTGTTTGATCAGCATGCGCTGGATGCGGCCGAGGTAGCCCGGCGTATGGGCCTGGAATGTTCGCCGGCTAACCCACCGGAGCATGCAGCGAGCTGGATTGAAGGCTTTCTGGTGAGCAGTGGCGAAATCCTGGTGCATGATCACGTCCTCTGGCAGGTTATAGATAGCTGGGTGATGAGCCTCACCCCATCGGTCTTTGAACAGCTCTTGCCCCTGCTGCGCCGCACGTTTTCAACCTTTGCCGCGCCCGTTCGCCGTCGTCTGGGTGAGCGCGTCCGTACCGCGGCGGAAGCCGGCCCGACCGTGACAGCGCATCACACTGAGCAGAGCACCCTTGATCATGAACGAGCCGCCCGTGTGCTCCCCGTGGTGGCGCGGCTGTTAGGCATTGAGAGTACACCCTTACCACAGAAAGAAGCGCATGACCCAACCCGACCCGCATGAAGAACAACAACGCCGCTGGCGTCTGATCCTGGGTGGTGGCAGTGCCGATGGCACCGGCTGCAAGCTCGGTGGCAACGATGAAAAGATGGATACCGCCCTGAGCTTGCTCTACGGGCAGGGCGAATCGGATGCATCATCCGACGGCACGTCCGACGGCACGTCCGACGGCACCGAAATGGATAAACACAAGGTGGGCATGGGCGCATCATCCCCCAAGGTCGCTCGCTGGTTGGGGGATATTCGCACCTACTTCCCAACGCCGGTCGTGCGCATTATGCAGAAGGATGCGCTAGAACGGCTCAACTTGCGTCAAATGTTGCTTCAGCCGGAGATGCTCGAAGCCATGTCGCCAGATGTCCATCTGGTCACTACGATTCTGGAACTGAAGAGCGTGATGCCTGACCGTGCGCGTGAGACTGCCCGTGCTGTGGTGAACGGCGTGGTCGAGGATCTCAAGCGCAAATTAGCCCACCCGATGCGCCAGGCGGTGATGGGCAGTCTCAACCGCGCGACGCGTAACTACCGTCCACGCCACCACGAGATTGACTGGAATCGCACTATTCGCGCCAACCTCAAACACTACCAACCAGACTATCAGACGATTGTTCCCGAAGTGCGGATTGGCTATGGGCGCAAACGTTCGGCATTACGCGATATCATTCTCTGCATCGATCAAAGTGGCTCAATGGGGCGTTCGGTGGTATATGCGGGCATTTTTGGTTCCGTGCTCGCGTCATTGCCGTCCGTCACAACCCACGTAGTCGCCTACGACACAGCTGTCGTTGATTTGACCGATCAATTGCACGATCCAGTTGATTTGCTCTTTGGCGTACAGCTTGGCGGGGGCAACGATACGCCCCGTGCGCTGGCCTACTGTCAGGGGTTGATTCACCGGCCACAGGAGACGATTTTTGTCTTGCTCAGCGATCTGTATGAGGGATCCGGAGAAGATGAAATGATCCGTCGGGCCGGTGCGATTGTCGCCTCTGGCGTACAGATGATAGCGCTGTTAGCCTTAAACGATAGCGGCGCACCGAGCTTTGATCGGGGTGCCGCCATTCGCATGCATGCATTGGGTATCCCTGTCTTTGCCTGCACACCGGAGCTTTTCCCCGACCTGATGGCAGCGGCGATCAATCGTCAGGACCTGACCCGCTGGGCCGCTGCGCACGATATTGTCACCGTTTCATAAAGCGAGCGATAGACCCGTCGGACGACATCTCTGTTGACAGATATGATAACCTGTGTATGATCTTTATGATCAATGCTGTCTATCATCGTAACTGCGATGGATACCATGCAGAGACCACGAGCTAAATCTGCTAGAAAGAGGTAACCAGGACAACCGCATGATGAGGATACACCATACCGATTATGTTGAGCTACCAGTCCCCCTATCTGTAACGCGTGAGCGTTTACACGACCATGATATCTGGCTAACATTGCCCACAGGTGGCAAACCGGTGGGGCATTTCTGGCATTGGGGCGACGACCTCTATACCATAGACGTTGTGAGCGATACCGTATCGCAAGATCACTTCTGTTGGACGATTGTCTCTCAAGCTAACCCTGCCATCACACTTCAGGTCGAGATGACCCTGCATGATTTTGTCCTTTCGACGCACGCTATTGTTCATGTAACACTCACACTGCCGGGGATGATCTGGCCCTGGCAGCAGTTGCTTTATCGCCACCGTCTGGTTACTGCGCTGCGCGGCTGTACGACGGCGCTGGCCCGCCAGTTGCGTCGTCGTGTGGCGGTTGTGTCACCAGCACCGACGGTTTCGGTGCCGATGCATGTTGGCGCCATGGTAAGCGTTGGGGGCGGGGGCAACGCTCCGGTCGAAGCTCCATTGACCCCAGCATCGCCCCTGGCGGATCGGCTGCGACCGTATTACCCCAAAACGGTAGAACACTTTGAGACGATGGGAGCACTCGATCACCTGGAACGGGTCTGGCGGCTGGAACGCTCATGGGAACGCATTTTGCGTGGCGAATATGAGAGCACGGTCTATCAACCCTGGGACCAGGAGACATTGCCATTGCACCGTGACATGCATCAAACCGACTATGACCTGATCTATGCAGGCGGTGGCCTGGGGCTGATTCATGCTACCGTGATGGCCTGCCGTTATGGCTGGCGGGTGATGGTCTTTGACCGCAGCGAAGTAGGCTGTGCCCATCGTGAATGGAACATTAGCCGTACCGAACTGCAAAACCTGGTCGATACGGGTGTGGTGACCTGGGATGATCTTGCGCCGGTGATCATGCGCGAATACCGCAGCGGTCTCGTCAGTTTTCACCAGAGTCCCTACAGTCAGGTCGATCATCACGAACTCTGGATGGATAATGTGCTTAATCTGGCGATTGATGCCGGCGCTATCCTGCGTTTGATGCGACGCAAACTCGAAGCCGCCGGTGGTATCTTGCTCGATCATCGCACCTTTCGCTGTGTCCGCGTGACCGAAGAAGGCCCACTGCGCGTTGCGGTTGAACTGGAATCGGTAGCCCGTCGCTCGGACGGCAGCACGACGCCGCTCTCGGAAACCTACACGGCACGATTACTCCTCGATGGGATGGGCAGTGTCTCACCGCTGGCGCTGATGCGCCATCAGGGCGACCCTTTTGCCGGGGTGTGTCCTACGGTCGGTACCGTTGCTCGTGGTTTTGTGCAGGGCACTGGCCCACGTGAGCTGGACTCGACCATTGGGGATATCCTGATCAGCGTGGCCGATATTCAAACCGGCCGTCAGTTTATCTGGGAAGGGTTTCCTGGGCGAAATGACGAACTGACAACCTATGTGTTTTATTATGCTGCGCTGCGCGGACCGCATGCCAAACATCGTAGCACGATGCATGCACCACGATGTGATCCGCACCCGCCTCCCGGTCAGCCAATCTACTCACTGCTCGAGCTCTTTGAAATCTATTTTGATCTCTTACCCACCTACAAACAGCCCGGTCCGGATTTTCAGCATATCAAGCCCGTGTATGGCTATATTCCGGGCCGTCACAGCGTCAACGCGCAAGAAGCCCCACTGCTGCGGGGCGTCTTACCAGTAGGAGATTCAGCCGCCCAGCAAAGCCCGCTGACGTATTGCGGTTTTGGTTCACACATTCGTAATATCCAACGCACCACCAGCCTGCTTGACTATGCACTCCACCACGATTTGCTGGAGCCGAAATACCTTGAGCGAGTCAGCCCATTCCAGATCAATGTATCGCTGAACTGGGTCTTTAGCCGTTTTATGCAACCCTGGGGCCAACCGCACAATGTCAACGAAATCCAGAACGCCTTTCTCGGCGCATTAGATGAACTGGGCCACGAACTGGCAATACGCTTCTTTCAAGATCAGATGCGCTGGGACGACTACAACAAAATCGTCTGGCAGATGTTGCTGCGCTATTGGATTATCCTGGCTATTCCATGGAAAGTGCTCGGCCCCAGCGGCGTCCGCCAATGGGTGACCGATTATGGTCGGTTTAGCCTGGCTACCGCTACGGCTCGTCTGGCCCGGCTGGGCGGCAACAACCTGGAACAGCTGGCCTATGGCGTCTCCGACCGGCTGTCGCCGCAAATCAGCCTGCGTCTCCGTTCGCTCTATGCGGAATGGCGCGTGATGAAATGGCTTGCATAACATGGGCACACAGTGATTTGTTCGGTCCAGGAGTGTGTCAACGAAGTATGCTATAATAAAGAAGCAAGAGGGACGATAAGACAGGAGCAGGTAGCATGTCTGGTCATTCAAAATGGCATACGATTCGACGATCAAAGGGCGCAGCCGACCAAAAACGGGGACAGATATTTACCAAACTGGCCCGTGATATTGCCATTGCAACGCGCGAAGGCGGTGGCGGTGACCCGGATATGAACTTTCGTCTACGGCTTGCGGTCGATAAAGCACGACAAAATAATATGCCATCCGACAGCATTCAGCGGGCGATTGATCGTGGTTTGGGCAAGGGCAGCGAAGGTCAGGATGAAATGGTCTTCTATGAGGGCTATGCCTCTGGTGGGGTTGCCCTGTTGATTGAGGCGGCTACAAACAACCGTAATCGAACCAGTTCGGATGTTCGTTCCACCCTGACCAAAAATGGCGCGACGCCGGGTGAGCCCGGTTCGGTTGCCTGGATGTTTGAACAAAAAGGGCTGATTACGGTCGAGATCGACGGGAGCAGTCTTGACACCGATGAGGTTATGTTGCAGGCTATCGATGCCGGCGCCGAAGATGTGGAAGTGGGAGATGGTACCCTCGAGATTTATACTGAATGGACGCAACTCAATACCGTGCGTCAGGCGCTCATGGAGCATGACATTCCGATTACTGGCGCCGAGATGACCATGCGGCCAACAACGATGGTGCAAACTGGTGAAGAGAAAGATGCCCTGCAGGTGCTCCGGTTGCTCGAAAAACTCGAAGACCTGGATGATGTGCAGCGGGTCTATAGTAACCTTGATATCAGTGATGATCTACTCAACAAATATCAATCATAACCGTGTAAGTGCAGAGAGGAGCGTTCCATGCGTAACGGCCAACCATTGCTGACCACCACCATTCAAAATTATGCGATCACGCTAACCCGTGAAGGTACACTCATGCTCAAAGGTTCTGAGCCTGGCAGTGAACTGGTGATTTCCCCAGAGATGTTGCCCGTGCTCTATCAGTTCTTTACACGGATTGATGTTGCGGCCTGGCTACCCTACCTGGATGAAGATGAAGATTATGATGACTAGTGGTCTGACCACGTTGATCTGATGCGTTCCGATAGTTCAACCGCGAATGCATGGTACTCTCTCACCAGTGATACGTCTGTGCATTGAGCAATGGCCTGTGTACCAGTAACACCTTTCTCCCCGCACACAAGCAAGATGGATTGAACAGACCATGCGCATGTTGGGTATTGACCCCGGTACAGCAATTGTCGGCTGGGGGTTGGTTGATGAACACCAGGGCACGTTACAATTGGTTGCCTACGGTGTGATTACCACACCAAAAAAGCAACCGGTTGCCCAACGCTTGATTCTGGTGTATCAGGGTCTGGTCGATCTCATCCAAACCCATCAGCCCGATGCGGCCGCGGTTGAAGAACTCTTCTTTTCGCGCAATGTGACAACCGCGCTTGCGGTGGGTCAGGCACGAGGGGTCGCATTACTGGCACTGGCACAGGCCGGCTTGCCCATTGCCGAATATAAACCCCTAGCCGTCAAACAGGCAGTCGCTGGCTATGGCGGTGCCGATAAACAGCAGGTACAAGAAATGGTGCGGCTGACACTCAAGTTGGATGCGCGACCAAAGCCAGATGATGCGGCTGATGCTCTGGCAATTGCGATTTGTCATGCGTATGCGGCCCCAATGGCACGCCGGATTGCCGAACAGGCGTAAATCAGGAAAAAGGTCGTTCTGTTGTTCCCGTGTTTGCAACAACATAAGAGAGGATCGTATGGTTCATCAGTTTCGTGGGACCCTGGTAGTGCTGTTCCTGGTGCTGTTCATGGCTGCCAGTCTGGTCGTAGGTCAGTCATATGCCCAGGACGATGCTATCTGTTTTGATCAAACGCCCTACTGTATCAGCGGGCGCATTGCCCAATTCTGGCAGCAACAAGGTGGACTGCCCGTCTTTGGATTGCCGATTACGGCCCAACAAGAGGAAGTGATTGAAGGGGAAACACTCCAGGTGCAATGGTTTGAGCGCAACCGCCTGGAACTGCATCCGGAGAATGCCCCACCCTATGATGTCCTGCTGGGTCGTCTGGGTGTTGATACGCTCGATCAACGTGACATCGATTGGAATGCCTTTCCCAGGAGCGGCCCGCGCAACGATTGCCTGTTTTTTGAGACCGGCCACAATGTCTGTGGTGATATTCTCGCTGCCTGGCGCTCCAACGGCCTTGAGATTGACGGTGAACCCGGCTTCTCCATTGATGAAAGCACGGCCCTCTTTGGCTTGCCTCTCAGTGATGAGCAGGTCGAAACGCTGAGCGATAACAATGCCTACACCGTGCAGTGGTTTGAACGTGCACGCTTTGAACTGCACCCAGAAAACGACCCGCCGTATCAGGTGCAACTGGGCTTGCTCGGTGCCGAATTGTTACAGGCGCCAGCACCAGAGCCACCAGGAGCCGAAGCGACCCCCACCGAAGAGCCACCAGTGGCCGAAGCGACCCCTACCACTGCGCCTGACCCATCACGACCGCGCCTGACATCGCCCAAAATCGTGTTTCAGGCCGAACGCGATGGCAATCGCGAAGTATACATCATGAACCCGGATGGCACTGAACAGATCAACCTCTCGAATAGCCCCGCCGCTGATGAAAACCCGGTACTCTCGCCCGACGGTACCCGCATTGCCTTTGAATCGAGCCGCGATGGCAATATGAACATCTTTGTGATGAACATTGATGGCACCGATATTCGGCGTCTCACTGACAACCCGGAAGACGATGAAGACCCGGCCTGGTCGCCTGATAGCACCCGCATTGCCTATGCCTCCGAACGCGACGGCGACAAAGAAATCTACCTGATCGATGCTGATGGTGCTGCCGAACCCGAACAACTGACCAACCGTGCCGATTGCACCCACCCCACCTGGTCACCCGATGGCAACCGCGTGGCCTTTGAGTCCGATCAAGGTGGCAACTACGATATCTTTGCGATTGATGTTGATGGGCGCAACTTGCAGCCGTTGACGATCCAATCATCTCATGACCGCTTTCCGGTCTGGTCACCCGAGGGCGAACGCATTGTCTTTGTTTCCGACCGTGATGGCGATGATAACATCTTTGTGATGTTGAGCAATGGCGCCGACCCTAGTCGCCGCTCGAAAGATAAAGAAGATGACATTGACCCATCGTGGTCGCCCGATGGTCGTGAAATCGTCTTCGCATCGCGGCGCGACCGGGGCTATGAGCTGTATGTGATGCGCGATGACGGCGAAGATGTTCGCCAGTTAACCGATACGCTTGGTGATAATAAAGCGCCCCATTGGGGTGAATAGCCGGGCGTCTGGTATTGCCATGCTGTGTTATATTGCCTACCCCACGAGCTTGAGCCTGCAATCGGCCAATGCCTTGCAAACCTATGCTACCGTGCAGGCATTGCGCCAGCATGCGCCCGATACGCTGGTACTGATTGCGCGGTGGAACCGTGAACCCAGCCGGTTTGCCGATGTAGGTGCAGTCCATTTGCCGCGCCCAGCCATCGGGCGATTGTCGCGCTTGCATCGTTCATCCCTGTGGTACTATCTGGAGTACAGTGCCTTTGCCTGGATGTGTGTGCCCTGGTTGCTCAAACAACCAGTAGACGCGATCTATGTGCGGCAGAATATTGTCGCAGCCTGGTGGAGCGGCCTGTTTGGCCCACTGCTCGGTATTCCCGTGATTTATGAAGCCCACGACCTGGAAGCACATAACCCTTCACGTGCCAAAGAACCGTGGGCCCAGGGGTTGGTCCATCTCATCGACCGCATTGCCCTGACTCGCGCATCCGCCGTGGTCTCGCTGACCGATGACTTTCGGCAGTACCTGGCCCGGCTGGGTTGGCGTCGGCCCGCAGAGGTCTTTGTTATTCCCGATGGCTATGATGCCACCTTGTTTGCCCCCCAGGATCGCCTGGCCTGTCGGCAAGCGCTCAATCTCTCGCCTGATGCACGTCTGGTCGTGTATGCCGGTTTAACCTTTGCCCACCGCTGGCTCGAAGGCTTATTGGCAGCAACAGCCGCCTTGCTGCCCCAGATTGACCGTTTGCAACTGGTGCTGGTGGGTGGCCGACCAGCTGAAATGGCCAACCTGCAACAGCAAATCAAGCAGCATGGGCTGGAACGGCATGTCCTGCTCACCGGGCCTTGCCCACAAGAAAACGTCGTGCGTTATCTGGCCGCCGCTGATGTCTGTGTGATTCCCGATACGCTGACCGACATGACCGCCTCACCGCTCAAGTTGTTTGAGTATCTGGCCATGGGCGTCCCCATCGTGTTGCCCGATTTGCCGTCGCTACGCGAAATCGTACCAGAGACACTGGTCCAGTTCTTTCCACGCCGCAGCACGGCAGGTTTGACAAACGCCTTACAGGCGGCGATCTCCGAACCTGATCAGGAAGAACGGTATCGCGCTCGTCAAACAGTCGCTGCTGCCTATACCTATGACCGTCGGGCAGCACGTGTGCTCGATGTGGTTGCCCGCGTCAAACATCCATCATCGATGCACGGATAAGAAGATGCATACAGCAAGCTATTGGAAATCCTCCTCTCATCTTCAAAAGAGGGTTCTACGAGAACCATGAAACGAGCGAGCATGCTCATCGATTCTGCACGGTCTGTGTGCTATACTAACTCTTATCGTACATCATCGGAAAGGCGATAGGACGGTATCGTTATACAAAACAGGAGTACGATACGTTGGGCAACATGCGTCTGGCGAGACTCGTGGTCTGGCCACGTTGATCCAGTGAGTTCAGATGTAGGGCATGATTGCCGCCTGCCAGCGTCAGTTGCAAGCAGGCGCTACGCGTCATATCAAGCAAGATGGTTAAACCACGAGCCAAACCAGCACACTGGCTGAACCTGTGAGGGAGATAATGCAACACGACACCAGCACGGTAGCAGCACTGGCTGAAGAAAATGCGCAACTCTGCGAACGGGTAGCACAACTGGAGCAGATGCTGCAAACCCAGCAACACACCATAACCGCGCTTGAAGCTGAACGAGATACATTGATCGAGGCGTTTCACCGAATCCCCGCTTTTCTTCATCTCACCGCACCTGACGGTAGCGTGGTGTTCAGCAACCAGGCATTTCGGGCATGTTTTGGCGATCCCCAGACAACGCCGCCTTGCTGCCCATTTTGTCATGAGCCACTGAACGAAGCCGGAGCGGGATATGCTCATCATCGTGAATGTCGATACCGACAGGGACAGCGTGCTGACGAGATGCCCTGGGAGCTTTCGCTGTCTGATCGCAACGTGTACCAGGTCTATGAATATCTGCTGCATGATCGTAAACATGCTACCACCGAGGACGATAACAACGACCTCATATTGCTTTTTGGAATAGATATAACAGAACGTCATCGGATTGCAGATCGTTTAAAGAGCTTGAATGAGGAATTGCGTTGTCAGGCCAATGAATTGCGTATCTTTAAAACCTTAATCGAAAATATGCCCGATGGTGTCGGTGTAGTCAATTTGCATGGCATGCCGATTTATGCCAACCCGGCGCTCTTTCGCATTCATGATTATGGTGATGCCACCCTGGAAAGCAATATGTCGAAGTTCTTTCCACGCGTCACCGGCGCACAGATGGCTAAACTCTTTGAAGAGATCAAAAATTGGGGTATCTGGAATGGCGAACTCACCGGTATGCGCAAAGATGGTTCGACCTTTCCCGTACTCTCAACCAATTTCCTCATTCAAGATGATGCCGGCGAACCGCACGCCACGGTCGGTATCTTTCGCGATATCTCCGATCAGAAGCGTGCCGAAGAAGAGCGGTTGATGTTACAACAGCAGATTATTGAGGCACAAAAAGCCGTATTACGTGAACTCTCAACCCCACTGCTACCGCTCACCGAGCATACGCTGGTCTTACCATTGATCGGCAGCATCGACTCAGGCCGTGCCCAGCAGATTATCGAAACATTACTGGAAGGTGTGCATCAGCATCGCGCCCAGAGTGTCATTATCGATGTGACTGGCCTGAAAACAGGAGATACGCACGTAGCTGCTATGCTGCTCCAGGCAACCCAGGCAGTTACCCTGCTAGGCGCCCAAGTGCTCCTCACCGGGGTACAACCACAGATAGCCGCAAACCTGGTGCATATGGATGCTGATGTAAGCAACATCACAACATGCAGCACGTTGCAGCAAGGCATTGCCCTGGTATTACAGGCGTTATCTCCCAGAAGGAACAGATCCTTTCGTTCTTATATCAGATAGCCCGTTGTTATCCACCTACTGCAATCGGTAGCGGCGCAGCGTGCTGCCTGCAATCGGTAGCGGCGCAGCGTGCTGCGCCAAGTGTCAGTTTCCACGACAAACAAAAAGAGGCTGGCAGAACGCAAGCGTGTGATTTGTTCGGTCGATCACTATGGTACAATAGCTAACGTTATGCATGGACACCAGATGCTGGTGCCATGTCCATGTTGCGTCTTTTGTAAGCAGGTGCTACACTAGGGACAAACAGCCATCTGGTGGCGTGATGAGGAAAGACCGTTCTTCCATGAAATCACCGGTTCAGGTTGTCAGCCCTGAACTGGTCGTCCCCTGTAGTGGCTACGTCGGGACGTACAAACGCTTGTGGACTGCATGTAAGTCGCTCATGTGCGAGCACAGTGCAGAATAAAACAGGAATCTTAGCGGTGATTACATGTGATCACTTAGGAAAGTAGCAGGTATACCCATGAAACAAATCTTAGGTGCAATCTCGTTTTTGATCGGATTGGGGTTAGGTCTGGTTGGGGGTGCAGCTCTGCTAGCATATGCATATCAGGCCGCGGGTCTCTACCCACCAGATGATGCCACCATCAAGTTTATTGCCCGCGAACGTGGGTGGCTACGTGAAGATGTCTAGCACAGGCCAGTCATAAACGTGGGTAGTAGATACTTCTGTGCGGTGCGTGCTACATGCTGTGTTCCACAAGAAACCAGCATGTAGTGCGTATTGCCTTTTTTCACGGCACCTGTGCCGCAGCGCCATTGACGGCTACACCATCACACCCGTTCCTATAACAAGAAAGGATCTGGGAGGGTTATGGAGCGACCCTGGTTTCAATTTTATGAAAAAGGCGTCCCCCGAACGCTGCAATATCCTGCTATCTCGCTTATCTCCATGTTCAGCCAGACAGCCAGCACGTACCCCAACCACACAGCTACCAATTTTGTGCTTCAATATATGGCTGGGAGTTTGATCACCATCGGCGGGAAACTCTCATACCGAAAACTCGAAGAATACATCGACCGTTTTGCAACAGCACTGTATCAGTTGGGTGTGCGGAAAGGAGATCGCATCGGGCTGATGTTGCCTAACTCGCCCCATTTTCTTATCTCCTTTTTTGCGGCTATGCGTCTTGGCGCCATTGTCGTACCGATCAACCCAACGTATACCGGCCGCGAACTCAAATATCAACTTCAGGATAGCGAAGCTGAGACGATTGTCCTGTTAAATCTCTTCTGGCCGCGTCTCCGTGAAGTGCAATCATCTACAGCAGTGCGCCGCGTCATCGTTGCGCATATCTTCGATACCCTGCCCTGGCAGGTTCGCCTGCTCGTGCGCAGCAAACAACGCCGTTCAAACGACTGGGTTGACGTAAAACCCGAACACGATATCTTCTTTTTTGATCATCTCTTGCAAAAGTATGGGCCATTGCCCCCGCGCATCCCAAGCAACTCAGATGATATAGCCCTCTTCCAATATACCGGTGGGACAACCGGCAAGCCCAAAGCAGCCATGTTAACCCACGGCAATATGATTGCCAACACCATACAAGTCACCTCCTGGCTGGCTGATGGGCAGCCCGGTCAAGAAAAGATGATGGCCGCTATTCCCTTCTTCCATTCTTATGGTCTCACCGTCTCAATGTTGCTTGCGGTGGGTCTGGCCAGCGAAATGGTGATTGTGCCCAATCCGCGTCTCATTGAACATGTGATGCAGGTCATTTCTCGCGAACGATGCACACTCTTTCCCGGTGTCCCTGCCTTGTATATCAGTATGATCAACCATCCCCATGTGCATCGCTACAATTTACGCAGTGTCCGTGCCTGTATTAGCGGTTCCGCCCATTTGCCTATGGATGTGCAAGAACGGTTCGGTGAACTGACCGGGGGGCGCCTGGTAGAAGGCTATGGCCTGACCGAAGCAGCACCGGTCACCCACTGTAACCCGCTCTATGGGCAACGCAAAGCCGGCTGTATTGGCATCCCCCTGCCTGATGTCGATGCCAAACTCATTGATCTGGAACATGGCACAGACCTGCCACTAGAAAGCAATGAACCAGGCGAATTGTGTGTACGAGGCCCACAGGTGATGCGCGGCTACTGGAATCGCACCGAAGAAACAAATCAAGCATTACAAGACGGCTGGCTCCGCACCGGTGATATCTGCCATATTGATCGCGATGGATTCTTTAAGATTGTGGATCGCAAAAAAGATATGATTGTCGTGGGTGGGTTCAAAGTGCTGCCGCATGAAGTTGAAGAAGTGCTCTTCATGCACCCGGACATTATGGAAGTCGTCGTCGTTGGCATCCCCAACCCCGAACGCGGCGACGAGACGGTCAAAGCCTATATGGTGCTGCAATCTGGTAGTACGGCACCGACCGTACAAGAGATACGGGCATTCTGTGCATTGCACCTGGCACCGTACAAAATCCCACGAGAGATCGAATATCGCAACAGTTTACCCAGAACCGTGATTGGCAAGGTATTGCGACGGGTGCTGGTCGAAGAAGCATTGCAGCGCATGCATAGCACAGATGAGGAGGGCACCGGCTCAGGTATGGGAGTACGTCAGCAACCAGCTAGCACCTGAGCCGAAAAGACATACGGATGGCTACTGTTCGTCTGGCTTCTCACCACGATAGACACGAATTTGTATGCGATCATCACCAGCCAATGCACTCAAGATCATCGTAATAAACGAAATAACGATACTGCCCAGGAGCGCTGCCCAGAACCCATCGACTATAAATTCAATACCCAGGTAGCCAGCAATAGCCGAAGTGAACCCGAGCAACACAGCATTGATCACAATGCTAAACAGGCCGAGGGTGATCAAAACCAGTGGCAGGGTAATGAGAATCAGAATTGGCCGGAGTAATACTTTGAATAACCCAAAGATAAGGGCAACAATACCCATTTGCCAACCAGGGCCGATAAAACGAATACCTGGTACGATCCATTCGGCCGCAAACATCGCAAGTGTGCTGATAAGCCAGCGCAAAATCATCCGGCGTGGATCAAAGAGCGATGGAGAAGATGTTGGTTGATTAGTCATCTCTCTTTATGATACTATAAAATGACAACTTTTTCAATAGAAAGGGACAACCTGATTCGGTCCATTGTGGGCAATGCAACGATCAGGCAGTCTGAATCGGGAGTATGAGCAGCAGCGATGGCATTATTCCCGCCAGCCTCTGGCAGCAGGTAGCGCAGTTTGCCCACAAAGACGGCAAAAGTGACTATCTTCGTTTGCATCGTCGGCGATTTGCTGCCACAATGCAAGCGCTGGCAGCACCAGCAGGCGCACGGGTCCTTGAAGTTGGGGTGACGCCGGGGCAATTTACCCAGTTGCTCGTGGGCATGGGCTATCATGTCCGTGGGGTTGATCTCGATCCGAGCACGCGTCAGGCATTGTGGCAGCACCTGGGAGTAGAAGTCTGGCCGATCAACCTCGAACACGAAGGGTTACCCTTTGCCGATCAGACATTTGACCGGATCGTCTTTGCCGAAGTGATCGAGCATCTGGTCTATTCGCCACTCCCAGTCCTGCGTGAATTTCAGCGCGTCCTGGTTGATGGCGGCAAGCTGGTTATCACAACGCCCAATGATCTCTATGCCAAAAGCCGTTTGCTCACCCTGGCACGTCTCTGCTGCTGGCAGAGCCTCACCCCTACGGCGGAGTTTCGCCAGCAGATGCTGCTTGAAGGAACAGCCCGTTATACCACCCACAGCCGCACCTATACCATGAGTGAAGTCTGCTGGCTGGTGCAACAGGCCGGGCTACGGGTCATCCAGCGGCAGTTTGTGCCCGCCCGTGAACTAGTCGGACTGGAAGCCGGGCGGGTCGAACGACACCCATTGCGGACCCTGGCCAAGGCTGCCCTGGCCGCATGGACTGCCACCATACCCGCAACACGTTCGATGTTGCTGGTCGTGGCTGAACGAGCACCAATAATACGTTAATCAAAAATATGCGGTCTGATAGACAGCATATCAAGGTAGACCGACAACAAACGTCTCACAGAGGAATGACTATGGATACGATGACCATACCATCACACCAGACCCTGGTTGAAACCTTCGCTGATTACATGCAACAACAACGAACCTCAATGGTCGATTCCATTGTGCATGATTATGTCTATAAGGTTGGCGTTTATCACCGTTTTCCCCCCGAAGCAATTCGTGCGTCAGTAGACCAGGTCATAGAAGCCTTGTTGCAAAGCCTGATAGCCCATGATACCAACCACTATCCGATTGGTATAGAACCTCTCTTGCTCGACATCCTCCAGGATCAACGGGTACCCCTTGCAGATGTACTGACAGCGTTGAATCTTGTGCGGCGACATCTGTTGCGGTCAGCCCTACCGGCCATCTCTGATCGTCTACCTGGTGCGGTTGAGGGCTTGTTGTTGCTCGAACAAGGGTGTGATGCCTTAACTGTTGTTACCGGTACACTCTATGAGCAGTGGCGTTCGCAGCAACAACACAGAGTAGTCGAAACAGCGCTGCAGTATGAGCAGCGACAGGCATTTTATTATATGGTCGAACATATTGCTGATGCTATCGGTACGATTGACCTTGATTGGAAGATCACCTATGCTAACCGTGCCTGTCGTGACATTATGGGCTATGGTGATAGTCTCATAGGTATGCATATCCTCGATATGTTCAGCGAAGATCGAGCATATGTGATGGAATGCATCCAGAACACCATTGATAATAACTCATGGTGCGGTATTCTGGCCTTTCGTCGCTGTAATGGCAGCACCTTTCAGGGAGAGCTTTCGGCAGTCACGCTGTGTGATCTATCAGGAGCGATCTGTGGTGTCGCCGGCGTATTTCGCGATATCAGTGGCGAACAACAGCGTGATGAAGCATTATCTACAAGTCAGCAACGGCTCGCCAAGCTCCAGGAACGCTATGACCTGGCCGTGAATATGGGTCGAGTAGTTATCTGGGATATCGATGTCGCCACGGGTTCGGTCTATGTTAGTCCTGGCATTACCCATATGCTCGGATACGCACCCGAGATCACCCCCCAGGATGTAAATGAATGGCAGAATCTGGTCTATGAACCAGATCTGGAAGCAATTCAAGCTGTCATTAAACACCAGATCGCAGCTGGTTGCAACACATATGATACCGAGGTCCGTCTCTATCATGCTGGTAGTAGTTTGCGTTGGTTTGCCTTGCACGGTCAGATAGCCCTTGATGCTACCGGTCAACCCTACCGCCACTATGGCACCTGCATCGACATCACCGACCGCAAACAAGCAGAAGAAGCATTGCGTGAGCGAGAAAACCTGTTACAGAGCATTTTAAAGCATTCACCCGCGGTGATCTATGTCAAAGACTTGGAAGGCCGGTTTCTTTTGCTCAATGATGCGATTGAGCAAGTTGTAGGCGCTGACTGGCGGGCGAAAATGCTGCATCAACGCGATGTTGATATCTTTCCGCCCGAACTGGCACAGGCATGGCAGGCCAATGAGCAACGGGTGATTGCCTCACAACGTGCCTATACCTTTGAGGAACCAGCAATTCTGGTAGATGAACAACCAGCCGATTTTCTCTCGATTAAATTCCCCATCTTTAATGAACAGGGCGAGATATCCGCGATTGGTGGCATCTCAACCAACATCACCGAGCGGAAACGGGCGAATGCCGAGATACGCCGCTTGAACGCCGAATTAGAGCAACGCATCAAAGCGCGTACTGCCGAACTGGCTGCAAGTCAGGAGCGCTATGTGCTAGCAGTCAAGGCCGGTAGGGTCGGTATCTGGGACCTTGATCTGACCACCAATGAAATCTATCTTTCCCCCGAACTCAAAGAGATGTTGGGGTATGCGGACCATGAGATTGGCACCAGTATGGAAGAATGGGCAACGTTTCTGCTCGAAGATGATCGCGCACGCGTTCTGGCTGCGTTTGAAGGACATCTCACCGGAACATTGCCAGCCTATGATATTGAGCATCGGCTCTGGCATAAAGACGGGCAGGCTCGCTGGTTCCACACCCATGCCCAGGTTATCCCTAATGATACCGGCCAACCCGTGCGGATGATCGGTACCAAGACCGATATTACCCAGCAGAAGAAGCTGTTTCAGCAGATCGAAGAGCATGAACAATGGTTAAAGCTCATCACGAACTCAGTACCCGTGCTCATTTCTTATGTTGATTCAGACCTCACCTACCGGTTTGGTAACCGGTATTATCAAGAATGGTTCGGCATTGCTCCAGAGCAGATGATTGGTCGTTCGGTACGTGATGTTGTCGGTGAAGCGAATTATCTCTTTGCTCTGGATAAGTTACAACGGGTGCTGTCTGGCGAAGAGGTAACCTATACCTGGGAAATGCAACTTCCGAATGGAAGTATCCGCTATCTTCGTTCCGATTATATTCCCCATATCGATGCGCAAGGCCGCGTGCTCGGCTGCTTTACCTTAGGCACTGATCTCACTGAACAGCGTACAGAACAGAAGGAACTTGCATATTTAAATGTTCGTTTGAGGGGTCAACGTAAATTGGACCGAGCTATTCTGGAAGCACATTCATCCGATGATATTGCAATGGCAGCTCTGCTATCGTTGCAGAGCTTAATCTCCTATCAGACCGCCCATCTGGTACTGATGGCCCGTGAAACCAAGCATGTCCTGGTATCCCAGTTTTACAACAATCAACATCAGATCGATCTCGTGCTCATCCCTTCGTTCTCACGGAACGAATTTGAGCCAGATACCTGCTGTTTACATATGCAGGAGCATTTTCCTGAACAGGACATCTGCTGCCCCTGGCATGACGATTGGCCCACACGCAAAGTAACCCATGAGCTGTATCGTGCAACCTTCCAGGTGGGCGATACGGTTATTGGCTGCTTTATGCTTCAACCCATCAGGGATCAGTGCTTTTCTGATGAAGAACTGGAGATTATTGATGATATTGTCGACCGGCTCTCGATTGCGTTGTGGCAGTCGTATCTCTTTGAACAGGCGCGTCAGAACCGAGAACAGCTGCAACACCTCTCGCACCGGCTGGTGGATGTACAAGAGAGCGAACGTCGCTGGATCGCCGGCGAACTACACGATGAGATTGGGCAGCAACTGACCGGCTTACGTCTTGGCTTGCAGCTCTTACCCCGGCTACCCAACGATGCCCAAAAACACAAGATTGCAGAGATGAGTCAGCACATCTTTGATTTGATGGAGCAGGTGCGCAGTTTGTCACTCAAACTGCGTCCCCCCATGCTCGATGATCTAGGGCTGCTCCCCACGCTCTTCTGGCATTTTGAGCGGTATCAGGATCAGACAGAGGTGCAGGTAGACTTTAAGCATCATGATTTAGAGCACCGATCTTTGCCCGACCGCGTCGTCACGGTGGCCTATCGCATCATTCAAGAAGCCCTGACCAATGTCGCCCGTCATGCCCAGGTATCTGAGGTTATGGTGCGTCTGTGGGTAGAAAACGATCAACTCTGTATCAAGATCGAAGACGAGGGTCAGGGATTTCAGATCGAAATTGTCAAACAGCAAGCCTCTTCAAGCGGTTTACTAGGGATGTATGAACGGGCGAAATGCCTCAATGGGACGCTGAATATTGAATCATGGCCCGGAAAAGGAACATGTCTCTCAGTTGAACTCCCACTCTTGCCATAACGACGAAATGTGGTATAATACAAATCAGCTTTATCAGCTGTATGTGGGGGTTCTCGTGAACCTGTCCTAACCACAAATTACTATCGTTATGCGGCCTTGCACAGATAGGGTGGTCTTTATGGTACGCATCTTTCTTGCTGATGATCATCAGGTAGTCCGTCAAGGTTTTCGGTTTTTGCTCGAATCCGAACCCGATTTTGAAGTAGTGGGTGAAGCCAGTGACTTAATCGAAACACTTGACCTCATTGCCCATTTAATGCCTCATGTCTTGATACTTGATCTTACTATGCCCAGAGATGGTGATGAACATGTAAGTGATAAAAGCTATTTTACTCGTGCGGAAGGGTTAAAGATTCTAACCGATATTCGCAAATGCTCGCCCGATACACGCATTGTTATCCTCTCGATGCATACCGATGAAGCCTATGTGCTTCAAGCATTGCGGGGTGGGGCACTTGCCTATGTCTCCAAACAATCCGATGCAACCGTACTGATCCATGCCGTGCGTGAAGCCTTACATGGTCGTCGCTATATTGGTCCCCCCCTTTCCGAAAAGGCTATCGAAGCCTATATCGAAAGGTCCAACGAAACACCCTTTGATTCGTTTGAAACGCTGACCGCGCGTGAACGCGAAATCTTTCATCTCACCGTCAAGGGTGAAAGTGCTCCAGACATTGGTCGTTTGTTAGGCATCAGTCAGCGCACGGTGGAAACCCACCGCTCTAACTGCATGCGCAAATTGCAATTGCATAACCAGTTTGAAATGTATCGCTATGCCATTCAGCGAGGGTTTGTCTCGCTAGATTAAGCGCCTGGCGCGTAGTCTGACCACGTTGATCTGATGCGTTCGATGGAACGGAGGCTTGCAGCCTGCCCTGCTTTGTAGGGTCGCAGCGCGCTGCTACCCTACAAAGCAGGCGCTCCGCGTTCGATCAAAGCGCATACCAGTGATCACCGCGAATGGCGTATCAGACGTAGGTGCGGCTGTAGGGGCGTCAGCGTGCTGCGCCCAACGACGGCACGACCGCACGCTGTGCGGACGCACGCCAAGCACGCTGGCACCGGACTGCCGTCGGTGCAAGATCGTAGGTGTGGCTTGCCGCCGCACGGCGGTCGGGACGACCGCACGCACGCATCAGATGTAGGTACGACTTGCAGCCTGCTTTAGGGCGCACAGCGTCCGAGCAGAGCGCCCACCAGTGATCACCCGAATTTGGTATGAGACGTAGATGCGTGCTTGTTACCGTACTTATGTTTCACAAAAAAGCGACGTGCTCCGCATGCTGGAGGTGCGGCTTGCAGCCGCACGCACCTGAGCGCATACCAGGAGAAAACGGCGGTCCGTGCCCCAACGCACCAAGTCCAGAGGCAGGTGCTTTCTTGTGGGCGCATGTACTCCGTGTCAAAGCCAACGGGTTGAAGCGATAGGCACAGCACACTGACGCCGCTACAGCACGTCTGCTACCCGCTTTTGCGCAGCTTCCACCCGCGCCTACGTGGGAGCTGTGGCGGCTCAGGGTTGCGCGGCTGCAAGCCGCGCCTACGATCCTTTGTGCGGCTACAAGCACGCACCTACGTCGGATACGGAATCAGTCTATCGCGTATCGATTAACCGAATTTGGTATCAAAGAACATACCAGCGATCACCTGAATTTGGGATGAACAGCGATCTACACCAGAACATCATTCCGATAGAGTATTTTTTATTTCCTGAATAGTAATTTTTGCCAATTGTATTGCTTTTTTTCGCCAACCATGGTATCTTTTTTGTAATACCTGTTTGTATTCTGCCGGTCGTTTGCCGTTTTTCCCCGGTATCACTGGCAGTGATTGGCAAGAAAGGAGATGCCCTATGCATCCATTACTAACCCGCGACCCAGTGACCGGTGGTGAAATGATCGTCACCCGGCTGGAATGCCCCGAAAGCGGCATCGTCGTTGAGGGATCATTTCACCTCGGCTGGATCGGCAAACTCACCCGTGAACAACTCGATTTTGTCGAGTTATTGCTGCAACATCGCGGCAATGTGCAAAAACTGGCCGCTGATTTAAATATCGCCTACAACACCGCCCGCAGCCGGCTCGATGAAATTGTAACCGCATTGGGCGGCCCACCAGCACCCGAACAACCATCGGCACGTCAGGCCATTCTCGAACGGCTCGCAGCCAAAGAAATAACCGTCGAGGAAGCAATGAGCCACCTCAAAGAACACGAACAACACAGCAAAACATCACAGGAGGGATAACATGAGTCAGCAAACATGTTCAACCACGACCACCCCACTGGTTCAACTCGACCAGATGCGTGGTGATGTGCAGGTACGCACCTGGTACCAGTCGGCGGTTGGTATAAGCAGCTATGATCAACATATGGCAGTACAGCAAGAAGCCGATACCGTGACCATCAACGGCGCACAGGGTGATGTCCTGATTCAGGTACCGGCCGGAGCCAGCCTGACTATCAGTCGAGTGCGTGGTGATGTTGACATTACCGGCGTACAGAAAGTGCAACTAAACGAAATCAAGGGCGATGTTATCCTCGAACAAATAAGCGATCCGGTCGATGTGCATGTGCTGGGGGCCGACCTGACCATGACCGACGGACCGGCTCTCTGGTCCCGTGGCGGCATCCGTGGCGATGTGACGATCACCCGTGTGCGTCAGGTAGGGCTGGAACAAGCCGGCCACGACGTGGTATTGGAGCAGGTAGAAACCGCTATGCTTGGCACAATCGATGGTGATCTGGATGCAACCGACATAACGGTGTCATTACGTTGTGGCAATGTGGGCGGCGACTGTCATGTGCATGGCAGCAACCGCACCGAGCTTGTCCTGGGGAACGTCGGCGATGATCTTGAGGTGCAGCAGGTCGCCCAACTTCAGGCCGGCAGTGTCGCCCACACCTGTCGCTTACGTGAAGTCCATGGCGCGGTGGAAGTAGGTAATGTTGGTGGCAATGTCAGCCTGCAAACTATCCACGGCCATATACAGATGGGTCATCTGGCAGCCAATGCCGATTTGCGTGATATTCAAGGCAATATTGAGGTAAGCAGTGTTGGGCACGATCTCAAACTACGCTCGCCGTTTCTTGCCGAAACGCGTGCCCGGCTACGAGTCCATGGCGATGCCATTATTCTGCTCCCACCCAATCCTGATTTGAGTATTCGGGCAACCGTTGAAGGCATGCTCATTGGGGCTGAAGCCGAGAGCAGCGGTGAGCAGATTGGTTTTACCTATGGTCAGGGGAATGCCCGGCTCGAACTGAGTGTCAAGGGTAACCTGGAGCTCCGTGGACGCGAAGAGTCACCCGAGAGCAGCAGTGATCTCTGGGAAGATATGGAACGCGAAGTCGCCGACTTTGGCCGTGAAATGGCCGATCTCGGCATGGAGATGGGCAACCTGGCCCAGAAACTGGGTCGCGATGTTCTTTCCAGCTTTACCGATGCCGACTGGCTACCTGGCCCGGCCTGGGCTGAATCCTTTTTAGGTCAGGTGGAGGAAGAGTCTCGTCAGGCACGTCAACGCATTGACAAAGAGTTTCGGCGAGCGCAACGCCGCGCCGAAGAACAAGCCCGGCGGGCCAGACGCCATGCCGAACGTGATTCACGCACTGCTGGCTCGGAGCGTGCCGGCCCCGGCCGTCGACGGGCAAAAGCACGTCATGACGCTTCGGCTCGCGTTCGTTATCACAACCGCGAATGGCAGTTTGACCCGAAGCAATTTGAACGTCTCCAGGCTGCCGCACTTGCCGCTGCCAACGAAGGCATCGCCGGCGCATGCGAGGCGGTGGAACGAGCACTGGAGAACCTTGGTGGTACGCACGCACCACGTGGCGGCGCTCAGCAACGGCGCAGAAACCACGGCAATACGCGAGCAAGCACACCGCCATCAGATAGCACATCCGTTAACACCGGGCCAACCGTTCGCCTTGACCCACAGCAAGCGCAACCCACGAAGCCTGAGGCTAAAGCCCCAGGCGCAGCAGCACCAGCAAATGCAGAGCAGGATCGTATGGCGATTTTGCAGATGGTCGCCGAAGGGCGGATTACCCCCGAAGAGGGCGATATGCTGCTCGAAGGGCTGGGCTAGGCCAGTGCACTTTCGTAGCCCGAGTCTTTGACAAAGACACACGATGATTTTGCCAGCTCGGGCACCTGGCGAATAAACGCAATCGGCACCTCATCCGGAGAGAGCCCGAAGATATTGATATCGGCTCGTGGTGCGGTCAGCAGGGTCTCATAAAATGAGCCCGTCAACACATGCAGCTCGGTCATCGAAGGCATACGGGCCTGATCACTGATCGATTGTAAGACATCGTAGAGCCGTGCATACTCTTCGGGCGAATCATCTTCGGTGGCCGTAATCAGGTTGATTTTACCGCCCCAGTTCAGATGCAGGTGCAAACCAATCAAGAGCGCCAGATTCCAGTTCGGGCTTTTATCACGCAGCCACAGGTTCACATGCTGATGCATGCCAAACGCACTGCGGGCATGCTGATTCAGAATAATCATGCCCATCTGGTATCTGGTAGCAACAGATGCCAGTTGACTGATAAGCAGATCATTTTTATCATTCGTGCTAATCGTCAGAAAGAGCGTGTTGGGTCGAAATGAGCCGCCCCGTAAGGTCTGAACCACCAGTTTGGTGCCCTGAAAAAAATCACTCTCCTCGATGACCACCGAATTGACCAGAATATGTCCCTTGAGCGGTAAGAGCAAATCATCCATAGCAGCCATCTTTTGCGCCGATTGCTCTTCGCTGGTAATCGTAAAAGCAAAGATGCTCCCCGATGGGTACGTGATGCTGCGAATAAAAAAGAGTGGCCCCGCCCAGACCTGCGGATCCTCAATCGGCACCAGCAGATCCGGTTTCCAGGAAATCGTGTGTTTGGGAAACGTATCAGCAATACGAGAAGCACGCTCCGCCAGAATCAGGAACATCCCACCGCGAATGTCACCCCACTCTGCGGCCAGTTGTCGCCGGATGAGCCAGATATACAGCGCCACAATCGTCACCAGGGCCACCGCGCTAAACATAGCATCGATCAAGAGCATCATCAATGCACAACCAATCGCGCCACCCAGAGAGAGCAATCGCGGTATTTTGAACGTTGGTCGAAAGCTAATAATGCGCATACTCTGTTGAATAAAGACCACCAGATTGATCACACCATAGGTCACCAGGAAGAACATCGTAATCAATGAGGCCAGCGTATTCAGTTCGACCATCAAGGCTGCGGCAATGATCAGACCAGTGAGCATGGTTGCATTGCGTGGCTCATTATTCCGCGACTTCTGCGCAAATACGCGATGAAATGGCACAATGCGATGTTCAGACAGGGCTTGCAGCAGGCGTGGTGCTCCCAGCATACTGCCCAGCGCCGACGAAAATGTCGCACCGAGAATCCCACCGATGACCACCGGCCCCCACCAGGCATGATCGACCATAAACATCTGATTGGTGCGTAACTCCTGGGATGTGCCAATATAGCCACACATAAAGGCAAGCCCCAGATAGATAATCATCGTCACAACAATTGCACTCATCGTGCCAATCGGAATGGCCCGGCGTGGGTTCGTCAGGTCGCCCGACATATTGGCCCCGGCCAGTATCCCCGTTACCGCAGGAAAGAAGACCGCAAAGACATGCCAGAAGTCAGCATCTTCAAACGCTCCAATCCAGACGATATGCTCAACTGGTGGCGAAGGGCTCAACAGAAATGACATAATCGACAGGGCCATAATCGTCATCACAAGATATTGAATCCGAATCGCAAACGAGGCACTGATATACGAGATCGCCAGCAGGAGCAACCAGACACTCACCGAGATAAGCCAGGGAGGATGTTCTGGAAAGACTCGCAACCAGCCTTCAGTAAAACCGATGATATAAAGTGCGGCGGAAAGCGTCTGCGCAATATACAACGGAATCCCAATGCTCCCGCCTGCCTCCAGACCAAGCGATTTGGAGATAATCGAGAAAGGCCCACCCGCACCAATCTGAATATTCGTGGTGATTGAAGAAATAGACATGCCCGTGCAAATGGTAATTCCTTTGGCCATCAGAATAATGATCAGCGCACCGAGCAAGCCGGCATTGCCCACCACCCACCCCAGGCGCAGATACATAATAACGCCCAGAATGGTCAGAACATTTGGCGTAAAGACCCCACCGAATGTTCCAAACGTGCGTATACCTGGTGCATCACCTGCCGGACGTAATCGTTTCCAAAGATTCATGTGCTGTCTCAATCCATAGTGCTTTCGTGTTCCTTCTTTGCTTTAAAATGGTTCAATCGGTGGCAAGCGCCAGGCCATCGCTGCTGCCCACAGGCTCAGCGTCAGCCAGCAGATATAGCCTGCCATAGCCCATGTAACAATGCGGGCAGCGCGTCCGCGTGACCACAGGTGCAACCAGCCCAGAGCGCCGGATATCGCAATTGCCCAGGCCGAGAACATAAGCCAGCGTGTGGTGATCGAATTCAGCGTGATCAGGGGTAACAGGGCCTGTGACAGACTAACGGCAAATGAAAGCCAGATCAACCAGACGAGAAGCGAGCGACGCATGCGCTGGTTTTGCAGCATGAGCAGAGCACCAGCAACAGCAAGCAATACCGGAAAGAAGCCAAAATGGGTGATCAACCCACCATACCATAACACCTGCAACGTCTCTTCACGCGGAATAGGACGACGGCCAGTTGCATTATTCAGGCCACTCTGCGCAATCTGGAGCATCTCCATCATCGTACCCCAGAACGCGCTGTAATAAAAGAGGGCAACAAAAACCCCGGCAATCAGGCCAATCAGCAGCAACCAGCGGACGCCGTGTTGTTCATGCCGTGTTCTGGCCTGCCACCACAACAGGGGTATAAGCAAGATACCTACCAACGTGGTATTAATCGCCTGACCAATATGCCCCAGAAATACCTGAATAAAAAGCATCACCAGCCCACCCAGCAACAGCCATTGCTGATACTGTGGCCAGTGCCAGACCAGCAGTAAAATCAGCAAAAGCGTGACCCACTGCCCGGCTATCTGGGTCTCGAAGGCAAACCAGCTATTCATAAAGCCGCCAGCGGTCAGCGCATAGAGAGCAGCGGACAGCACTCCCCAACGGGCATGGCCGGTGGCCCGCGTCACCATGAGATAGAGCAACAGGACGGTGGTTGCCTCAAACAACCCGCCGAGCACCTCAAACAGCACATGAATACTGATGGGCAGCAGGGTGAGCGGCGCCATCACAATATAGAGCGCATTGGGAAACGGAAAGGGCAGACCGCGGTGTTGCGCCAGAATGTAGACCTGTCCCAACACGGTGTGGCTATACCGATTCACATGCAGCTGCAAGTCGCCGGGCATAGCTTCGGGATAGAGTCGCGCCCCAAACTTCAACACAAAGCTCAGTACCAGCAGCAAGAGCAGCCAGCGCAACAGCTGTGGCGGTGGTACCCACAGCAAAGCGCGGAGGAAGGGCGGCACCAACAACACACTCAGCAACGCACTAACCAGTGCTATCAGGCTGGCCTGAATGACCCAGAACGTGCCAAAAGCCAGCCGAGGGGCTTCGTACAGCAACAGCCATGGGACTCCCAGCGCGAGCGGCAGCAGTAGCCACCACGTTGTGACTGGAGTGAACGCGAGCACACGCAGGGTTACCCAGAGCAACACCAGACTGATGACCCATGCCAGCATCAGCGACAGCGGTGGTATAACCAGGCCCGATGACGGGACACTTTGCAGACTCACCGCCTCGCCAATGGCAATCCCCAGATCACCGCGACGGTCACCTTCGTTCTGCCAGCTTTCGGTGGTCAGATGCAGGTTCAGTCGGCCATCATCGAGCGTTGCAGCGGGAAGCAGCACATGATAACGAGCCCCTTCCAGCCGAAGCGTCAGCGGTACGACCGGCCCATTGCCCGATTGCATCTGGAGAATCGTCGGTGGAGCATCAGGTTGACGTTGTGCCCGGTGAGAAACCACCCGAAAACGCAGAATGACCGAACGCTGACCAATACCAGGAACATCGATCAACGATTGGGAGCGCATCCAACGCCAACGACCCCAATCGTCATTTGCTTCAGCGGCATGCACCTGCTGCAAAAAGGGCTGATCGCTAAACGCGCCACGCTCTTTACCGGCGATGAAGGTATAGGTGAATGGCAGTTGCGCCATCAGCAAGATCAAACTGCTACTCGCAACAATGAGCAACCCCAGGCGCCAATCACCCACAACGCGCTTGGCCCATTGTTTGGCACAGCTCATGGCTGTGCGCACTAGTGCCATAGAACCCTTTCAAAGCGGAGTGGCATTTATGCCAGATAGTGGAGAGGTAAACGGGTTGCTTGCAAATCTTTGCGGTGCATCATACCAGTCCCTTATGAGCTATGACCATTCAAAGCCGGGTGAGCAAACTGATACCCGCGATGGCATGTTCAACCAGTGCCGTTACGCCTGGAGGATCAGCCAGCGATGATGAATCCGGCGTGGGACTCGGCATGTTGATCAGGTTGAGCAGCTGATTGTTGAGCGTCTGCGCTCCCTCGGGATCAAGCAGCACAATCCCTACCACGCTTACCAGAATACCCAGTATCACCGCTACAGTCCAGAACATCCAGCGGGGAAGCGACCGTTTTCGGCTTGGTGGAAAACCGACCTCTAATCGCGGTGGTGAACCCGCCTGACGAGCTTTATAGAGGCGGTTGTGCTCCTCCATAACGGCATTCACATCCATCTGAAGGTAGGTTGCATACGAGCGTAACATCTGCGATGCCATAGGCCCAATCGGCAACATGGCAAAGCGCTCTTCTTCCATCGCCTGCAGATACCACATACGAATATGCAAATCGTTTTCGGCCTGTACCAGAGTGATACGACGGCGTTGACGTTCGGCCCGTAGCCGTGCCCCCAGCGACGTATCTTCGGGCAATGCCTCTGCTGCAACAGGTACCGTATCTTGGCTGGAGCGGAGCAGCGCGATCTCTTCTTGCTCATCCATAAAGACCGCTTCTGGTTCGGTCGCATGGCCTGAGTTGGCTCGTAACGGTTTCTGAGACGGGCTTACCGCCTTTGGCGAACTGACTGGTTCGACAGCAACTGGTTGGTATGCTGTTTCAGCCTGTTCCAATGCAGGCGATGCCGTGTAGGAAGTATTGACGGGCATCTGGGCAACACTACTATGGCCATTGTGTTCGGTGTGGTCGTGCTCAGTATCTTGATACAGGCGTTGCGTGATATGCCGGCGAATACGAGCAAACAACTCGGCCGAACGATAGGGTTTGGCCAGATAATCGGCTGCACCTGCTTCCAAACCACGCACGACATCTTCTTCACGACTGTAGGCACTGACCACAATCACTGGGGATTGCGAAGCAAACCGCTCGAGCAAGCGCCAACCAGCATCGCGACTTGTTTTTACTTCAAGTACGACCAGATCGGGGTGATACTCATCAAATATAACTTCTGCTGGTGTGGCTTCACTTGTTTTCAGCACGTTATAGCCGGCCCCTTCCAGCTGTGTGCCCATACTAGCGAGTTGTGCCACATCGTCGTCTATAATCAAAATCGTCGCCAAAACGAACTCCCTGGGTCTTTAGGGTGATTTTCCTGAAACACCGTTGACATTGTTCGTACAGAACGCTATTATAACATGGTATTGCTTACACAACAACGAACCGAACATGACTGGTGTGTGACAGCTTTGCTGTCATCGCCTATCAGAACAACAGAAAACGATGATAGCTGATCAGACATTCACAACGTACGATCTTGTGGTGATTGGCGCCGGCCATGCTGGTTGCGAAGCGGCCCATGCCGCCGCTCGCATGGGCTGCCGGACCTTGCTCCTCACCATTGATCTCGACAAAATTGCCCACATGTCTTGTAACCCCAGCATTGGCGGCCCCGGCAAAAGCCACCTGGTCCGTGAAATTGATGCCATAGGTGGCTTGATGGGGCGGATCACCGACGCAAGTTTTATCCAGATTCGCATGCTCAATGAGAGCAAAGGTCCAGCCGTACAGTCGCTCCGTGCGCAGGCGGATAAGCGCCTCTATTCACGCACGATGAAAGAGACCCTGGAGGCGACGCCGAACCTTGCCGTGCGTCAGGCCATGGTCGAACGCATCCATCGTATCGAAGATCCAGATCGGCCTGATCTTCGGTTTGCGGTCGTAACCCATACGGGTTGGCAGTATAATGCACGGGCACTGGTGCTTACCACGGGTACGTTTTTGCGTGGCAAGCTTATCACTGGCTCAGCCATCTGGAGTGGCGGTCGTGGCGGTGAGGCCGCTGCGGTTGCTTTGAGCGAGGATCTGGCTACGCTTGGGTTTCCGTTGATTCGCCTGAAGACGGGCACGCCACCGCGAATTGATGCTCGTACGATTGACTTTACGCAGACCGAGATACAACAGGGCAGTTCGGTACCGCTCAGTTTCCAGCATCAGTATGTGCCGCTCGCAGCAACCGCCAGCAATGGTTATTCTGTGCTATCGTCAGGTATACAACTCCCTCCATTTACCCAGACCCCACCGGCTGCCATCTATCCGCATCCAATGCTAAACGGCTGGCGGGCCCAACTCCCCTGCTACCTCATGTACACAACACCCGAGTTTCATCAGCTGATACGCGATAATCTGGATCGGGCACCGCTCTTTAGTGGGGTTATTCAGAGCACTGGCCCACGCTATTGTCCCAGTATCGAAGACAAGATTGTGCGGTTTGCCGATAAAGAGCGCCATGGGCTGTTTCTCGAACCGGAAGGCTGGACTACCCACGAAGTCTATGTGCAGGGTTGCAATACCTCGCTCCCCGAAGATGTGCAGTGGGCTATGCTGCGTAGTATTCCGGCGCTGCGCAACGTCGAACTGATGCGCGTTGGCTATGCCATTGAGTACGATGCAGTTGCCACGGGCGAGATCATGGCGGATATGAGTGCGCGACGTTTGCCAGGGCTGTTTCTGGCTGGTCAGATCAACGGTACAACCGGCTATGAAGAGGCAGCAGCTCAGGGATTGATGGCCGGTATCAATGCGGTACGTTTTCTGCGAGGCGAACCCTCGGTTATCCTGGGTCGTGATCAAGCGTATATTGGCGTACTCATTGATGATCTGGTGACCAAAGAAATTCGTGAGCCTTACCGTATGTTTACCAGTCGCGCCGAACACCGGCTGCTGTTGCGTGGCGATAATGCAGACCTGCGACTGACGCCGCTGGCCTATGAGCTGGGCCTGGTAGATGCGGCACGAGCGGCGGCAGTTGAAGAGAAGCGGACGCAGAGTACCGAACTGTTGGGACGCCTGCAGCGTCAACGTATCTACCCAACCGCTGCGACCAATGAGCAACTAACCAGTGCTGGGCTTCAGCCACTCTCGAATGCGGTGAGTATTGAAGAGTTGCTGCGCCGGCCGCATGTCTCCTATCGGCAGGTACAGCCGTTGTTTGATCTGCCCGAAGCGCCAGCCTATGTCATAGAGCAAGTGGAACTGGTGGCCCGCTATGGCAGCTACATTGAACGCCAGCAGCGTGAGGCCGAACGACTGCAGAAGATGGAGCACCGCCGGCTGCCAC
>JAAURD010000256.1 GCA_012034075.1 Chloroflexaceae bacterium | reverse complement strand
GGGTGAGGGCACGACCGCACGCGTCATCCCCAGGGCAGAGCGGGCCTGCGAGCGTGAGCGCTGGCATCGCCTCCCCTCTCCCGCATTGGGAGAGGGGTCGGGGGTGAGGGCCTACGGCCGGGGGTGAGCGCCTACAGCCGGGGATGAGGGGGGATTGCGGTCGCAACGACCCCGTGCCGGGCCAGAGCCGATACCCGCTGCAACGCTGCAACGCTCAGGATGCTATGCTTGTAATGCCGCATCGACCAGTGCCGCCGTTGTCGCGTGATGCACCGGCAACCGTGGCCGATGGGGATACGTGCGATTGCTGAGCATAATGACCGCCAAGCGTTGCGCTGGCACAGCAATCATCGTTGGACCCGTAAAGCCAGTATGACCATAGCTCCCAGCCGGCGCATGGCCCATAATATTGGGGCGATCAATCATCCAGCCCAGGCCAGCATAAAACGGCGTATCCGGCGAACCACCATAGGGCGGCACAAACGCCAGGCCCGCTGTCTGTATCTGTGTCGCCTGAGCCACCGTGGCCGATTGCAACAACCGTTTGCCTTGATACGTTCCATCATCAAGCCACATCTGCACAAAACACCACAGATCAGTCGCCGTGCTAAACAGCCCCGCATGACCAGCAACCCCACCCAGCGCATGGGCGCTATCATCGTTCACCCGACCATGCACCAAACCACCACGCCAGTGAATATCATCTTCACTTGGAGCAATATGTGGGCGTCGTTCGGCAGGCGGACAGAAGCCAGTTTGCTGCAGCCGTAACGGGGTACTAATCAGTTCCTGGATCACATGATCCAGGGAATGATGCGCGATAGCCTCAATCACAGCACCAAGCAGCAGCGTGCTAATATTGACATATGAGACCAGCGTCCCCGGTGGATGTGCCGGCTCGCGCTGGTAGATGGCTGCCCAAATTGCGTCGGGTGACTGGTCACGCAAGCTCGAAAGACGCAACTCGATACCAGAGGTATGGGTCAAAAGATGACGAATCGTCACCTCATCAGTACACAAATCAGGTAGATAGCGCTGAACCGGGTCATCCAGCGACAGCATACCTGCATCCAGCAACTGCAATGCCACCGTCGCCGTAAACATCTTCGTCAGCGAGGCAATATCATAGATCGTCTCTAAGCGCACTGGCTGCGAACCAGGATCCTCATACATCGTGCTGCCATACGCCGCGTGATAGACAATTTGCCCATCACGTGCAATCAACACCACCGCTCCCGGAAAGAGCCGACGCTGAATAGCATCTGGTATGAGTGTATCAAGAACCTCGATCATCGACTACTCCTCATTACCGGTCACGAATAAAGAACCCACGCCGTACTGCTATCTCAAGCACCCAAGTGATCAGGGCTACCGTCAGCAACAGCAGCCAGATCGGTGGTAACCAATCGGTTCCCTGCTGTAACCACGTTGGTGACTCGACAACCGTCTCTGGCACTTCGGCAGCACGGAGATTGCTCACGTCATCCACCGTCATCACCGATCCCCCTGTAATCTGGGTCAGTTCGTTGAGCAAGGGCAAACCATAGAGCACCTCGGCCGGTGGGTTATATTCAGCCGCCGGTGCATACACATAGCCCATCTCCGTCTGATGGCGTTCGCCCTGTCGGTCAAGCACCACCAGCACCGTGTACGCGCCCGGAGTAGGCATCACCAGGTCCTGCACATATCGGCCCGGGGCCACCTGACGCAAACCGACATCGCGTGTATTGCCATCTGGCAGCGTAATCCGCGCCGCAACATCGGCCAGATCAATCGACTCGCCACTCGCTTCCAGGGCATCCACCACCAGACGAGCACCACCCGGACGCGGTTCTAATTGCACCGTCAGCGGCGAATCGGTCGATGTACTCTCAGGCGCCGGCAGCGTATACCGCACAATCTGCGCCCAGAACGGCCCAAACTCACTCCAATCGGACCAATTTTCGGCCCATGGCGCAGTCACCGATGGCGTCCAGGCAACCGCACGGCCCAGACCATATTGCCACGCCGCCAGCACGGGCGTATCATCGGGCGATTCCAGCACCATCTCAGCCCCATCTTTCACCGTCGTTGCCACATAGCCATCAATCGATGGCAACTCGGCTGGCACAAAATCACGCAGCAACGGATGCACATCCGTCAAATCGGCCTGAAACGTCCCTTCAACGCTGGGATCAGTACGCGCAATCTCACTTTCACGCAACGTCAACCGCGGAATATCATCAGCTGCCTCGGCATAATAGTAGCGCCCTCCCCCCCACTGGGCAAGTTGATCGAGCAATTGCGTATCTGAGTCACGCCCAATCGCAATAGCCGATATGGTAATGCCTTCATCCCGCGCCGTTTCTGCCAGCATCTGGTAGGCATTGTAATCATTCGTAAACGAGCGACCATCGGTCAGCAACACGACATGGCGCACGCTCGCATCCTGATACGAGAGCTGTGATAAGCCCATCTGCAACGCGCCATAAATATCCGTACCACCGCCACTGCCCAGCAACGCAATCGTATCCTGAATCTGCTTCAGACCCAACCCTTCACCAATTCGTTGAAACTGAATGACCCAATCCTGCCGCGTATCAAAGGCCAGCACACCAATGCTATCGTTGCTTTGCAGGGTTTCGGTTGCCAGAATAGCCGCCTCTTTCGCCATATCAAACTTCGAGGTACCAATCGCCACCGTCATACTCGCAGAGCGATCAATAATCAAAAGCATCGCAACATCGCCGCGCTCATCTCTGGGTGGCGGATCCATCGTCACTGGCAGCACCTGTTCCAATGGACTATCCTGGTAAGCACCAAGACCAAAGGAGTTCTGCCCGCCAGTCACCACTAGGCCCCGCCCCTCGCTCCGCACAAATTCCTGCACACTGGTCATCTGGTCCAGCGACAGGATATGCCCCGGTACATCAACCAGCACCATCCCATCGTAGGCTTGCAACTCCGAGAGACGCGAGGGCAATTGCTCTGCCTGAATCACTTCGCTTTCAATGCCAGCACTCCAGAGCGCCGATGACAGTTCAAAGCTATTCCCCTCACGACCTTCGACAATCAGAATGCGCGAAGGTGGCGTGACCAAGGTCGTTGCTGACCCCGTATTGTTCTGGTCAAATGTATCCGGCTGAGCTTCTATTTCCACCCGAATCTGGCTCACACCAGGTGTTTCGGCACGCGTGCGAAACGTAAAGGAGGTATCGCCCGGATCAATCGTCACCTGTTCCTCGGCAAGCAATGCTTGATTTTGCCACAGCCGCAGCGTGCCCTGTGCTGGTCCCACCAATCCCTGCTGATCGGCAGTGACATCTTGAAGCGCCAGACCGTTGGCGATAACGATATGCACCGGGTATTCCTCGCCCATATGGACTGAACGTGGCGTCTGGATACTGCTTATTCGCACCTCCGGTTGCTGAATCGGGTCTACCGGCACCACATTGATCGTCAGGCCCGCATTGGCAGCAGCATACGCTTCTACCTGTGCATCACCAGTCGTCTGAATGCCATCGGTGATCAGCCAGATCGTCTGATTGGCCTTGTCATGGGCCGGTTCAGGTGATTGGTTGCCAGCGGGTGCGACTAATTGCCGTGCTGTACGGAGCGCACCGGCGAGATTGCTCTCTGATGGATCCAGAGCTTGCAACAGCACATCAGTATCCCCTGTTGCTTCCCCATCACCAGCGGCCACCACATGATCACCAAACCAGAGCGTCGTTAATCGTTGATTCTGATTCGCCGGGCTGTCCTCGTCAGTCATGGTCAATTGTTCCACCAGACGAGCGGCTTCGGACCGCAAAAATGCCTGACCTTCCGGTGTCAGGCTATCCGATTGGTCAACCAGCACCACCACTGGTGGGCTCAACGGTACTTCTTCCTGGTTATACGACGGGTCGGCCACAGCCAACACCAGCAAGACCACCGTTATAATGCGGAGCACCAGGGCTGCTGGAGCTAGCCGCATACCCCGCCAACGCCAGATAGCTATCAGAATAGGCAAGACGAGCAGCAGCAACAGCAGTTGCGGATTGTGAAATAGCACGCGCAGCTCCATAGAAGATTAACGATGAATATACAACCATTCTACCATAAGGACCACCAGGGCAAGGCACACCAGCAACGGCCACACCGATTGGTAGGCACCCTGATTCTGGGCCGTTTCAGGCGTATCATTGAACAGCGATGCAGGAATCACCAGATCGGTTGGGAATGCCCGTGGCGACAGATCAGACTCCAGGGGCGAGCCGGCATTGACAGCAATGAAACGTTCATAGATCGTCTCTTCACCATGCTGTTCGACCATGGTATAGATCCCTGGTTGCATCAATGTATCGAGCACCAGGGTGCGTGACACCGGTTGTACCTGTGTCGTCCCATCGGGATACATCAACGTCAGCGTATCGGTTTGGGTGCCCGGTACAAACGTCAAAGATTCACCCACCAGCAAGGATGCGGGAATGGGATCAGCCACCAGTTGATAGACAGTCCGTGCCACCAGCAAAGGAAAAGCCAGTTTCGAGGTCAGGTTGCTCTGGTTTAAATCAAAGGCCCAGATCACTACCTCACTCTGGTCAATATGTCCGCGTAATATCAACGGCACACCATCGGCTGCCAGCTGAGTACGCATCCACGGCGGAGCTTGAATCTGTGGCACCAGACCAAAGGTCACACTCCCCAGATTCAAATCCTGGATCAGTGTTTGGCCCTGCCCTGCCGAAGGGGCAACCAGTTCGGGGGGGCCAAAACGATTCGAGGCAAGTTCACGCGGTGGCCCCACCGTCAAGGGCGGGCCATCGCTGACAGGCGGGTTGATGAGCAGCACACCACCATCAGGCCAATCCGATGGTAACACACTATCAAAGATAACCAGATCGTTCAGCTGGCTCATCGTCTGGTAATCGTCTGGTGTTATGGTTGTCGTATGCACATCAGGCAGAGCAGCGAGTGCTCGTTCCAACGCTTCAGGCGTATTGGAAACCAGCAAGACATTGACCAGTCGGGATTGGGCCAGGTTGAGGTTGGCCTGGTTATCAGCCAGCAATGCATCTGGTTCAGCCAACTCGGCGCGGAGCAGCTGAATACCCGGGGGCAGCGTCCAGGTCAGTTCAGTTTCACCATTGGGCTGGAGCGTTGCCAGCCGGGTATCGACCAGTTCATCGTCGCCAAACAGGTGTACATGCACTAGTAGCGACTCGTTGCCATAGTTGGCAACCCGTGCAAAGACGGTATATCCCGCCGAAGCATCAGCACTGCGCGAACGAGCTTCCAGGGCAATAATGGCGCGATTTGCTGGCTGGCCTTCTATCCGCATCCAGTCGACCTGTTCTGGTGGCAATGTGCTATTGACGGGTCGTTCCAGATCGGTAATAACGACCATCTTCTGCTCGCCGGTCGATTCTGTGTCACGGATCGTTTCCAGGGCTACCTGACCCAGAATCATCCCATTGGCGATATCGCTCCCAGTCCCACCAGCTTGTAATTCATCTAAAGCAGCCAGCAGGGTCGCCTGATGCTGTCGTCCACCAGCCGCTAACAAACGCGCCTGCGTACCAACCTCAACCAACGCAAAGGTATCTTGCTCGCCCATTGTGTTGATGAGATTACGTGCATAATCCCGTGCCTGATCCAGTCGTGTCTGAGCAAACCCAGATTCCGCCGCCATGCTCGTCGACGTATCGATGAGGAGCGCACGATGCTGTTCACCCGTGGCAAAAACGCCCAGCCATTGCGGATGGGTCAGGGCTAGGGCAATCAGCAGAGCCGCCAGCAGATGCAACAAGAGTAACAGCGAAATCGGCAGCCGCCGGTTGTTCTGGCCTTGCCGCGGGCGTGGCAAGTTTTGCCACAACAGCAAGGATGGCACCATAACGCGTGGTAATCGCTCACGGCGCAAATGCAAAAAAACAATGATAGGGATCGATATCAGTGCTGCCAAACCCAGCGGAAAGAGCAAGTTGATCATAAATTAGTGCAAGTGAGCAAACAAATCTTGTGTCTGTGAACCAGTCTCAAAAACCCTGGCGAAGCAAAATCAGGACACACGCCAATTGTACAAAGCCCAGAAAATTGACACGATAGCGCTCGTAGCGTACCACCAGCCGACGAT
>JAAURD010000255.1 GCA_012034075.1 Chloroflexaceae bacterium | reverse complement strand
TGCGGATGCCCGCTTTGGCAGCACCCACCACGGCGCTTTTACCTATAACCTGGTTGATGTCTTACAGCGCAGTCGACACCCCGCCTCCTATGAAGAACTGATCCGTCAGGTGGGGCAGAACTTGTATGATCGGCGGTTTCTGCAAGAGCCGCAGTTGCACTGTAGCGATGAAAATCGCCAGCGCCCATTTCTCAATCGCACGGCCCGCCAGCAACCCACCAGCAGCGATACCCTGTCAACCGATACATCCGATACATCCGGCTCAGCGGGGGCAGAAACGACGCCCATTGCACCGTCACGACCGTCCGCCCCACCGCCAATCCATGGGAATATGGTGTTTGAGAAGCTGTTGCCCCATGAAGCCGAACAGGATGCTGGTTTTCCTGGCTTTCAACAGGGTCCCAAAAAGCCGTTTCTCTATATTGGGTATGGTCTCACGGCCGATGAGTTTACCGCCTATCTCGAACAGTACTCGTTTGGCGCAACTCCACCCGATAGCGTCATCGTGCATCATACATCCGTGCCGGGCCTGGGCAATGCCTGCACCGAGATCGGCAATCGATGGGATGCTGATGAAGAAAATCTCAACGATGCGCAGATTTACTTTAAGCGGCTGCAACAGCTGCGCTTGCTGCGCAATTATTATGCCAACCAGCTAAAGTGGGATCGTGGCCCGCATCTCTTTATCGATGATCGCTATATCTGGTTATTTACGCCCATGTATCATTGGGGCATCCATACTGCCACCGCCAACTTTTATTATGGTCACGGTCAATTTCGGCATTCTATTGGTCTGGTGGTGATTGGGCACTACGATGAGATGATCTGGTCGCCATCGGTCGAATATCTGGTAGGGCATGCCATTGCCGTGTTAAAGCAACGTCTCGGCTCTTTTGAGATACGACATCATGTCTTTAGCGGTGGCATCTCCTCGCACCGCGATTATGGTCATCTATCCTGTCCTGGCGAGGCAATCAGTGACGATTATCTGCTTGAGGTCGCTCGCACTGCCTGGAAGCGTCTGCAGGCCGAAGGGAACAACCGATTGATCGCGCCTGAGCTCTCGCTCTCCAGCCCGCTTCAAGGACCAGCTTCGGGACGGCGCGATCAACTTGTCAACTATGTTGTGCAACGCTTGCCCATGCACCACGAATATCGTGATGATGTTGATCTGATTATGAGTTACTACTGGCACTATGCTCATTCGGCGGGCCTGGATCCGTTTCTGGCGGCGGCTCAGTGTGTGCTGGAGACCGATGCGCTGCGTTCGGCCGAAGCGGCACGCCCCCAGCGCAACCCGGCCCGCTTGCAGGATGCGTCTGGTCATGGGCTGGCTTTTCGCACCTGGGATGAAAGCGTTCAGGTTCATCTGGGCTATTTGCTGGGGCTGACATTGCAGAAAGACCCAGAAGATGCACAACGAAAGATTATCCGGGCGTATACCAGTGTTGCGCCGCTTCCATCGGAGCAACGCGGTCGCCTGCAGCAACTCGCCGACTTTGATGCTATCTGGTCGCACACGCCTGGCTATGCCCAACGTCTGCTCGAGCTGATGCACACTATTCAGAAAGGAAATGTGACGACATGAGCGACGCTTGATCACCATGCTGCGGACAATCACGCACGATACAGCCATTGGCATAAAAGCAACACCGGTGGAGGCATTCACTTGGTTCGGGGTCGATCTGGACGCGGGTTACATCAGGCATAGCCCGCAGCAAATCATGTTCCATACGAGCCATCATCATATGCACATCGGTCAACTGAGTCTGCCCTGGAAAATGACAGTGGATCGCAACAATAATGCCATCATCGGCCAGAAGCGTCTCGGCATGCAGAATAGAATCGGCATTGGGCAGCGTATGCAGAACCTGTTGGACCTTTTCATGCACTGGAGGGTAGCGCACCGCTGGTTGGACCTGGTCGTGACGCGGTTCCAGATGGACGACGATCGTGGCTGGTGCTGGCAATTCGGCTTCGATAGCTGCTTCCAGTTGCTCCGAATAGGTGTGTGCTTCTGCCAGGGTCAGACTGCCAGGCAATTCGAGATCCATTTCAACCCGCATGCCATCACTGAGCTGGTACACATCCAGGTGATGCACGCGCAGGCCCAGTTGCTGCGCAACTGAATAGACGGTTGTGGTATAGGGTTCGGCTGGTACACGGGCGGGTTCCACATGGACCAGAACATTGGCGGCATCCAGTTCAGCGCGAACGGCATCTTCAACCGTATCGGCAAGCTCATGGGCTTCCTCCAGTGAGTGGCCGCGTGGCATTGCGACGATGACTTCGACATAGGGCTGTTCACCGACGAAGCGGGCGCGGACCTGAGTGCTATTTGGGACAACAATGGGGATTTCACCGATGCGATTGGTCAGGCGCTGGTTCAAATCACCCGGTATCCCGTCCATCAGAATATGGATGGAGCGCTGCCCCAGATGCCAGGCTGTATGTAACGCTAGCAAGGCTACGATGATGGCAGCAAGTGGGTCAATCCTGGTGAGCAAAGCGGGTGCGAGGTTGAGCCACTGACCGGCCAGAATCACAGCAATGCTCACGAGCACGACCAGTGAGCCGATCATATCTGTGGCAAAGTTGGCGGCACTGGCATGCAACGCTTCACTGGCGTTTGTGTGTGCTGCCCGGTGCAGGAGTACGACCCGCACCGCATTGATCACGAGTGATACGACAATAATCAGAAAGGACCAGAGGGTGATCGTCGGAATAGCGGGTACAAAGAAGAGGCGCTCCAGGGCTTGCCACACAATCCAGAGCGCGGTGACAATAAGTAACACGGTCTGGGCAAGGGCGCCCAGGTTTTCGGCACGGGCATGGCCATAGGGATGATCGTCATCTGGTGGCACATCGGCAATGCGTACTGCTAGCAATGCCACGCTGGAGGCGACCAGATCGAGCAGCGTATCGACGGCTTCTGCCAGAATACTGAGGCTGCCCGTGACATAGGCGACCCCAAATTTAATCAGGGCCAGCACCATGCCCGAGACCAGTGAAACCAGGGCTATTGTTTGTTTCGACCATGTTTGCACAGCGCTGCCTTTCATCTTAGGCACCAGTGGCTTTTGCGGCGTTCCAACGACTACTGCTTCCTATTATACGGTAGTTTTTCGCCGGAGTCGCTGATTCGCCTGGGTACGCCAATCTTGACGCATGTCACTGCAATCGGTACAATGGGTAAAAAGCGATGTATTGTTTTATCAAACCTGTCAACGACACACATACTGCTTTTGTTAAGCATACGCTTGAACAAACATGGAATAGATGAACCAAGGTGGACCTCTTGCAAGAGAAGTGCGATTCGTCTTAGAACAGATGCTTCTCATTGCAAAAAGAGGGACTAGCAAAGGAATCAGCCGACATGCGTCTCATCCTTTATCTTGGCAAGGGTGGTGTAGGCAAAACCACTACTGCCGCTGCCACTGCGGTGCGGGCCGCCGAAATGGGCTACCGTACTCTGGTGGTGAGCACCGATGTTGCCCATAGCCTCGCCGATGCCCTCGACGACGCGCTTGGTCCGTTACCAACCCAGTTGACCGACCGGCTCTGGGGGCAAGAAATTAATGTATTAGACGAAGTACGCCAACACTGGGGTGAACTACGTGATTATTTAGCGACGCTTTTGCGTCGACGTGGGGTAAATGAAGTTGCCGCTGAAGAACTTGCCATTATTCCAGGAATGGAAGAGGTGGTTAGTTTGCTGCATATTCGGCGGCAGGCACGCGAAGGTGACTTCGATGTGGTAATTGTTGATGCAGCTCCGACTGGTGAGACGGTTCGCCTGCTCACCATGCCCGAGACGTTTCAATGGTACGCAGCACGCATTATAGATTGGGAGCCCGGCACATTGAAAGCGGCCCGTCCTCTGGTGAAAGCCTTGATGCCGGCTGTGGATGTGTTTGATACGCTGGAACGTCTCACCCGTGGCGTGGAAAAGCTGCGTGACACGCTCACTGACCCGGAGGTGAGCTCGTACCGGCTGGTGGTGAATGCCGAACGGATGGTGTTAAAAGAAGCACAACGGGCATCGACCTATCTGGCGCTCTTTGGTTATCCGGTGGATGGCGTAGTGCTCAATCGGGTTATCCCGGCCGATCAAGCTGAGGGTGCCTTTATGCAAGAGCTGTCGCGTATTCAGCAGGAGTATCGGCAACAGGTGTATGCGACGTTTACCCCGCTGCCTATCTGGGAATCGCCGCACTATGCACGTGACCTGCGGGGCATCGATGATATGTCGCTGATTGGGAATGCACTGTTTGGCGATATTGATCCGGTGAAGGTGCAGTTTAGCGGCGTCACTCAGGAAATCGAGCGCGTGGGCGATGATTTTGTGATGCGTTTACCCATGCCCCATGTGGAAATTGGTAAGGTTTCGCTGATTAAACGTGGCGATGAGTTGTTTATTGAGATTGGCAACTTTCGGCGCGATATGGTGTTGCCGATGACTCTGGCGGATCGTCCGGCGCAACGTGCGGTCTTTCGCAATGGGGTGCTGGAAGTTCGATTTGGCCCACCATCAAGCAACTTTGATGGCGATGAGCAACGACCGAAGCCGTCGAGCGAATACAGTGGTGCATCGTAACGGAGGGATTGTGCCGTCGGGGTTGAGGATGCCTCTACCCCATGATTCTGTTGGGGACCGATCTGTATGGAGCGCGGTCGTGCCGACGGCGCCTCCCTCATCCGCGGCCCTTCTCCCACAAGGGGAGAAGGGTGGCCGCTCCTGCGGGCGACTGAAACGCGGTCGTGCCGATGGCTGCATGCGAGACGCCTGCGCTTCAACGCTCCAATGCTTCAATGCATCATACCAAATTCGGGTGATCACTGGTATGCGCTTTGATAGCTTTGATAGAACGCGAAGCGCTTGTTTTGGAGGGCGCAGCGTGCTGCGCCCTCCAAAGCAAGCTGGGCGTCGTACCTCCGTCTGATACATGCGTGCGGTCGTCCCGACCGCCGTGCGGCTGCAAGCCGCACCTACGTCTCATATCGATGAACGCCATTTGGTATCATGCGGCCTGACTCACGGCAATGAACTGTTCCAGCCGAGCAAGCGCACGGCCTTCATCCAGGCTGGTGCGGGCCAGTTCAAGTCCTGCCGCCATATCAGTAGCCATATCACCGGCAACCAGGGCGGCGGCGGCATTGAGCAAGACGGCATCCCGTTTTGGGCCACGCTCGCTGCCATCGAGGATGGATCGTACTATCATGGCATTGGTCTGAACATCACCGCCTTTCAGGGCGTCTATTGGTGCGCGTTCCAGACCCAGTTCTGCGGGGTCGATAATCAGTTGGCGCGGCTCTTCATCTTGACGGACCTCGAATACCAGATTGGGGCCGCTCAGGCTCAGTTCATCGATGCCGCCGTCGCCGTGAAACACGAGTGCATGGGTGGTGCCCAGACGTTGCAACGCACGGGCCAGGCGTTGGGTCATGGTGGTTTTGGCAACCCCCAGGACTTGATGACCTGCACCAGCGGGGTTGGTCAGTGGCCCGAGCACGTTAAACACGGTGCGAATACCGATTTCGCGGCGGACGGGGCCGGCAAAACGCATGGAGGGATGAAAGATGGGGGCAAACATAAACCCGATGCTGGCTTCGCGCAAACAACGGGCGACACCTTCGGGGGCAAGGTCGATCTTGACGCCGAGATGTTCGAGCACATCGGCACTGCCACATTGGCTGGACATGGCGCGGTTGCCATGCTTGGCGACGACGAGACCGGCTCCGGCGACAACAAAGGCAGCAGTGGTGCTAATGTTAAAGGTGTGCGAGCCATCGCCACCGGTGCCGCAGGTATCTACCAGCGACCTGCAAATGGCACGGTCGCTGCCTTTGAGCGCATCACCTGCGCCATACCGGCAATTTCGGCATCGTTCTCGCCCTTCATGCGGAGGGCAGTGATAAATGCACTGATTTGTGCTGGTGTGGCATCACCATTCATGATTTCTTCCATTACCGCGGCGGCTTGATCCTGTTCCAGCGACTGTTCGGCAACCACGAGGCTGATAGCGTCACGGATATTCATAAGACGTGCTCCTCACTTCCTTCCTTTTTTTCAGGTGCGTTTTGATAGGCGGGACATGGCTGCAATA
>JAAURD010000254.1 GCA_012034075.1 Chloroflexaceae bacterium | reverse complement strand
TTGCAGCCGCACGACCCTACTGCAGCCGCATGTGCCCGGGAGCGCTGGGTGTGAATCGTAGGTGCGGCTTGCAGCCGCACGGGAGCGTAGGTAGCCGCACGTGCCAGATCAGAGGAGCGCCTTTTGGAACGGGTTGCATCGCTGCTGCAACGGATAACATGGCTCTTTACGCGTACTGATGACCATACCCAGGAGCGTGTGCGACGGATGAGCCTGACCGGGCTGTCGGCCATGGTTGCCACCGGTACCATTATGTTTGTCGGGTTTATCTCCGTACCGCTGACCGTGGGCTACCTTGGACCTGAGCGCTATGGTCTATGGATTACCATCAGTAGCCTGCTCAACTGGCTGATTATCTCCGATGTGGGGTTTAACTCAGCCCTGGTGAATGTGTTGGCCGAGGCCGATGGGCAGGATGACCCGGTACGGGCGCAGGGTCTGGTCGCCACCACGTTCTGGGTGCTGCTCGGCATTGCTTTGCTGATTGCGCTCATTGCGGTGGTGCTGGTGCCGTTGGTGGATTGGCCCGACTTTTTTCAGGTACAGGGCGTGGTTGATACGCAGGAAGTCGTGTTATCGGTCTGGCTAGCCCTGCTTATCTTCTGTCTCACCTTTCCAACCAATATGGTGCATTCGGTGTATCGTGGCTACCAGACCGAATACAAGGCCAATCTCTGGGAAATTGCGGCCAGTGTGCTCTCGCTCATCAATCTTGTCATTGTGGTACAATTTGAAGCCGGGTTGCCCTTACTGATTCTTGCCCTGCTTGGCACCCGCATGGCTGTGCGCCTAGTCAATATGTTCGTTTTATTGCGTTACGACTACCCCTGGCTCTGGCCCGCGCCGCACATGGTCAGTATGACCCATCTGCGGCGGCTCTGGGGTCTGGGAGGGTTTTATCTCTTGCAACAGATTGGTAATATAGGGATGCTCCAAAGTCAACCGATTATTCTCACCCGCCTGATCGGCCCGGTCGCCGCTGGTTCATTTGCGGTGAGCTATCGCCTGCTGCATATCCCACGTGATCTCCTACTGGTGCTGCTGGGTCCCTTTATTGCTTCCTATGGCGAAGCCCGCGCTCGTGGTGACTGGCCCTGGATGCGCCGCACCTTGCTCTGGAAGACCGCTGGCTCTGTGTTGCTCACTCTTGTGCTGACACTACCGCTAGCGCTCTTGTCGCCGCTGATTATCACCTACTGGGCTGACCCGGCCCTGGTGCCCGACATGATGACGATTGTCTGGTTGGCACTCTTTACCATCATCAGTGGTCTAGCCAGTCCACTCGCTGTCTTTGTACAGGGCCTGGAACGGGCCAACCATATTGCTATGCTCACGATTGCCAATGGGATTGCGACGATTTTGCTGAGCTTCTGGCTGGTGCCATGGATGGGCATGGCCGGTATGGCCCTGGCGATGGTACTGGCACTGGCCTTTATCAGCACGACCTATGTTGGTGCGTTGAGCATCTATCTGCTGCGCCATGGGGAAACACCGGCGGCGGCAGCAGCATCGCAGCCAGAGCACCTGGGAGATGCACCATGAATGTTGCTCCTCATAACGGTCGCTGTGTCTGGTGCGGTTCGCCCGACTATACGATCTTCCCAGAGCCCATCTCACGCTATGCCGACCGTATGTACTACTGTGCGACCTGTCACCGTTGCGGGACACGCTGGGCGTTACCTTTTGATGTATCGGGGGTTGATTATGATCAGATTCAGCGCACGCATGTTGGCTATTCGCTGATCCAGGCGGATCATGCGTGGGTTTCGACGATGTTTCAGCGTGGGCCGGCGGCACACTGGTCGCAGCTGATCACTGACTATATGTGTCTCAAGTCTATCGATACGCGCTATGTGCATGCCATTCGGCGGAGCTATGCGGCAGCAAAACGCAAGCGCGTGCTGCGTATTCTGGAAATAGGCTGTAACCTGGGCTATGTCGGCGCGGTGTTTTTGCGCCACGGTCATACCTACACTGGTCTGGATGTGCAAGCCGATGTGATTGAACATGCCCGTGCAAGCTATGGCGATCACTTTTATTGCCAGACGCTCGAAGCGTATGCGGAGCAGACCGATCAGCGCTTTGATCTGGTGTTGGCTATCGATACGATTGAGCATGTCCCACAGCCGGCCGCCTTTCTGCAGACCTGTCTGGACCTGCTGGACGACCATGGCATGCTGATGTTCACTACGCCAGATGGCGACCAGATGGCCGCCGGTGAATGGTATACCGACCTGCCACCGATCCACGCCACGGTCTTTTGCCGCCGCTCGTTTACGACCATGGCTGCAAGCACCACGCCGCCGCTGCAAGTACGCTTTCTTCCTGATATGCAGCGCGAGTATGCCCCGCAGAGCCTGGCACGGCCCTATAGCAAGCATCTCCGCGCTGCTCAGCGGGTGGTGCGGCGGATCACGCGGGGCTTGCGTCGTCAATCGATCACCGAGACACTGCCCAACCTCGATCCCCAGCATCCCCAGTTTGCCTATCGCCCGCAGCAACAAGAGCTGCACTGGTCGTTTCCTGATCGCTCGTGGGCACGCGAAGTCGCCAAGCAGGGGCTGTTTTTTGCTGCGGCGCTGGTGGGTCTCAAGCCAGTAGGATACACGTTGATTGTAGAGTTGATCAAGAACCAGGGAATCGAGTAGCCCCATGCAACAACCCTATCTCACTGCCTATCAACAGATACCGGCCGATGGCAGCGTACTGGATATCGGCTGCCTGGGTTTTCAACACGTGGCGATTGCCCAGCAACTCGGCCTGACCGATTTGCGCCATGCCGGCGTTGATTTTGTCGAATCGAACGCCCCCCTGCCCGAAGGGTTCGAGTTTCGCAAAGCCGATCTCAACCAGGAGCCGCTGCCCTTTGCCGATGATCGCTTCGATCTGGTCGTTGCCAGCCATGTGATCGAGCATCTGCGCGACCCGGTGGCTTTTTTTGGCGAGTGTGTGCGCGTCTGCAAACCGGGCGGGCTGATCTATGTAGCAGCCCCCTCCGAACGTTCGTTGCTGCTACCAGGCATGCCGTTTGAACACCATAAGTTTACAGCCTCTCGTTCTTTGATGATCCGACCCATATGGCACGGCCCTGGTCGCCACAGGCATTCTATCGGCTCACCTGCTACTATAGCTGTATCCCCATAGAGACCGGCTATGTCTATGGGTCGCTGGCCTTTCGGCTCTTTGCGCCGCTGGGCATTCTCTGGGCCTTGCTTACGCGCAATGGCGGCTTGCTGGAGATGTGCTGCTGGGAGGCTATTGGCTGGGCCGCCTTTCTTCTCGCGCAGAAGCCAGCCACGCTGAGTGGCGCGGTGCCCTTGCAGTATGATGTACCGAATGAACGTTCACTCTATACCAGTCTCTTTCTCGAACGAATAACCGCCGTGATTCGGCGCCAACGACCGGATGTTTAAGGAGTGCGTATGACTGATTATCCCCGTGTGATTGTGCAGGCCGAACGCGAAGTTGCCTATAGCTCACCCGATCATATTTTGCCACGCGGCACACGCACCAGCAACAGCCGCAATATGCGCTTCAATCGCAAGCTGGAGTGGCTCTTCCCACGGATCAGCGAGCCGCTCAAAATCCTTGATCTGGGCTGCTCTGGTGGTGGTTTTGTGAAAGATTGCCTGGACACGGGCAACTTTGCGGTTGGGCTGGAGGGAAGCGACTTCTCCAAGCGCTATCGCCGCGCCGAATGGGCTACCATCCCCGATTATCTCTTTACCTGTGATATCAGCGGCGCGTTTGATATCTTTTTGCAAGCGGGCGGCAAGACTGAGCGATTGCTCTTTGATGTGGTGACGACCTGGGAGGTCATAGAGCATATCGCCGAGCCTGATCTGCCGCAGGTTGCGGCCAATGTGCGGCAACACCTGCTACCCAGCGGCCTGTGGATTATGAGCGTCTCGCCGTGTGAAGAGGTCATCAACGGTATTCGACTGCATCAGACCGTGCGCCCACGCTCCTGGTGGATCAATACCTTTCGTCAGCTTGGCTTTGAACATATCGAAGCCTATGTGGCCTACTTCAATACACAGTTTGTGCGCGGTCCCAAGTATGACAGCCCCGGTGGCTTTCATCTGGTGCTCAGCCCGGATATCACCCAGGCGCCGGTGATTCCGCAGCAGTCGCTCTCACGCCGCTTTTTTGACTGGTGGATTGGCTCATCACCACAGAAATTGCTGAAACGTCTGGTCATTGGAGATACATCGATCCATGGATAATGCGCCTGTTTCCAGCCAGCCGCTGATCGTCTCGACCATGGTCGATATGTATGAGGGCAAGGGTCATATTTACGATTACAACTGCTCGGTGGGTGATGCTGCCCGGCTGCTGGGCTGGTCGCATCGGGCTGCACTTCCCACTGGCGACTGGAAAGACCGCCTGCCGGAAGGCTGGAACGCCTGCCTGGCCGGTGGTGACCTGAAGCTCTACAATCGCCCGGTTGGCGAAATGCACCGCCGTCTCGTCTGTGGACATCAGCTCTCGCACTCGCTGTCGGCCTATCTCAAAGAGCAGGTGCTGCCCCAACCGTCCCCAACGGTGCTCTTTCTTGAATATGTCACCCATCCGCTGCAACTGCTGGCCTTTGCCATGGCCCTGCGCCGCGTCTCCGTCGAACGTCTCTGGGTCTGGCTGCTCTTTCGTTATTCGCTCTCGCCCAAGAGCAGCCGTGGGCAGACCTATAAGCTGATCACGCGCTTGATTGAACGCACTCTGCCACCGGGCCATCTGCTCTTGCTTAGTGACAGCGATTTGCTCAGCCGCTCGCTGGCACAGCACTTTTGCCGGCCGTGCATCCTATGCCAATTCCCCATCTGGAGACGCTGCCGCAAGAACTGCCGCCGGTGGCTCAGCGCGTGCCGTCGGCTGATCGGCCGGTGGTCTGCTGGTGGCCCGGTTTTCCGCGCGAGGAGAAGGGCTGGCCGATCATGCGCTTCCTGGCTCAACGCACCGATGACGCTGCGGCGCAGTTGACCCTGGTCGCGGCTGAGGCCGCTGCGCTCACACCGCACACTGGTCGCTGCCAGGTGCAGGCCCTGGATAATAGCCTGCCGCGCTGGCGTTATGTGCAACAGTTTACCGCCAGCGATGTGATTGTGCTGCCGTATGACCCGCCGCGTTATGCCGAAAGCACATCGGGCATCTTTGTTGAGAGCATTGTTTTTGGCACGATGCCCATCGTTACCGCCAATACCTGGATGGCCTATGAACTGAGCAAGTACCAACTCACCGACCTGGTGCTGTCGCTGGACGAGTGGCGGCAGCCCGATATTGCCGCGCGGCTGCTGAGCTGTGCGCGTCAGCCGCAGCTCTGGCAACGCCTGGAAACGATGCGCCAGCACTACCTGCATCAGCATGGCGAACAGGCGTATGCAGCAGCCATGCGTCAGATGTGGGCGATCAGCAACGGCCAGCGCGACACCGCCGCTGTGCAGTCGCAGGAGGGCGCTCAGTGACCCCGGTCGTTACGGTCGTTATTCCCGCCTATAACGCCGCCAGCTGGATTGCCGCCACGCTGGAACGTGTGCTGGCGCAGGATATCGCCAACATCGAAGTTATTGTGATTGATGATGGCTCGACCGATGCGACCGCCAGCGTGGTGGCGCGTTTTGCTCAGGTGCGCTGCCTGAGTCAGCCCAACCAGGGTCAGGCGGCCGCCCGCAACCGGGGGATTGAGGCGGCGCAGGGTGACTATATTGCCTTTTGTGATGCGGATGACTTGTGGCAACCGCACAAGCTACGCGTGCAACTCGACCTGCTGCGCCAACGCAACCTGGCATGGGGCTATTGCGACTATCATGCCTTTGAGCACCAGAGCGGGGCCACCCTGTGGCGCCACAGTGACCGCTTCCCGCTCTACGATGGTGATATTCTGCGCCATGTCTTTCTGCTGACCTGCACGCCGCTCCCTTCGATGCTGATCGTGCGGCGTGATGTCTTTGCGACGGTGGGGTTGTTCCAGGAAGCGCCAATCTACCGCCAGCGTGAGGACTGGGATATGAACCTGCGTATTGCTGCACGTTACCCCATCGGCTGGTGCGTGAGCCGCTGGTGCGCTATCGCGTGCATACCACCAGTTCTACGGGAAGCGAGCCGTTGCCCTTCTTTTTTGCCAGCTGTCTCACGGTGATGCACGATGCGCTGGAGCGCAACCCCCGTGCGGCTGGCGCACCTGCGCAACCCCGCCCTGGCGCATCTCTGTTTGCGCACC
>JAAURD010000253.1 GCA_012034075.1 Chloroflexaceae bacterium | reverse complement strand
CGACCCCGCTGCGGTCGTCCCGACCGCGTGCGGCTGCAAGGCCGCACCTACGACGTGCGCTCCAGCGCTTCAACGCTTCGACGCTCGTGCTGCCATGGTGGGCGCATTGCCCGCCAGCCGGTAATCGCCAGACCAGCCAACACATGAATCGCCATCGCTGTTTGAAAGTAGAGCGCATGGCCGTTGCGGCGAGCCTCACCCGTATCAAAAAAGAGCGACTCAAAGCGGGCGGCCACAAAATAGGTAAAAAAGTAGAGACAGAAGCAGACAAACGCAGCCAGCCAGACCTCTGAACGACGTGCGATGAGCCAGCCCAGGAAGAGCGCAAACGGCGTCGCAAACATCACCCAGACCAGCGGTTGGAGCTGCGCCTGACCCCGCTCGCCATCGGTGCTGAGATAGTTGTAGAAGGCCCAGGCGGCCCCAAGTAGCGTGGCCCCGGCCATGATCAGGGCGGTACGGTAATCAAATCGCATCGTTCGGTGTATCTCCAGGCGCAGCATACAACGCTCTCACGGGCATGCTGCGCTCTTCCGCACCAAGGTGCTTTATGCAAAAATAGTCACACCAAACGCTGCACTGATGAGCATGTTGGTAATGGTCATCAATAACGAACCCAGCAACGCACTCCAGAAGCCGTGCTTGAGCCAGAAACCAGGTAGGATAGCCGCAGCCAGCCAGAAACAGAGGGCATTGACAACAAACGCAAAAAGACCCAGGGTGAGAAACGTAAGTGGAAGCGCAAGAACCTGAAAAATGGGCCGGATAATAGCATTGATCAGACCAATGACCACCGCAGCCAGTAACGCATTGCCAAAGCCATCAATCCCAATGCCAATGTTGAGCCGTGAAATAACAAAGAGCACCACTGCCGTGACGAGCCATTGAATGATGAGATCCATGATGTTCCTTTCTGTGATGATCAGGTCGTTCGTTATGTGTTGTCTACAGACTCTGCCAATCAACACTTCTTCCATGGTACCACAGATTTTGCAATGAGCAAATGCAATATTGCCGTCTTTGACAATTGACAATTGATACTTGATAATTGTCAATTGATACCCGATACCTTGCGCTCCAACGCTTCAACGCTCCAACAGGGATTCGTAGAGCCGGGCATGGCGTGCGGCTACAGCTTCCATGGTATACCGGCGAATCTCATGGCTGGCACGTTCAGCCATCTGCTGTGCTTTCAGCGGCTGGCGCAGCATCGTACTGATCGCAGCTGCAAGCGCCGCCGGGTCACACATCGGCACGAGCATGCCGGTTTCGTTGGTTCGCACCAGTTCACGACTGCCTGAGACATCGGTAGCGACCACTGGCAAACGCGCTGCCATCGCCTCTAGCAACACCAGCGGGAACCCCTCCCAGAGCGAGGCGGACACAAAGAGATCAGCCTTAAGCAGGAGCGCTTCCACATCGCTACGCTGACCGAGAAACTCCACCGCATGGGCAATACCCAGTGTCGCGGCGAATTGCTGCATCTCTGCCAGCAAGCTGCCCGTGCCCACCACGTGTAGCGTCGTTGTGGGATGCTCCTCCAGGACATGAACCAGCGCTTGGAGGAGATAGTGATGACCCTTTTGTGGTTCAATTCGACCAACGACAATCAGGCGGGCTGGCTCATCTGCTGAGCGCCGTTGACGCCGTGGCGCGGTCGCCAGCCGCTCCACCATGCGGCCGCTGATGCCGCTGGTGCAATGAAATGCGCGGCGTTGCACGAGCCGGGCGGCGATGCGCCGATTCATCACCGCTTCGGTGGCACGTGAGATCGCAATCTCCGTATCAAACCACCAGGGAAAAGCTGTCACATTCATCAGCACACCAAGCCAGGGCCGGTCTTGCCACTGCTGATCGGCATGCATGGTACGCACAATCCGCGGATGGGTCGGGTGGGTCAGCTTGCAATACAGCCCCAACAGATCACCCCGCTCAAAATGGCTATGCAGAATACGTGGCTGGTACTGCGTCAGCAAAGACGCAAGCAAGCCAGCTGCGCGCACCATATCCACCTCGATGCGCCCTCGTTGGGGCAGCAAGATTGCGGTGCCGATGCCTCTGGCGTGGAGTTGTTCACGCCAGCGTTGCTCTGAACCGGTGCCATAATACCAGAGGCCACAGACAAAGGGAGCATACCGTCGTCGGTCAAGGTGCAGCGCCAGCTGAATGCCGACCGTGGCCGCGCCACCCGATTGCTCTTCGGTGGCAAATCCATCAACCAGCTGCATGACTGGTATCCGTTGTTGTATCAATGAGCACTCCTGGGGCGCAAGGTATACCAGGCGCCGTATCCATAACACACAAAGAGGATGATCTCGGCCGCCACGTTGACCCAGGCAGCGGCCAGCAGACCATAGACAGGCAAGAACATGAGGTTGGCCGCAATGCTAAAGACCGCTCCGATAGCCTGCAATGTGGTGCGCCGTACCTGGGCATCATGCGCGACCATCAGGGTCGTCCAGCAAAAGTTAAAGCTCTTGAACAGGGGTATCAGAAACATGATCTGCAGCAAGGGTGCGGCTGCCAGATACTGCTCGTCATACACGTGCAACACCAGCCAGTCGGCAGCGTACCAGAAAACAAGCGCCCAGAACCCACCATACACAAGATTGCCCACGGATGTCAGCCCGACCACCCAGCGCAGCAGACGGGTATGATATTGCTGTCGGGCAATCATGGGCAGCAGCACCTGCCAGACCACATGCGGCACCAGAAACGTGGTGTTGATCAGCGTCAGCGCCGGGTTATAGATGCCGGCTGCCAGTGAGCCAATGAAGATGGTCACCAGTATCAGATCTGCACGCATACTGGCATAGCCCAGCAGGTCTGAGACAAAATAGATGCCGGACTGGCGGAGCATCGAATACGAAGGGGGGCGGGCCGCCAGATCAAGCGCAAGGTGTGGCGCAACAGCCAGAGCATGAGGGCAAGGCCACACAGAGCTGCCAGCAAACGGTAGCCGGTTGCGGTAAAGACGGGCGCCTGGGCATTCCAGAAGAGCACAATCAGCAGGAGCGTTAGGCCAGCAACACTTATCTGCAACCATGCCGCGGCAACATTGCGTACTTGTGACCGTAGCGCGGTAGCGGCGGTGGTCAACAACAGCTCACAGGCCAGACTCAGCGCCGCAAAGATCACCAGCAGCGGTGCAAACCCCTCCTGATTGGTCCACAGCACCAGCGCGACACTGAGCACCGTGAGGATAGCAATCACCAGTAGGCGCAGGGAAAAGACTTGACTGATGGTTGTGGGCAGAGTCTCTCGTTCACCGCCCTTGCGCAACAGCCACGTATCCAGGCCCATCACGGCCAGCACAAAGGCTGGCCCCAGCAGGGTATAGAGGGCGGTGTAGACGCCAAAGTTGGTCAGGCCCATCAAACGGGCGAGCACAATCTGGGTGATGGTGCCGAGCAGGCGCACGAGGACAACGCCGCTGACCGCAATCCCCACATGCCAGAGCATATGCACTGATGCGTGACGTTGCCAATCTTTGCCCAGAAAGGCTGAAAGGGCCGAAGCAAACTGCACCGCAAGCTGTCCTGATTCTACCGCTCGTGCTGTCGCTGATACACATAGTAATCAGCGCGGATAATATGGCCGGCCAGTCGTGCCCGAGCTGCCAGCAATCCAACATGTCCCGGTAGCTGCGCCCGCAGGGTTGCATGCTCGTTCCAGGCTGCTTGCAGCAGCGCAGTGAGGGTATTGCTATCGACCTGGGCAATATCAATGACATACCGCTCCAAACCGAGCATTTCCATCATGCCCATCGTCTTATGCCGATAGCCAATCGCCACAACCGGCACTCCATTGGTCAGGGCAAAGATATTCGAGTGCATACGGGTACCAATCAGCAGATCCGTCAGACCATAGGCTGCATGTAACACATCGGTGGGTGGGGCCGTCTCAATCACCATCAGCGCATCAGATGCATTGCCCAGCTGGGCGGCGATGCGCCGTGCTGGCAGCATATCCTCTTCCATCAGCGAAGGCCCGCATACCTGCGGCAAGCAAACCACCCGACCGCCCTCTTGTTCGATAAACCAGCGGGCAGCATCAAGCAGGGCTGTTTCATAGATGGCTTGACGTTTGAAGCTGCGGTTTTGTTCGGCCCAGTTGATGGTCGTAATACCCAGGAGTGGTCGATCATCATGCAGTCGATACCATGTACTGCGAGCCATGCAGCCGCCGCTTCATGGCTCGCCCCACGATAGGTCAGCGCGAGATCGGGAATGTGGTAGCACTGGCGGTGCTGAAATCGGGCCTGGTGCAAATAGTCAGCCGTGGCCGGTTCACGTACCATCACGACCCGTGCCCGTCGCAGCACCCATTGAACCATCTGCCAATCGCGGCGAGAGCGAAATGGGCCGAATGACTGGGGCATGACGTAGACCGGCTTGCCCGCCAGCAGCGCCAGGGCAACGCTCAACACGGCTAGCACCAGCGGCAAGCTGAAGCGCCCGGAGCTCCGCAAAAATCACCCGGTGCGCTGACCACCAGGTCCGCGTCAAGATACGCCTGTAAGAGCTGTTGCTGCTCGGTCGTCAGCCCGAAGAAGAAACGCCGCCGCGTAGCCCGATAGATGAGCATGGTCAGGACGCTGCTCAAGGGCAGCCAGAACAGCGCCCACCAGTGCCACTGCCCGCGACCATCGCTCTGCAAGCCATGGCACTGGGCAAACAACGATGCATGCACTCGCTCTGGGCCATGATGGCTGGTCGGGTCGTTCATCACCAGGGTGAGATCGTCCGTGGCAAAGGCCTGGCGGAGTTGCTGACAGGCCATGTGGGCCAGCACGGCATCACCGGCATTGCGCGATGAATGCAGATTGGTGATCAGAATCTTATGGTTTTTTTCGTGCAACATACACCACTTGATAGCTCAGAGCCACGGGAACAACCGCTAAGGCAACACCTGACAACCACAACCCCACGGGCCGAATCTGCAAGACCTCGTAGCCCGTATGATCGAGCAGGCGTTCCACCCAGCGCGGTAAAAAGTAGTAGGTGTGCCAGCGTGTATAAAAAAACCGCTTGATCCGCAACAGCTCACACACAAAAACCGGAAACCCCAGCGGGTTGGGCGTGGAAAGGATCAGCCGCCCATGGTCCGCCAGCAGACCATGCACATCTCGCAAAAACTGGTAGGGATTTTCCAGATGCTCGATCAATTCGCCACAGAGAATGCTATCAAACTGACGCCCCGCCAGAATATGGGCAATATCCTGCACGTCGCCGCGGATAGCCTCCTGGTAGGGCATGCCATGTTCGTCGGGTAGCCGTTTATCAAAACCCACACAGGTGAGGTCCTGCAAATAGGGGTTGGGTAAGGACACATAGCCAATATCGAGCACGGTCGGCCCGATGGCTGCTTCGGCCAGCAGGGCTAGCCGCCGTTGTTGATAGTGCATAGGTTTCATCGCTCACCTGCGTTTCTGTGCTATTACGAGGTTGCCCGCGCTGGGCCAGGCAGCCGGATAAACCGAAACCAGATATGGTTGACCAGATGGATCAGCCGTTTCAGCCAGGCAGCGCCGACGGCACTATAAAGCTGGGTGAACTGGCGAGCAACATGGCGCTGAACATGCAAGCCACGTGCCTGGCACTGCCGCACCAGCCAGCCCATATCCATATCGCGTGTGAGCAGCGCCCCGACCGGCGTTTCGCTCCAATATTCCACGCCAGCCGCCGTCTGTCTGGCGTCTCCCCCCAATGTTGAGCGTCGCAGCAGTCGGTTCAGTCCGCGCCGCGCCACGGACTCCAGCGAATACATGTTGTTTTCGCCAATCACCAGTTGACCACCGGGTTGCAGCACGCGCACCAGTTCATCCAGTGCCCGCTCCATCTCTGGGATATGCATCAGCACGCCCCAGCACACCACCGCACCAAACGTCCCATCGGCAAAGGGTAACGCCAGCAGATTGCCCTGCTGCAAGCTGATCCGCTCGCCCATCCCGTGCGTAGCGAGCGTGGCCTGCGCAGCGGGCAGCACACTCGCCGAAAAATCAAGCCCATGGATGCGAAAGCCATGCCGCGCCAGCCGGACCGCATGCGCACCGTTGCCGCAGCCGGCATCAAGGATCGCCGCGCCCGCTGGGACGCGCAGCTCATGCGCAATAAACGCAAACGCCAGGTCAAAAAAGCGATCATTCTCCGCGCTTAAATAGACCCGGTTCCAGCGCTGATGGATTTCGGGCCGTGCCAGCGATTGCTGCACCAGTTGTGTTTCTGAATAGCTCATACCATGTAG
>JAAURD010000252.1 GCA_012034075.1 Chloroflexaceae bacterium | reverse complement strand
CACCTACATCGCTTTGCGCTCCAACGCTTCAACGCTTGCAAGCCGCACCCCGCTGATGCGGTCGCCCCGACCGCCGTGCGGCTGCAAGCCACACCTACGATCCGCCCCGACAACGGCATACCCAATACCCGATACCTTGCGCTGCAACGCCGCACCTAACTTTGACAATTGATAATGGATAATTGTCAATTGTCAATTGATAGCTTGCTCTTCTGCAGCAACTGTGCTATCGTTATACGCGTTATGCGAACAGAGCACTTTATTCAGCCACTAACGGCCGAACGACAGGCCGAGGTGGTACAAGACCTTAATCGCGCCGGTACCATCAGCAGTGATTATATTTTGCTGGTGATACTCAGTTGTATCATTGCCACATTTGGTCTTATTCTCGATAGTGCAGCCGTCATTATTGGAGCCATGCTCATTGCTCCACTCATGTCACCGATCTTGCGGTGCGCCCTCGACTTGGTGACGGGCGATATGAAACAGATTGGTCGCGCCCTCTTTACCCTCTTTGTCGGTGTTGTCATTGCTATCGGGCTGAGCACGGTCCTGGGCTTGCTCGTTTCCATCGGTGCCACCAACTTCCTCGAAGAATTACCAGCTGAAGTCCTGGGTCGTACCCGCCCCAATCTGTTTGATCTGATTGTCGCGCTGGCTGGTGGCACTGCCGCGGCCTATGCCCTATCACAACCACATCTCTCGGCGGCTATGCCAGGCGTCGCCATTGCCACCGCCTTAATGCCCCCACTCTGTACCAGTGGTATCGGTCTTTCACAGTATCGTGGTGATGTGAGCATTGGCGCCCTGCTCCTCTTTTCAGCCAACTTTATTGCGATTGTGTTTGCCGCTTCGATAACCTTTACCGTGGTCGGTTTTCGCCCCGCCTTGCCCTGGCAACGGCCCTTCACGTTCTGGCGAACACTGATCATCGGTGGACCACTGGTATTGCTGATTACCTTGATCTTGATTGGCACCACTGTTGGCATTATTCGCGAGGCTCAGGAGACCAGTATCATTCGTCATGTCCTGGCCGATGAACTGGAGAGCACGGGCGATACCAGCCTGGTGAGCTTTGATCGCCTGATCAAAGAAGATTATCTCGAAATTATTGCGACGATACGGACATCTGGTGTGCTCACCTTTCAAGAAGCAAATCGGATCCAAAAGGAACTGGCAACCCAATTACAACGCGATGTCGCACTCAAATTTGCCATTATTCCCTTTGCCAGCCTTGACCCGCTGATAGCACCCACGTTAACCCCAACCGAAGTGGTCGAACCAACCATAGTATTAGCTACCGCATCAATTGCTCCCACGTATACACCTTTACCTACCCTGACACCCTATCCAACCACAACACCGTACCCAACCGCAACACCGTATCCAACCCTGTCCCCGTATCCAACACCAGCACCGCCGCCGACAGCAACGCCGGTGATCTATGCCCTGCTGGAAACTGACGATGGCAGCGCGGTAAATATCCGCCAGAATGCTGGATTGACGGATATTCTTGATGTGTTCCCCAGTGGCACCCTGGTACAATTGACCAACCAGCGTACCAGCATTGATGATACTGTCTGGGTCGAGGTTGTTCTCATCGATGGTCGCACTGGCTGGGTCAATGAATCGTTTGTCCGTTTGTATCGCCCATTTGGCTTACCGTAGTGGTTTGCCCCGGTCTATGGAATATACCTGCCAGATTGAGGGAAAGGTTACCTGATATACCTGGGCAATCTTGCCATACCATGATACCAGCAAGTATGTTACCATGAACAGCATAAGAGATAAAAAAATCGTTGCAAATAGTTTCGTGAAAATCGTGATACCAGCAACAAGAACTATGTGATAGGATGTCCACTGCTTGTTCCACCATCTGGAAAGCATGTGCTCTTGTTTGAGTTGCCAACAAAACGACGTTCGGTTTTTGATAATAGGGAACCCAACCCTTCACAACACTGCCGGCAAGGCTTGACAAGATATGAACGAGAGCTTGACAAAAGACACATTACTATGGTATCGTTCACCGTAAATAAAGCTCAGCCTGAGTAGCGTGGAAGATAATACAGATCTGTTCTATATGACAAGAAAAAGAGCGTATACTATAAGATACCAGACGATGCCTAGATCGTCCTTCTGAAACCAAAGCCAAATAAAGATGTTGCATGTTTGAAATGGTTTGACACAGGGCGCAAAAATAACGAAACAGCCGCGTCCTTGTGTCCTTTACCCTTTCTCGAAATGAACAGAAGGCGTCTGACTCGTTTTGATTCTCTCTTGTCCAACCGTCTCATACTCATATTCCACATACAAACCATGCCGAGCGACTGCTCGTTGAAAGACCTGATAACTGAAATCAGCGTTTATGATGTTGACAAGGAGGTTGAAGTAACGGATGAGTACCCCAACTCCCTCTGGATTACTCGCAGGCAAAATCGCTATTATTACTGGTGGTGCAGGCAATATTGGGCAGGTGATCACACGTCGTTACCTTGAAGAAGGGGCAACCGTGGTCATTGCCGATTTGTTTGCCGACAAGTTGCATGAGTTCCATCAGACATTGATGGATGAAGAACACATCGCTGCTGATCGGGTATTGACTGCCCAGATGGATGGCAGTGATATGAAACAGGTACGTTCCTGTGTTGCCGATATTATTGCCCGACTCGGCCGGGTCGATATTTTAGTGAACAATGCTGGTAGCCCGGGGCCGCGCCAGCGACTCGACAATATTCCGATGATCCGTGAAGAGTTGGTGCCTCCCGATAATGAAACGTTGCGCCAGGCCATTGGCAATCTCCTTGGCATTATCTGGAACCCGACTCGTGCCGTTGCTCCCCATATGCCTCCTGGAAGTAGTATTATCAATGTCTCGACCATCTTCTCACGTACCGACTACTATGGGCGTATTGCCTATGTGGTGCCCAAAGCGGCAGTCAACTCGCTCGATCATAGTCTCTCGCAAGAACTGGGTGTCCATGGCATTCGGGTGAACACGATTTACCCCGGACCGATTGATAGCCAGCGCATTCGGAGCGTTTTTGAGTCGATGGACAAACTGAAGGGTCTGCCTGGTGGCAGCACCGCGCAGGAATTTTTTGATATTATGGCCCTCCGTCGCCCCAACGACGACGGCGAATTGGTTCAGGGTTTCCCCAAAACGCTCGATGTTGCCAACACCATGGTCTTTCTGGGCAGCGACCTCTCCATGGCCTTTAGTGACCATGCCTTTGAAGTGACCAACGGCATGGACGTGCCAGTTGAAAGTGCCACCACACTGGTTTCGCGGCCTGGCCTGCGCAATGTTGACGCCTCGGGCAAAATGGTCCTGGTCTGCGCCGGCGATCAGGTCGATGATGCGTTGGCCTTGATGCATGTGCTGCGTTCCTGTGGTGCCGAAGTCGTACTGGGCTTCCGCGACCGTTCGGCCATTGCACGGGCTGAGCAGGTATTGCGCGAAAACCGCCAGCAAGACCTCCACTATACGCCGCCAACATTGGTCTATATGAACCCGCTTGAGCCAGAGAGCACCGAAGCCGCACTAGCCAAAGTTCAAGAATCGGTGGGTGTGCCTCAGTATAGCATTATCCTTCCCACGTATAGCTCGGAAGCGTTTGCTTCTAGCACCGCGTTAGCCACCGCCGATGATGAAATAGCCAGTCGCTTTATGGATGAAGAAATTGTTGGGGTCGTGGCTATGGCGAGTCAACTGGATCGTTTCTGGCGCAAGACGCCGGTTCAGTTTTCACCGCATGTCATCTTTATGACCAATGGTGACGATGGTCAGGGCAATAAATATGCCGATATGTGGCGTGCTGCGGTTGAGCAGTTAATCCGTGTGTGGCGCCACGAAACCAAACTTGATGCCGCCAAACAAGCAGAAGGTGATTCAGCCGTTCAACCCGTCTGGGCCAATCAGATTGTGCGCTACACCAACCAGGAAAGCGGCAGTCTCGAATTTGGCTGTGCCTGGGCCGCCAAACTGATTATTAGCGAGCGCCGGGTTGATGAAATCAACCTTTATCTGCCCGCCAACATCAGCATAACCACAGGCACGGGCCGACCATCGTTCGGCTGGGCCGAAAGCCTCTTTGGCCTGCATCTCGGGAAAGTGGCGATGATTACCGGTGGGAGTGCTGGTATTGGCGGTCAAGTTGGTCGATTGCTGGCCTTGAGCGGTGCCTCTGTGATGCTTGCTGCCCGTGGTGAAGCCCAATTGACCCAGATGCGTGAGTCGCTGATCCAGGAAGTCCGTCAGGCTGGGTATGTCAACCCGGAGCAACGGGTGCAAATCTTCCCCGATTGTGATGTTTCGCGCGAAGAAGACTTGCAACGTCTGACCGATCATACCCTGGCAACGTTTGGACGGATCGATTATTTGATCAACAACGCTGGCATTGCTGGGGCCGAAGAGATGCTGATTGATATGCCGTTGGATGCCTGGCGCCATACCTTAAATGCCAACCTCATCAGCAACTATTCGCTTATCCGCAAAGTCGCACCACTGATGAAATCACAAGGAAGTGGTTATATTCTCAATGTCTCATCCTACTTTGGCGGTGAAAAGTATGTTGCTATTCCCTACCCCAACCGCTCAGATTATGCCGTGAGCAAGGCCGGTCAACGTGCCATGGTTGAATCCTTTGCGCGGTTCCTTGGCCCAGAAGTGCAGATCAATGCGATCGCGCCCGGCCCTGTTGATGGTGATCGTCTGCGCGGGACAGGTGAGCGCCCAGGGCTCTTTATGCGCCGTGCTCGGCTGATTCTCGAAAACAGGCGTCTCAATGACGTTCATGGGGCACTGGTCGAGGCATATCGGGCAACGAAGCAGCCGGTTGCCGGGATGCTGCGTTTGCTCACCGCCAATGACGTCCATATCCTGAGCCGTACCGATCATTTGCCATCATTGCGTCAGCTTGCCAATGCTATCGAGGAGCAGAGCGATCCACAATCGACATCGCGAACCTATCTGCTCAATGAAACGATTGCCCAGAAGTTGGTTCGGCGCTTGCGTCTGGCAGGCTATATTAGTGATGCAGATGTGGAAAGCTGGCAATTAGAGCGACACCCCCCAGATCCCTTCTTCACCAAAACCCAGATTGAACGTGAGGCCCGCAAGGTTCGTGATGGTGTTGTCGGGATGCTCTACCTCCACCGGATGCCGACCGAGTTTGATGTTGCAATTGCAACCGTGTACTACCTGGCCGATCATAACGTCACGGGCGAAACCTTCCACCCATCGGGCGGCTTGCGTTTTGAGCGCACGGTGACTGAGGGCGAACTCTTTGGCCGCGCCGGGCAGCATCGGCTCGCCATGCTCCGTGACAGCACCGTCTTTGTCGTTGGTGAGAGCCTCGTCCCCTATCTTACCGAGCTTGCCCGTGCGTACCTGGATGAATACGGCAGCAAACGCGTGGTGCTGATCACAGAAACCGAAGAGGGCGCCGAAAAATTGTTGGCAGGATTGCCCGATCATGCAGCAGATGGGCGTCTCGTCGCCATCCCATCGCATGGCACCATCGAAGACGCCATTGACCGTGCCCGCGCAACGTATGGCGACCCAGGGCCAGTCATCTCCAGTCCCTTTCGCTCATTACCCAGCCGTTCTCTCACTGCATCCAGCGAAGGTGAATGGGGTGATGTACTGAGCGAATCGGAATTTGGTGAACTGATCGAAGATCATCTGACCCATCATTTCCGCGTGGCACAGAAGATTTCGCTCATCGATGGTGCTACCCTGGTGCTGGTGACAACCTCGACGTCAGCTCGTTCAACATTGGAAGAGTTTGCCATGTCCAACTTTATCAAGACAACGCTCCATGCCTTCACCGCCACTGTAGGTGTCGAGAGCGAGCGGATTGTGCATCATGTGCCGGTGAACCAGGTCGATCTGACCCGCCGATCACGGGCCGAAGAGCCACGCAATGCAGCTGAAGAAACCGAAGAGATTGAACGTTTCGTGAATGCGGTGCTGCTGGTCACCGCCCCGCTCCCCGATCCCAAAGACAGCCGTTACCGTTCACGTATCTATCGTGGAAATGCGATTATTGTGTAGGCGTTCGTCGACAGAACACGTGGGTGCGGCTTGTAGCCGCACAGCGGTCGGCACGACCGCACGCGGTCCGAACGCATTGAACAGCAATGAATGCTGAAATGAGATGTGGGTTGGAACTCATCGCCAGGGAGCACCCCCTCTCCCCACTTTGGGGAGAGGGGCCGGGGGTGAGGGCCTACGTTCCAACCCATACCGGAACAAAAGA
>JAAURD010000251.1 GCA_012034075.1 Chloroflexaceae bacterium | reverse complement strand
CCGCAGGGCAGCATCAACGAGACCGAACGTCTTTATCGAGTCGGTGCTGACATATGAAGTATGATACCTTTATCAACTCATCGTTTTTGCTGCAAAACCGCGCCGATGAGTTTACACGCAAACGACCGGCCGAGCGCAAGCAGGTGCTGGCGGATATCCTCGACCTGGATGATTACCGCCGACTGGAAGAACGGGCGCATGAACAGGCAAAGGCGCTACTGGCGCAGATCAAAGGGATTGATGCCTTTATCGAGCAGTTGCAGGGTATAGCGCAGGACCTCCACGTGCATGAACAGCTGATGCAAGCGGCTGAACGTCAAGTGCAGGCGCTGGATGCCCAGCTCCAGCTAACCAGGACCGATGTGCAGCAAGCCCAGCAAGCGGTGCGCCTGTTGCAAGCAGATGCGCAACGCCGGCGTGAGCTGCTAGAAGAAGGTGCCACACTGACTGCTAAACGGCAGCAGCAAACGCAAGAGATGGAGACGTGTCGTGCGAAAATTGCGTTGGATGAGGCAACCGTAGCACGGCACGATGAGATTGTGGCGGGTATGGCCTTACTCAAATCGGCGCAACAGGAACTGAAAGAGCTTGAGGCGCAACGCCCGCAGTATGAGGACCTGCAAGAGCAACTCCGCCAGCAAGCGCAAATTCTGCGCGATGAGGCCCGTAAACTAACAAATGAGCTAACACAAGCCCAGCGTGAGGCAGAGCAGCTGATCAGCCAGATAGCACAACGGCCAGAAAGAGAAGCTGAACTGGAGCGGTTGCGTGAGCGGCTTGCCGCACGTGAGCACATCAATGAAACCCTGCAGCAGCTCTACCAGCAGCGGGATGCCTTGGAAGAGCAGCTGAGCCAAGCCAATGGGTTGCGTTTCCAACAGCAAGAACTGCAAGCGCAGATCAGGCAGCGGCTGGACTCGCTGGTAGCCAACCGTGAAGAGCAGAAGCGCACGCTCAACCGGCTGGCACGTTCGTTGAAGCAATTGCCCCGCTTGCAGCAAGACCTGGCAACCGCACAGACGCAGCAACAGGAGCAGGATCGGTTGACGCCAGAACTGGCACAGCTGCGTGAGCGGGATCAGACACTGGCAACCAGCATTGGCGAGTTACGCGCCCACTGCCAGCAGTTTCACGAGATGGCGAACGATATTAAGCAGCGGCGTGATATGCTGCTGACCAACCCGACAACCGAGTGTCCGCTGTGTCGGAACGACCTGGGCGAGCATGGCAACGCGACCATTGCTCAGCACTATCAAGAGGAGATCGAGCGTCTGCGGGTAGCCTACCGTGAGCATAAGCAGCAGGCCGACCGCCATGAGACTGAGCAGCGAAAGGTTCAGCAACAGATAACAGCATCTGAGCAGCAGCTGGAACAGGCGCAGCGGGGTGCAGCGCGGCTTGAATCATTGCAGACACAGCTGGCAGACTTGGAGCAATTGCAGCAAGAGCAGCAAACGGCACAGGCCTCGCACGATGATACGGTGCGCCAGATTGACACGGGTGATTATGAACCCGAAGCACGGGCTAATCTGGCTACAGTGGAAGCGCAGCTGATTGCGCTGGGGCTTGATTTGCGTGCAGCTGACCCCCTGCATGGTTTGACGCAGCAGCGCCAACAGTTGCGGCGCACACAACAGCAGTATGAAACGCAGCTGGCTGCATACAGCGGCTTGGAAGGACAGATTGCAACCCAACAGCACACCCTGCAACAGATTGAGGCAGCAGCGGCGGCCCTTCCCACAGTCGAGACGACGATCACGCATTTGCAGACAGTGCTGGAGCAGGAAGATTTTGGGCATGCCGTACGCTCCACATGCGCTGACTTGCGAACAACCTTGCAGGCATTGCCGTATCAGCCGGAGACCTATGCCCAGGTGCAGCAACGCATGGAGGAGTTGACCCATTGGGATACGCAGGAGCGCGAGTTGCAGCTGGCACAGGAACGCTTGCAGCAGCAGCAACGCATGCTGCATCTCTACGAAAGCACGATACATGATCTGGACCAGCGCATTGAGCGGGTGAACCAGGAAGAAGCAGAGCTGGCAACGCGCCTGAAGCAACTGGTGCCGGCGCAGCAGCAGCTAGAGGCGTTGGAATGCACGTTAACGGAGCAGCAACGAGAACAGCACAATGCGCTGCAGGACTTTCACGATAAGCGCTCGCTGCGTGACCGGGCGCGCGATGCGGGAGAGCAGCTGGTGCAAAAGCAGAGCCAACGGCAGAGCCTGCTGGAGGAACAGAGCTTGTTGAGCGAGCTGGCGGAAGCCTGCGGCAAGAAGGGCGTGCAGGCCATGCTCATCGATCTGGCTATTCCGGAAATTGAACGTGAGGCCAACCAGTTGTTGAGCCGGATGACGGGGAACCAGATGCATATTAGCCTGGATACACAACGGAGCACCAAAAGGGGCGATACGGTTGAGACGCTCGATATTCGCATTGCCGATGGGCTGGGCACGCGTGACTATGATGCGTTTAGTGGCGGCGAATCGATGCGCATCAACTTTGCGCTGCGGGTTGCCCTTTCGCGCATGCTGGCCCGCCGCGCCGGCGCCAACCTCGAAACGCTGGTGATTGATGAAGGCTTCGGCGCGCTGGATGCCGACGGTCGTGAGCGCTTTGTCGATGCAATCACCAGCGTGCAGCACGACTTCAAACGGATTCTGGTGGTGACCCATCTGGACGATCTGAAAGACCGCTTTCCAGCACGGATTGAGATTAAAAAGACGCCTGCCGGCAGCCAGTGGGAATTGTTGTGATGATTGACGTTCGGTTGACTCGTATGCTATAGTAAAAGCAGTTTGACAGATGTTTTGACAGATGTTTTGACCATTCTGGCGTTCAGCATGAAGAGGAGCACACGATGAAGAACTGTCCTAGTTGTGGTGCCGAAAATCTGGACCTGGCACGCTTCTGTGATCAGTGTGGAACACCCCTGCCACCAGCAGCAGTGATTGAGTCGGTGAATGCGCCAACGGTCGAAGCACCGGCGGCGGTGCTGACAATGACCTGTCCAGAATGCGGTGCGTCGGTGTTGCCCGGCGAAGCCTTTTGTGATACCTGTGGCGCCTCGCTCCTCAACGTCATCCAACCCGGCGCGGGAACCGATCTGGCAGATCAGGCAGGAGTCAGTCCGACCGAACCTGCCACCAGCCCACCACCGGTAGCTGTGCCGCAACCTGTTACAGCGCCGGCAGCATCGCCAGCGCCGCCAGCGCCGCCAGCATGGACTGATAGCCACCCTCCAGGGCGTACGAGCCTCGCCCCAGCACGGCTGATTGTGGTAGAAACATCCACAGCGGTACCGCTACCCGAAACAGCACAGGCGCTGGTTGGGCGCTCCGATCCGGTCAGCAGCTTTTATCCCGATGTTGATCTTGCACCACACAATGCCCTGCACAAAGGTGTTGGTCGTCGCCATATGCGTCTTATTATCCAGAATAATCATATCTTGATGGAAGACCTTGATAGTACCAATGGTTCGTTTGTCAATGGCAGCCGGCTGCCACCGCGCACGCCGCAGCCTCTGCACGATGGCGATGAACTGCGCTTGGGTAAACTGGTCTTACGGGTACAGCTGTAACAAAAGAGAAGGACGAGATATGGTTCAACCACTCCCTGGTAGCATCGATGCGGGTCGTTTTGGCCCATACGGTGGGCGCTATGTACCAGAAACGCTCTTTTCAACGATTGCCGAACTCGAAACGGCGTTTGCGGCTATTCGCTATGACCCGACCTTCTGGGATGAACTGCATTATCTGCAACGAACCTACACCGGACGGCCCACGCCGGTCACGTTTGCGGCGCGTTTGACGGCTGCCTGTGGTGGTGCCCGCATCTACCTGAAGCGCGAAGACCTGGCACATACGGGTGCGCACAAAATCAACAATGCGCTGGGTCAGGGTCTGCTGGCGAAGCGTATGCGCAAACGCCGGGTGATTGCCGAGACGGGTGCCGGCCAGCATGGGGTTGCAACCGCCACGGTGTGTGCATTGCTCGGTCTGCAGAGCGTCATCTATATGGGCACGGACGATATGGAGCGCCAGAAGCCCAACGTCTTTCGCATGCAGCTGCTTGGCGCCGAAGTGTGCCCGGTCAACAGCGGCAGCCGCACGCTGAAAGACGCAATAAACGAGGCCATGCGCGATTGGGTGACCCACCCCGATAGCTACTATCTGCTGGGATCGGCGTTGGGGCCGCACCCATACCCAACGATGGTGCGCGAATTTCAGCGCGTTATTGGCTGCGAAGCCCGCGAGCAAATGCTCGAAGCCACGGGTAACCTGCCCGATGCAGTGGTCGCCTGTGTTGGGGGCGGCTCCAACGCGATTGGCATCTTTCATGCCTTTCTCAACGATCCCAACGTTGCGCTGGTAGGAGTTGAGGCCGGTGGTCGGGGGGATGCCTTGGGCGAGCATGCTGCGCGGTTTCGTGGAGCGCATCCAGGGGTGCTGCAAGGCACGTATTCCTATGTGTTGCAAGATGACAACGGGCAGATTGCGCTGACCCACAGCATTTCGGCGGGCCTGGATTATGCCAGCGTGGGACCGGAGCATGCCTGGCTGCACGATAGCGGACGGGCACGGTATACGGCGGCCAGCGATGCCGAAGCGCTGGATGCGTTTCGCCAGCTATCCCTGCTTGAAGGCATTATTCCGGCGCTGGAGAGTGCCCATGCGGTGGCCGAAGCGATGAAACTGGCACGCGCGATGCAACCCAGCCAGAGCCTGCTGATCAATCTTTCGGGGCGGGGTGATAAGGATATTTTTACGGTTGCCGAGCACCTTGGGCAATCGGGGATCACACCTTGACCCGTTGCTGTGTTATTCTGAACCCGCAGGCCGGCCATGGTCGCGCCGGGCAGGCACGCAGCACCCTCTTGCCCATGCTCCAGCAGGCGCTGGAGCATGTTGATCTGGTAACAACGCGGGCGCGTGGTGATGCCACCCAGGCGGCAGTGCAAGCGATTGCGCAGGGCTGTACGCAACTGATCGCAGTGGGTGGCGATGGCACGCTCAACGAAGTGGTCAACGGCATCATGCGTAGCCGCGCGTTGGGCCTGGGCGATGCAACCCTGGGCATCATTCCAATTGGCTCTGGCAGTGACTTTATCAAATCGCTCGATGGCGACTGGAGCGATAACCTGCCCGTTGCGGTTGAGCGGGTGGTGCGTGGGCATACCCGCACGGTCGATCTTGGTCTGGTCGTTGCGGAGGGGCAGCAGCGGCAAACTGCCAGATACCTGCTCAATGCCGCTGGCCTGGCGGTAGGGCCGCATATTGCCCGCATCCAGGCCAGCAAACGCCAACTCACCGGGAATATGGCCTATCTGCTGGCGGCGTTGCAGGCGGCGATGCACTATCGGCCGCAGCCGTTGACGATCCGTTTTGCCGGGCGGGTGTTGCCGCAGCCATGGTTGATCGCTACGGTTGCCAATGGGCGCTGTCAGGGCGGCAACTTCTGGCTGACGCCGTGGGCACAGATCGATGATGGTCTGCTGGACCTCTGCCTGATACAGGCCATGTCCGTGCCGGCGATGCTCTGGTATATGCGCTATTTGCGCAACCCCAGCGGTCGCCATACACGCCTGCGTCAGGTGACCACCGACCGGGCGCGGCGCATCAGTATCACGTATCAGCGCCCCGATTTGCTGGCCCTGGATGGCGAGATTATCCTGACCGATACGATGTATGTGATGATTGAAACCCTGACTCGCACAGTAAAACTCATCTTCTGAATCAGTGACACGATGTGATAGGGAGAAAAACCCAGGTGATGGAAATACGTTATCTTGATCCCCACTTACTGGAACCCGACCCGACGGGTATCCGCGAAGACCCAGGCGATGTTGATGGTCTGGCGGCGACGATTGCGGAGCATGGCATGCTCCAACCGATTGGCGTGGTAGCACTGGATCAGGGCATGTACCGCATTGTGTATGGTGGCCGCCGGCATGCCGCGGCAATCCAACTGGGCTTGAGCCAGGTGCCCTGTATTTTGCTCGATCCCAGCGACCCTGATCTATTAATGCGCCAGATGATCGAAAATGTGCAGCGCCAGGACCTGAACGATATTGAGCAGGCCCGTGCCTTTACACGCATCCGCACACGCATTGTCGAAAAACATGGCCGTATGACCGAAACCGACCTGGATGACACGACCGGCAAAGCCGTGGGCTTGACCGGACGCACGGTGCGGCGGTATCTGGGTTTGCTGGAGCTGCCGGATGAAATTCAGCAGATGATCCGGCGTGGCGATCTCAATGTGACCCAGGCGCAGCACTTACGCCGTGTG
>JAAURD010000250.1 GCA_012034075.1 Chloroflexaceae bacterium | reverse complement strand
GGGGCGGGGATGAGGGGTATGCCGACGAGACGTCCGCGCTTCAGATAAAACGTCATCTGTCCTATGACCTTTGTACCGTCTGTACCGATAGACAGGGCGGATACAAAGGTTTATAATACAAGAAAGAGAAGCAACCGACACCGACTGGTCGGCTCCCGCAGAGGATAGATCAGGAATGCTGCCGATGCAACGAACTGTTCGGACTGGTTCCACGTCTCTATAGCAGAGCGGTATCACGAAGACCTGATGGTGGTCTGATGAGTAAAAACCATGGTTCCCTGACCGTTCATCGTTAGAATATGTACCGTAACAGTATATTTGTTGTTGTAACTATCCATTTGCAGTGGCAAAGGAGTATTATCCATGTATCGTCGCCGTTTCATCCGAGCACATCGTGCAATTGCCGTCGCCCTGATGTTTCTGCTGCTGCTCAGTCTGGCAGCAGTTGGCGGCTATGCCCGCAATCAGCGGCAAGCATTCAATGACTCACCCGTTCCTTCGGTAACACCAACGCTGGTAGATACTCCTCCTCAAACCCAGCAGCGCCAAGATCAGGTCATCTTTTTGCCCCTGGTCGCTCGTCCCGCCGCTCGCGAAGAAGTACCCGGACCGGGTCCCGCCGCTCCCGTCATTATCCAGCAATCACCGGCCATGGGTGAAGAACTTCCTCCCGATGGCACCATCGAGCTTATCTTTGACCGCGCCATGGACCAGGACTCGGTTGCCGCAGCGCTCAAGGTGTATGCACAACCCACGGAGACTGGTGACGGCATCACGACCGCCCAGCAAACACCGATAGACGGTCAAATCAGTTGGTCGGATGAGCGCACAGTCCAGTTTCAGCCCGATGGAGCACTGCCACGGGCCAGCACCTATCGTCTGCTTCTGGATGACCAGGCACGTGCTGCCGATGGTCAGACGCTTGGCAGCATCTATGACATGGATCTGATCACCAGTGGCTATCTCCATATCAGCCAGGTTATCCCGGCCCCCGAGAGCCGTGATATTGCCCGTGATACCGTTATCACCGTGATCTTTGATCGCCCGGTCGTCCCTTTGCGTGTGGTAGAGGACCAGACCAATCTACCCCATCCGCTCAGCTTCGAGCCAGCCCTGACCGGCAGTGGTATGTGGGTCAACACATCGATTTACACCTTTCAACCCGATCAGCGATTGGCAGCCAATACCACTTATACCGTGCAGGTTGATCCCAATCTGCAAGATGTCCAGGGCAACCCGCTGCAACCTGGCATCGACGGTGATGCCAACGCGACCAGCTGGAGCTTTACCACGCTGCTGCCACCAGAAGTCACGGTTGAGGGAGTCGTCCCCACCGCCGATGCGACCCTGGTTGAGCTAACACCACGCATTGAGGTTGCCTTGAACCAGCCAGTCGATCACCACAGTGCTGTTGCGTCGTTCCAGTTGCAGACCGCCAATGGTCAGCCGGTCGATGGCAGCATCGCTGTTCGCGACACCCACCTGTTTTCACACCCACGGCGCAACTGGCACTTGACCAGCAGTATCAAATCGTCGTTGAGGCCGGGCTGACCAGTGCCACCGATGGTCGCCCCATGCCATCAACCTATACCAGTGCCTTTCGCACCGTGCCCTACCCGGCTATCGTTGCGACCGATCCGGTTGATGGCGACCGCTCAGCGGAGCATGATACCGCGTTCAGAATCTTCTTTCACACACCGATCAACCCTGATACGGTAATGCCGCATCTGACCATGACCCCGCCGATATCGCCAACCGAGGTGTACACCTATGCCAGTCACGTCTATGCTGGTGATGCGCCGGACAGAGCGGTGTATGCCTTTACCCTGCACTTCGATGTCCAGCCATCGACAGACTATACCGTGGAGATTGCGCCGGGCATTGCGGACCCCTACGGCAACACCATTGATCAAGCCCAGACGGTGGCCTTTACTACTGCCCCGCAGCCACCCCTCGCGCCATCGCTCGATCTGGTCACGCCGGGCAGCACTGCTACCTACCGTACCGACAGCCCCACGCGCGTTGGTCTTCGCACTACCAATGTGGCGCAGGCGGCCTTGCAGCTCTATCGGCTTGACCCGACCGAACTGACACTCGAACCCTGGGCATGGAGCGATACCCTGCCTGCCAGTGCGGTCCTTGTGCGTTCATGGGACGAGATGCTCAACCCACCGCCAGACACCCCCACACTGCGAGCGGTCGATCTGGCGCAAGATGGCGGCAGTCTGGAGCCAGGCGCCTATCTGCTGCGCTTAACACCGCACAACCCTGCGGATACATCCTACCATCAAACGCATGTGCTGGTCGTCTCCGATATCAACCTGACGCTGAAGAGTGCCGAACGTGAGGCCCTTGTGTGGGCCAATGATCTCGCTTCAGGCACACCGCGTACAGGTCTGGCCCTTGATATGTTTGATACACAGGGCCATCATCTTGGTAGCGCAACCACCGATGCCGAAGGCATTGCCCGGCTGGCACTGGAACGCATCCATTACGAAGGCATTATTGCCATTGCCCAGTCCCCCTTTGCGGCTGTCTCTGCCGACTGGAACCAGGGCATTGGCCCCTGGGAACTACCTGTGCCCTTTAGCTATGATCTCCCGGAGTGGACCGGGCATCTCTATACCGACCGGCCCATCTACCGCCCGGGCCAGCAAGTCTCCTTCAAAGGAATTATACGTGCCGAAGATGATGTGTATTTTACTCTCCCCACTACCTCTGATGAGATTGAAGTGCTGATAATTGCGCCCGATGGTAGCCAGATATACCAGCAAACCCTGTCATTCAACAACAACGGCACCTTTGCGGATGATCTCACCCTGCCAGCCGATGCAACACTCGGTCAATACACCATACAAGCTCGATTAGACCGGGCGACGTTTACCGCATCATTTGAAGTGGCGGCCTACCGCACCCCTGAGTTTGAGGTGACCGTGACGCCGCAGGTTACCGAGACCGTGCGCGGTCTGCCCACTCGCGTGCGCGTGGATGCCCAGTACTTCTTTGGCGCCCCGGTTGCCGGCGTTCCCGTCGATTGGCAAGTACAGAGCCAGCCGCACCATGTTGCTCTTGATTGGGCCAGCCAGTACCGCTTTAGCGCCGAGGATGATCCCTGGCGCTGTTATGACTGCTGGTGGTTGCCTGACGCATCGGCCGAGACCATACTGAGCGGTCGTGGCACCACCGATAGCGAAGGCCGCCTCTGGATTGATCTACCCGCCACCTTGTCGCACGCCAATGGCGATCCCATAACCGATAGCGTCGATCTCACGATTGTTGCCAGTGCCACGGGCCGCGACAATCAGGTCATCCGTGGCGACGGGAGCATGGTGATGCATGCTGCTGATGTGTATGTGGGCCTGGCATTGCAGCAGTATGTCGCGATTGAAGGCGAGCAGCAATCGGTCGATGTGTTAACGGTGAATCGTCAGGGCCAACGCCACGCCAACCAGCCAGTAGCGATCACCGTGCTTCGCTATAGCTGGGAGAATCGCTATATCGCCGAGCAGGATGGCATCGGCCACTGGGATTGGCGCGAAACCCGCACCGTGGTGGATCAGCAGACGCTCACCACCGATAGTCGGGGCGAATCGGTGTTTGCCACAACACCATCGGAGAGTGGTGCCTATCGCATTGTCGCCCGTACCCAGGATGATGCTGGACGACCCGTGAGGTCATCGGTCTTTATGTGGGTTGCTGGTGAAGGGTATGCGCCCTGGCGCCGCGACAATAACGATACCATTGCGCTGATTGCTGACAAAACAACCTATCAGCCCGGCGAAACCGCCGAAATCCTGATCCCGTCGCCATTTCAACAGGCCCACTGGGCGCTGATTACGGTGGAGCGTGGTGGCATCCTCTCCTACGAAGTACGCCGGTTGCAGGGCAACAGCGAGGTCTACCGCCTACCCATCACCGCCGATCATGCCCCCAATGTGTTTGTCTCGGTCGTGCTCTTTAATCCGCCAGAAGCCGGCGCTCTACCAGCCGACCAGAAGCTCGGTATTGTGGCGCTTGAAGTTACGCCGGTGGCCCAATCGCTCCAGGTGACGTTAACACCCGATGTCGCCGAGGCCGGTCCAGGTCAGGTGGTCACCTATGGCGTACAGGTCACCGATGCCGAAGGCCAACCGGTTGCCGCCGAGTTGTCCCTTGATCTCGTCGACAAAGCGGTATTGAGTCTGCGACCACGGTTGCCCAATGCCTTGCACGATGCGTTTTATCATCGGCGTGCGCTCGGTGTAGCCACGGCCAGCAGCCTGTCCATTGCGGCTGAGCGTACCGAGCTTGATCTGCCAGGAGACAACGACGACAGTGAAGAAGAGTTCAGCCCGCCGGGCGAACCAGACTCCGCTCCTACACCGGCCCTGCCCGATGGTAACGAGGATGACCAGGGAGGTGACGGTACCCAGTCGAGCGACTTGAACGTGCGCGACAATTTTGCCGATACCGCTTATTGGAGCGATCAGGTTGTGACCGATGCCAGCGGTCAGGCGACGATTGCCATAACCATGCCGGATAACCTGACCACCTGGGTTTTACGCGGTGTGGCGCTGAACCAGGCCAGCAACGATGCGCTGCCGGCCCTGGCCCTGCAAGTCGGCGAAGGCAACAACGAGCTGATAGCGACCAGGCCGTTGCTCGTCCGTCCCGTTACACCGCGCTTCTTTGTGGTGGGCGATCAGGCTGAACTGACGGCCAATGTCAGTAACCGCAGCGATACGCCGCTCCTGGTGGATGTGGGCCTGGCGACCCGTGGCGTCACGCTGACCGATGCAATGACCCAATCGGTGACGATTGCGGCCCAGAGCGAAACCAGGGTCAGCTGGCATGTTGTGGTCCAGGATGTGGACAACGTAGACCTCGTCTTTCGCGCGGTGTCTGATGCCTACACCGATGCCAGCCGGCCACGTCTGGCGACTGGCCCGAATGGCACCCTGCCGGTCTATCGCTACAGCGCTCCAGAGGTCGTCGGCACCGCCGGGCAACTCGATGCCGCTGGCTCACGCACCGAAGTGATTGCCCTGCCACCCCGTCTCGATAGCAGTCAGGGCCAACTCACCGTGCAGCTGGCACCATCGCTGGCGGCCGGCATGCGTGATAGCTTGACCTATCTGGAGCATTATCCCTATGAATGCACTGAGCAGACGGTATCCCGCTTTTTGCCCAATGTGCTGACCGCACGCGCATTCCGGCTGCTCGGCATCGAGAACGCTGACCTGGAGGCACGGCTGCCGAACCTGGTCCAGACTGGCTTAAACCGCCTGTATGAGCAGCAACGGGGCGACGGTGGCTGGGGCTGGTGGCCCGGCGCGACCGAATCCAATCCACACATCAGCGCCTACGTCGTCTTTGGGTTGCTTCGTTCGCAGGAGGCCGGTACCACCGTGCGGCAGGATGTGCTGACCAGCGGTCTGCAATACCTGGCAAACGTTGCCACGAGCGCTGATGATCTCCATGTCACTGAGGCCGCCAACCGTCAGGCATGGCTGCTCTTTGTGCTGGCAGAAGCCGACCAGGTGCAACCAGCGCAGCTCGATACGCTCTATACCCAGCGTGACCGGCTCAGTTTTTACGCGCAGGCCCTGCTGGCAATGGCATTGCACCAGACCAACGCCGATGATCCGCGCATTGCCACCGTGCAGTCGGACCTGCACAATGCGGTGATTGTCAGCGCCACCGGTGCCCACTGGGAAGAATCAACCCGCGACTACTGGAGCATGAACACCGATACCCGATCTACCGCGATCATTCTGGCGGCCCTGGTGCAGCTTGACCCACAGCACCAGTTGCTGCCCAACGTGGTGCGCTGGCTGATGGTTGCGCGACAGCAAGGCACCTGGGAGACCACCCAGGAGACCGCATGGGCCTTGATCGCGCTCACCGACTGGATGGTCGCTACCGACGAGCTCCACGGCTGAGTATAGCTATGCCGTCTGGCTCAACGAATGCCCATGCGCCTGGATGGGGTTGCCAGCCCAGCCAATGTCGATCAGCCCGTCGAGCTGCAGGTCGCCATCGCCGACCTGTTGCAGGACCAGGGCAACCGCGTTACGGTCGGGCGCAGCGATGGCACTGGACCGCTCTACTACACTGCCCATCTGGAGGCATTCTTACCAGTCGACTCGGTTCAGGCGCTGGACCGGGGCATGCGCATTGAACGACGTTACACCCTGGCGAGTTGTGAAGATGGCCCGCAGTGCCCATCGTTATCGCAGGTGCAGGCCGGCGATGAAATACGCGTCGAGTTGACCCTGGTGACGCCGCATGATCGCTACTATGTGGTGCTGAATGACCCGTACCCAGCGGGCGCCGAGCCAGTTG
>JAAURD010000249.1 GCA_012034075.1 Chloroflexaceae bacterium | reverse complement strand
AGGCCATACTAATGACGGGCGATTGGAAAGCCTTTTTTTGCCCATTCCGCCCTCCCGGAGCCCCCACCGCCGCCGTGGAGCGGGTGGCGTGGTGTAAAGTGCTGGGGATGAGCCGTGGGTGCTTTACAGGAGAGGCATTGCAGTACACCTTGACGGTCGGTCCTATGTCGTTTGATATCTGGAACCTCCCACTGAAAGATGTGCATGGACAGGTGATTGGTATCGTAGGAGTTGCGCTCAATATCAGTAAAAGGGTACAAATGGAAGGGGGACAGCGCCATTTACAGAAAGAGGTGATCACGGTTCAACAGGAAACGCTACGCGAACGTTCAACACCGCTTATTCCCATTGCAGATGATGTGTTGATGATGCCATTGATCGGTACGATTGATACCAATCGGGCACAGCAGATGATGGAAACGTTGCTAGAGGGGGTTGCCCAGCGTCAGGTCAACCGGGTGATTCGGGCCGGCGTGTCAGTCGTCGATACACAGGTAGTCCAGTCTTTTATTCAGACGACGCAGGCAGTGCGATTGCTGGGAGCAAACGTGATGCTCACGGGTATCAGTCTGCACATTGCGCAGATGTTGGTCCATCTGGGGGTCGATTTGAGCCAGATGAAAACCCAGGCCAGTTTGCAGGCGGGGATTAGCCAGGCGCTTGGGCGTAAGCGAGCACCAGAGAAGAAAGGACCATACGCTAAGAGGCTGTGACGCAGCCCAGCAGCATTGCGAGCGCTGAACATGCTCGGTCAAGTTCATGGTACAATAGACCGATATACTATGGAAACGAAAACAGCATGTGAGGAGTATGAACATGGGTATCATTACGACTGAACAAATCGCCGAATATATGGAGCGCATGATTGCGGAAGACTTTTTGGCTGGCAATACAGCACGGATCCATCGTATCCAGATCGCTGCCGGTGTGATCATGGATGCGGCTGAGTCTTTTGGCGATAAAGATGGCACGTACAAGTTCCGTGTGGTTGCGGCGCACGCTGCCAACAAGCAGGAAGAGATCGAGCGTATCGGCTAGAACGGGCAGCACCAGGCTGGCAGGAGTTGCAGACACTACGGCTCGGGGTTGAGTACTGAAACGGCAGGGGTTGCATCATGCTTCGACATCTGAACCATGTTCGCCGCACCGAACTGAAACTGCTGCTGATCGTGCTGCTGTTTTTTGCCGCCGGTTATCTGATGGTCGTCTTTACCACACAGCAGCGCGAATGTATCCCCAGCGTTCCAGATGTTCTGAGCATGTTGTGGCCTTCGAGTCTGCCGTTATTGCTGTTTATTGGAGTGTCGCTTGGTCTCAGCTGGCGGTTGCAACGGGCCGACCAGATTTTGTTGCCGTTGGTGGCGCTGCTGGCTGGCATGGGGCTGTTGCTGACTACCCGCCTCGAGCCTGGCCTGATCGCGTTTACGGCGACATCTATGGTGATGTCGCCGCCAAACAATCGCTCTGGGTGACCCTGGGGGTCATCGTGCTAGCACTGATGATCTTTCTGCCGTGGGATATGATCTTTATTCGGCTGCAAAGCAGTTCGCTGATGGACTGGCTGGATCATCATCGCTATATCTGGTTGTTGCTTGGCATTGGCATGACTGGAGCAACGTTCTTTCTGGGTACCGACCCGAACAATAGCGGGGTGAAAGTCTGGTTCAATTTTGGTCTTTTCCATTTCCAACCATCTGAACTGCTCAAGATCATTCTGGTGATCTATATGGCATCCTATCTTGATCAGCACCGCGAGTTGGTCGGCAGCAGTTATCGTCTGGGGCCGCTCAAGCTCCCGCCGTTGCCCTATCTTGTGCCGCTGGCGGCGATGTGGGGCATTGCCATGGCAACCATTATCTTCCAGCGTGACCTTGGCGCTGCGTTGTTGCTCTTTGGGGTGTTTCTGGCGATGCTCTATGTTGCGACCGGGCGTGCGCTGTATGTGATGGGCGGTGTCGCGGCCTTTGCGGTTGGGGCTATCGTGCTCTATCGTTTTGTCGAGGTTGTGCGGGATCGGGTGTCGATCTGGCTGGATCCATGGGCCATGGCGCAGGGCCTTGGCTACCAAATTGTCCAGGCAACGTATGCGCTCGCTTCTGGCGGCGTGTTTGGCACAGGATTGGGGCGCGGTGTGCCAACCATTGTGCCGGCCATTCATACCGACTTTGTATTTATTGCGATTGGTGAAGAGCTGGGACTGGCCGGCACGCTGGCTATCCTGATCACCTATCTCTTGTTGATCTTTCGCGGCTTCCATATTGCCTTGCGCGTACCAGGCCGCTTCCGGGGATTTGAGCAATTGCTGGCGGTGGGCTTGACCACGATCTTTGCGATTCAGACCCTGGTTATTCTGGGTGGTAATGTTCGACTCATCCCACTTACTGGTATTACGCTGCCGTTTATCTCGTATGGCGGGTCTTCCATTCTGATCAATTTTCTCATCGTTGGCCTGCTTATGCGCATCTCGTTGGGCAGCCAGACAACTCCGGGCAAACCCGCTGGTATTCCTACACGCAAATCGCAGGTCGTTCGGAGCGGGAGCACGCGACCGTTAACACCAGCCATTGTGCCCTCTTTTGCAATGCATCGAAAGGAGCGATAGCTCAGCATGGTCAACCCGGTCTCAGATACACCCCAACCGTCTTCAGGATCACCGCTATCACAGGAGATCAAACGTCTGTTCTTGCTTTTTATCCTCGATGATACGGTCTATCAAAAGATCGCTCGCGACCACCGTGCGACTCTTTCTGCCGGCATTGTGGTGGTTTGTGCGGGCATTATCGCTGGCCTGGCCCATGGGTTTGTCAACCAGATTCGCTTTGGTTCGACTACAACCGAAGACATGGTGACAACGCAGCCCCTGATCGCTATTGTCATCGCGATTGTGCTACTGGCTGGCTTCTGGTTGATCATGAGTTGGCTCTATGTGCAGGTTGCGAGCGCTCTCTTTGCGGCCGATTCGCCCTCGCGTGATCTCACCCGGATGCTGCGTGTGATTGGCTACTCGTGTCTGTTTAACCTGCTCAACGTTATTCCGCTCTTTGGCGTGCTCCTCTCTGTGTCCATGCAGATCATAGGCCATGTGATTGGCATCCGTGAAGCGACAGGACTCTCCGCGCTCAAATCATTTCTGACTATGGCGGCGATTTATGGCACCATCTTGCTGCTCTGGTTGGGCTGGTTCGTTATCTCCTTGACGCTGCAGGGTACACCCGATGAACAAGGCATGGTGCTCTGGGGATCATGCGTCAGAGCTCATGGGTAAGGTATCCCGCTTGCATGCAGATAATCGAAACAGCTCCGAACCATTGGAGCATGAGCGCGGCAGCAAGCTGCGCCTACGCAGTGCGTACAAGCCACACCATTGGAGCATGAGCGCGGCGGCTGGCCGCTTCCGCACGCATGCAGGCAAGATGCCTGCGCTCCCCGGCTTTCTCAATCGATGCTGCGGATGGAGAGCCTATGTGTCTGCTTTGTCGATACGCGGCAGGACAATACCCTGCTGTTGATGGTATTTGCCGTGCTTGTCGGCATACGATATGTCACAGGCAGATGTAGCGGCGAGGAAGAGGACCTGCCCAATTCCTTCATTGGCGTAGATACGTGCTGGTAGCGGTGTGGTATTGCTAATCTCTATGGTGACATAGCCGGCCCATTCTGGTTCTAAGGGCGTAATATTCACGATAATACCGCAACGTGCATAGGTTGATTTGCCCATAATGATGCATAACACATCACGAGGGATACGAAAATGCTCTACCGAACGGGTCAGTGCAAAGGAATTGGGCGGAATATCGCAGTACTCGTGCTGAATATCGACGAATGAGCGTTGACTGAATGCCTTGGGGTCTACAATGGCGTTGTAGACGTTGGTGAAGACTTTGAACTCATCGGCGACGCGCATGTCGTAGCCATATGATGACAGCCCATAGGAGATGACGCCTTCGCGTACCTGTCGTTCAACAAATGGCTCAATCATACCATGTTCGAGGGCCATGTGACGAATCCAATGATCGGGTTGAACACTCATGGTGTAATTCCTTTCTATCTCGTGTCAGATACGTTCTGTTTTTTCGTGATGATGCCAGGTTTGGTATGATGGGTTTGTGCTGCCGGTGTGCTTAATTCGGCATACACCTGACGCACATGTCCATAGAGGTGATCCCAGGTAAGCTGCCGATGGACACGGGCACGACCGGCCGCACCCATCGCCCGCGCCAATTCACGGTCGCGCAAGAGTCGCTCAATGGCGGTAGCCAACGCAGACGTATCGCCAAAGCCAACCAGCAAGCCATTCACCCCGTGGCGAATGACCTCTGGCACGCCCCCAGCCGCTGCACCAATCACAGCAAGCCCGGCGCACCAGGCTTCAAGATAGACAATGCCAAAGCTATCGGTGCGTGAGGGCAACACAAACAGGTCGGCGGCGGCCAGCGCATCGAGGCGCTCCTGGTTCGAGACAAATCCAGCCAGCCGAATGTGGGCATGGTCGGTGGCTGGTAACTGCTGCATAAAGCGTTGGAAGTGATCCATCACAGGTCCGACCTGCACCCAGGTAGCGGCGATCCCCCTGGCCCACAGCTGTTGCATGGCCTGCACCACATGGATCGTCCCCTTATCAAACGCAGCGACGCCGATGGTCAGCACCATCGGCGTGGTGATGTTGTGCTGCTGGCGGAAGCGTACACCATCGCCGCCACTCAGTTCGGCCGGGGTGACCCCGACGCCAATGGTACGCAGCAGACTCGCCGGCACGCCCGCCTGCTCCAGAAAACGGCCTTCGCGTTGGGTCTGGGTGATCACCGTAGCGCTCTGCTGCATCACGGCAATCTGGTGCGGCATCGTGTAGTAGCGCACAATCCGCCGGTCGTGCGGCTCACCCAGATGCACAAACGGTGTGATAATATGGGGTATCTGGTGTGTTCTAGCCCAGTCGAGCAGGGGCAAGATAAAAAAGTCGAGTGAGATATTGGTGCTATGGACCAGCGAAACATCGGCAAGATCGGTGTTCTGGGCCAGGTAGCCCGCCAGGTCGGGCAGACGCGGGGTCAGGCGAGCCATACGCTGGAGCAACGGCACCACGCGTGGCGATTGACCGCTGGCACGGGCAATTTCCACCATCAGACGGCGCAGCACGGGGTAGACCAGCGGCGGGCCGGGCAGGCGCTCAATGCGAAAGCGACGCACCTGCACACCATCATGGGCGTCCCATGGTACATCGATGCTGCGTTGCCCGGTGGCCCAGAGATGCTCAAGATCGAAGGCATGGGTCGTGAGCACGGTGACGCGGTGACCCTCGGCAACCAGGCGCTGGCCGATTTCGATAAAGTACCGCGCGGCACCGCTCGGTACTGGCCGATAGAGCTGCACAATGTGAAGGACATGCACCCTGGTCACCTACCTTTGCTGTCTGGCTTCTCGCTCATGGCCGGCTACGCTGGAGCTGGGGCATAAAGAGCACCTTGCCTTCAGACATACGCTGTTCGTAGAGGTTCAGGGCAAATGCATAGTCTTCCAGGGGGAAACAGGCCCGCACAGCGGTTTGAAAATCGTGTTTGAGCAGCCGTTGCACTTGCCATGCTGCATGCAACAGAGCGAGCGAATGCTTTTGCGTGATCCAGTCTGACAGCCAGAAGCCATCGATGCCCTTGCGCCGAAAGACCAGGTCATCCACATCAACCTGGCATGGCTCGCCCGAAAGGAGACCATAAACCAGGGCGCGGCTGCCATCGGGCATAGCATGCAAGATCCGGCCTGTGAAGTCACCAGCCACTGCATCAATGACCAGGGTGGCCTGCAACTGCTGACAATACTCGGTCAGTTGCTGATCAAAATCATCGGTGCTACTATCAAGCACATAGTCTGCGCCCATAGCTTTCAGCGTCGCTACCTGCTCTGGCCGTCGAACGATGTGGATCATCGGAAAGCGCAGCCGCTGTGATAGGCGCACTATCATTCGTCCCAGGCTGCTGGCAGCAGCGGTCTGGAGCGCGGCGCGGTGGCCTTTGCGGGCAATGTCCACCAGGGCATAGGCAGTGAGTGGATTGACGATCAGTGAGGCCCCTTGTATGGTGCTGATATCGGGCATGAACGGAATACACGTATTGGCGGGGATGCAGAGGTATTCGGCCCAGGTGCCATCGCTATGAGGACTGCCACAGGCTACCCGCCGCCCTTGCAGCAAGCGGGCACGTATATTGTTCCCGGTGGCAACGACTACGCCGCTGCCTTCAAACCCGGCGATAACCGGCAATGGTTTGCGGGTACCATAGTCTCCACGCAAGAAGAGCAAATCAGACGGGTTAATGGGGTGCAGCAGTGATGCGTATGAGCACCTC
>JAAURD010000248.1 GCA_012034075.1 Chloroflexaceae bacterium | reverse complement strand
CTGGCGTCTGGCGGCCATGGTCAATCAAGCCGATGTTGAGCAACGTCTCCGCACCTATCCGCTCACCGACCATCAACGCCAATCGTCCTCGCTGACGCGTATTGAAGTCTGGCAACCGCACGACGACGAGCCAGACGACTCGGCGCTGCCCGCTATGATGAGTCGTGTGGTCTGGCTCATCGAGCACGCTCCCGATGAAACCATTCCACCATCGCCCTTTGCGATTGATCCGCGCATTCTGATTCCACGCCTCTTTCAACAGTCTCCACTGGTGCCGTATGCCCATACTTCCCGCCAACATCGCTGAGGCCCCTACAATCAGGGCGGGCATCGGGTATCGCGTATCTTCTGATGGATATGGCACGCCGATGGGCGCAGCACGCTGAGACCCCTCCTTTGACAATGGACAATGGACAATTGTCCATTGATATACGTGTTTGTTCGGTGTGTAGCTTATGCTATACTCTATAGGAAACAATACCCGGGCTGAGTGATAAAGGGAGCGTCTTTCATGAACGAACAGGCAATGCAGCAGTTACGGCGGCTCGAGATCTTCCAGGGATTACACGATGAAGAACTGCTCAAAGTCGTCAACCTTTGTCGTATATGGCGGATTGAGCCAGATCAGATTATCTTTAAAGAGGGGGATATCGGTGACGAGATGTTTTTTATCCACGAAGGCTCGGTAACGGTATCGATTACCACCCGTAGCCCCGAAGGTGGTTCGATTACGGGTACGATCAACACGCTCTTCGCGGGCCAGAGCTTTGGCGAGATGGTCTTGATGGATGGTGCCAATCGCTCCGCCACGGTCACCAGCATTGAGCCATGTGTCTTGCTGGTGCTACGCGAGCGCGATTTTGCCAATCTCTGTGGTAGCTACCCACGCATTGGCTACCGCGTAATGTATAATCTTGCGTGCGATCTCGCCTACAAATTGCGCTCATCCAATCTCCTGCTACGAGGCAATATTCGTTGGCGGCGCAATGAGCTTTCACGACGGGCATAGTTGCTGCTGTTAAACGTTTGAACTTCACCTGTATGAGCAATCGTATGTCTCAATTTGTCAGTCTATGAGAGCAGGTGCAACGCAAGAGACGGACCAGATAACGATATTGGGATCCGCACATGGTCCGACTCCTGCGTGCTATCGCCCGCCGTATCTTGTCTAGGCTGGCTCTGGCTGCAACCACAGCTGTGTTTTGCGCCTTTGTGCATGCTTACGACTGGTCACGGTGGTCACCGTATCCACCACCTGCTGTGATGCTTGTTGGTACCCCTGAGTCAGCGTGCCTGTCAATCCATTGCGCCCATTGCGACCGTTGCGACCGTTGCGGCCATGCACGGCCCGCTTCCCATTGCTGCCAACAGGAGCATGATTGCTATTGGTGATCGGTGCAGCATCGTTCAAGACTGCCTCGGGTGCCGTATTGTCTGCGGTTACGGGATCAATCGCAACCGCATCGATGACGGAATCTTGCCCATGTCTGGTGAAGAATTGCCGTATCTGGTTGCCGCCATACGTCATGACGGTACCGACCACGCCATCGCGCACCGGGCTGAACCGTGGAATATCGGTTGCAAACCGAGGTGATATCGAGAGCCGTGTCTCATGCGTTCCTGCGCGGAAGAGCAGGTCACCGGTAAGTTCAGCCTCAATGTGATTCTTAGTGATAGACAGCCGAAAGTTGGCTTTGATCAGCAGTCCCGATAGCTCTTCGTTGGATTTTATGCGACTACGACCGATGTTATTCGTATTAACAATCAGGCTTATATGGCCATTGATATCAGATCTTTCGCTATCCACATCACTGTGCAGACCAAAATGCAAGAAAGGCAGATGGCTATCGAGGTTCAGTACAGTTTTGGCTGATTCATACCACGAGTCGATGATATGCCGTGTACCCACGAGCATAAATTCGCTTGCCAGTAACCATTCGGTCTCAGTCTCCTCGCCTCGAGCAAAGCGAAAACGGGGGTATTCATCCTCTTCCAGACCAGTTAATGCAAATATTGTGAAACCACCAAGCTTCACAGCCGCTGGTTCCACACGGGCCGACAAGTCCATATCGTCCCAGTCAATCACCATATCTACTTCGGTATCCCAACCCCACGGGCTCATCGTGCCCTTCAGCATAATGCCCTCGTCATCAAAGACCAGTTCACCAATGCGTGTTGGCGCCGGAACGATATGGATCACGACATCGCGGAAATCAATATCCACAATCTTCTCAAGGAGGTTGCGCCAGCGTCTGGGCAGTGCCTGATAGGCCGCAAAAGTCACGGGCGTCAATGCACTGATCAGCTCAAGCAGGGTTGTGTTGCTCATTGCCAGATGAAAGACAAACTGGTCCGGGTCATTGGTATCGACCAGCACGGCCAGTGATGCGCTGGTTGCGCCGACTTTGACCTCATCAGTGGCAATGCCCACATTATCAATCCAGGGGGCAAGATAGGTGCCGCCGAGCTGCATTGCCAATGCCTCTACCGAGACGCCGGTGAGGCCAAAGGGGTTCCAGGCGCTCTCGTTCCCTGGGCTCTGCTGCAGGGTATAGGCGCCGGTAAACGACTCCGGCTCCAGTTTCATGGTGCCAGTGAGATAGAGGTCTTCGGAAGCAAACCAGTTGAGCGAGAGCATCAAGGTATTGCTCAAGAGGATCGACACTTCTGGTGGCTTCCCAGCAATTTCAATCGCTACGGAGGCGCCTTTGTAGACCATCTCCAGACCCATACCGGAGAGCACCGGCGTATCTTTTTCGACCACGGCTTCCTGGGTTACCTGCCAGCCACTTGAGTGCATACACAGGGTTGTGTGGAAGCTGAGTTCTTCCACATCCAGCCATTCGCGGATGAGGGCAAATGGATTGCTGCCACTTAGTCCTGTCAGGTTAAAGACCCCATAGATGTTTAACCCCTCATCAATGCCCAGTGTAAAGGGATACTCGGTTTCACCTTCGACGGACTCGCTGGACACTGCCAGAACCGGACATGCCACCTGCAAATGACCAATATAGTCCAGCAGACGTTGCAGCGAAGATGGGAGGGGGATACCAGTGGCGAGCAACTGATCAACGGGCAGATGCATATCACTGATAGGGCGCAGCTTAAGCATTGCGGCCGGGTCACCATCATCATCATCAAGGACGCATTCAAGCACTGCCTGCGTCTCAGTCAGCCCAAACAGTGCGGATGTCCCTTGCAGACGGATGCCCATAAACTGCTCCGCCGCTTTCGTGCTCCAGTCAACATCGGTATCTTCGCTGATAAACTCCAGGTGTGCATCGGCTAGACTGAGTTGTTTCAACCCAAGTGCTTCGAGGGTCGGAAAGAGATTAAATTGCTCAAGTACGGTCGCATCGAGCGTAACGGTGCGCTTGCCATCAAGCTCCTGGGTGGCTGCCTGTAATCGATCGAAGAGGGCTTTAAAGATGTTATCATCGGTGAGTTGGGCAACAATGCTTTCGGGCTGTGATACATAGGTGCTGGATGCAATGCTGGCGCCTGATGGGACTGCCTTGGGAGCTTTAAATTCTAAGCGTGAACTGCCCAGACGTGCCCCATATACGCGACCATTATGGCTCTGGTCGGTGACATCGGTGGCGACGCCGGCGCCCTCGTTCATGGGCCAGCAGGCAATCAAGCCCGCTTCGTTGCCACGCAAACGGTGCTTCATCTGCTGCCGGAGTTGCTTTGGTATGCGAGCAGTCTCCCACACCCGCACTTCTGACAATTGACCAACCCACAGGGTGGCGGCTCGACCAACCCAACAGGGTGTTTCATTGATGATCCGTATCTTTTCGGGCACGGGTGTTATGGTTGCAAAGAGCTTGCCGCTGCGATAAAAGCGATAATCGATGCCATCATACACCCAGGCCACATGCACCCAGGCGTCTTCCTGTTCAAAGTAGCCTTCCAGCACACCCGTGTAGCGCGTCCCATCGCTGCCATACGAGTCATACCGTAAGCCGCCGTTCGTTCCCACCAGCGAGAGGCTCGGTTTGCAGGTACCATCGGTCTCAACATAGCCGATAATACCATATTCACGATCAGTCCTCAGATGCTCAGGACGAACCCATAGCTCAATCGTGAAGGTTTCGGAAGTAAGAAAAGGGTTGGGTGCTTCCAAATAATCATCAGTGCCATCAAAAATGAGTGCCGGATTGGTGAGCGATGGCGGCGGGGCGAGGTTTAACTCGGCATCTGCTATTCGTTCAGCTCCACAAATAGATCCTCTTATAGCACGTATTTTATCGAAGACAGTGTTCTGGCTCTTCTGACCACGCTTCTTTCCTGGTGGTGTTGCTGCTTCGGCCGATTCTGGTTCTGTTTCGGTGGTGGGGGTTGGTCGTCCGCCTTTCAGCGACCAGTACCCGACTAAGCCGGCTTCGTGGCCCCACAGGCGCATGTTCAAATAGTCATTGATCTGCTCAGGCGAAGCAATGGTCTGCCAGACCCGCACCTCGGCGATACGGCCCTGAAAATAGGGATATTCGGCATCGGGGCAGCAGCCGAATAGCAACCGTGTTTGTTCGGTGTACGCTGATCCGGTGCTCTGGCCCTGTGCCACCAGGCGACCATCAACATAGAGCAATTGCCCGCCTATGGCCGAGCCAAAGACATGGGCCACATGGTGCCACTGTCCATCCGCCAGATTCAGGCCAGTACTGCCTACAGGTGCATCATTCCAGAAACCAGCATAGATGTTTCCACCGATCAAGAACATGCGCCAGTCGCTCACGCTCCGTTCGGCATTGGTCGTAGCAATCAGCGATGTATCTGACGCGGTTGTGCAAAAACAGAGCTCATAGGTCATATCACTGACGGGCAACGTGATTTCTATATCAACATAATCATCGATGCCATCAAACTGAAGACAATTATTGACCACATTCGACATGGTATGCTCTCACTTTCTGGTAGGTTCACCGGCGCTCTTGCAATTCCGCATATCGTTACTATTATAACGCAACAATTGGCATTTTGGGAAAGACCGCCGTGCGGCTGCAAGCCGGACCTACGTCGCATATCGATGAACGCCATTTGGTATGAAGGACGAGCATCGTCATGACACAAGAAAGGCTGGCCTGCTCTCGCGCAGGCCAGCCACAAACAGGTACCAACCAGGCAAGCGCCTAAATGCGTTCGCGATCCCGATGCAAGCGTATGGTACGCACAATCAGCGTAAAACCAAGCAGTGCCAGACCGAGCAGCGGTACACCTGCACTGGTCTTCGGGAGCAGCGGTTGCTTGGCCGGCTGACCCAGATCAATTGCGGGAGGCTGCCCACTATCAGTTGTCGGGTCAGGCACCACCCCGGCTGGTGGCAGCGTTGCACTTGGCCCAACCACACCCGGCAAAACTGTATCGGTTGGTGGTAACACCGCAACGCGCGTCCCCGTCGGTTGAACGACCACCGGCACGGATGTGTCACTCGGCGCCACCGGTACCGCCGTAGCAGTCGGTGCTTGTGGTGCGGCTGTCGGGGGTGGGGTTGCCGTAATGATTGCTGCAATGGTTGGTGACGGTGCCGCGGTATTGTCGGTAACAATCAAGAGCGACACAATGTTCGATGGGCGCGTGCGTTCCAGGCCGTCATAGAGCAGCTGCCCCTGGACAATCATCAACGTACCGGGCGGCACATTATCACGCACCTGGGTGGTCACCAGCATTTCAATCACTTCCCCCGGTGCCAAGGTATCCCGACGGTAGCGCACTTCATTGCCATTAATCTCCGGGTCGCCATCGGGTTCAGCCACAGCCCCATTCACCGCCAGGTTCATGGGAAAGACCGCTGAGATGCTCACATTGTTCAGTGTGTTGGCACCATCTTCGGTTGCTGGGCGGTCGTTGCGCAACACCAGCGTATATTGCACATCTTGACCAGCCACGCCACTGCCCCAGTCGCTACTGGCACGGAAAGAGACATTCGGATCAAAGGGCGAGTTGAGGCTGGCAACCGCTGGCGAACGTCCCTGAATACCCGCATCCGTTTCGGCGGGTGCTTCGGCGGGTGCTTCGGCGGGCGCTTCCACCGGCGACTCCGCTGATTCTGGCACAGGCGCAGGCTGCTGCGGGGCCAGTTCAACCGGTGCTGGGACAGGCTGCGCTGGTTCAGGTTGCACTGGTGCCGGTGCGGGTGCTGGCTGCACTGGTGCCGGTGCGGGTTGCTCTGGCGCTGGCTCTTCGGGTGCGGCCGGTGGCAACGGCGGTGCTTCTGGCTGCTCAGGCGGTAACGGCGGCGACTCCGAGCCGGCAGAATGATCTGGCGTAGGCGGTGCGGGAATAGGCACGCCCGGTGGCAACGGTGGTGAACCCGGTGAAACTGGTACACCACCTATACGTGTTGGCGTGGGCGGTGGGGGCGGTGGTACAACC